>JBBAJX010000021.1:0-41539 GCA_040403885.1 Sediminibacterium sp. | reverse complement strand
GAGTCGGGCCCGTGTCTCAGTGCCCGTGTGGCTGATCATGCTCTCACATCAGCTAATGATCGTAGACTTGGTGAGCCGTTACCTCGCCAACTATCTAATCATACGCACACCCATCATCTAGCGCCGAAGCTATAATAACAATGTGATGCCACATCGTTATGTTACGGGGTATTAATCCAAATTTCTCTGGGCTATTCCCCACTAAAAGGAAGGTTGTGTACGTGTTCCGCACCCGTTTGCCGGTCGCCATCAAAGTATTGCTACTTCATGCTGCCCCTCGACTTGCATGTATTAAGCTTGCCGCTAGCGTTCATCCTGAGCCAGGATCAAACTCTCCATTGTAAATGTTGTTTGATCTGACTATCAATCTCAATAAATTAAAATTAACGTCTGATATAATTCTTGTTGATGCTTAAACCTTTACCTGTATTTTATCAAGAATACAGTTACTATTGTTTCCAAACTTTCAAAGATCTTTTGTGCTTTTTTTGCATCCTATTATTCATAGGGGCTGCAAAGGTAGGCACATTTATATTTATAGCCAAACTTTATGGTGAGAAAAATAAATTAATAATAAATTAATCATTCATAAAATAGGCGATATAATTTCGAAGAGCTACTCTTTTTTTGAAGAGGGAGGGCAAAGATACAGCTGTTATTTAGTTCCACCAATTATTGGTGAAAGTATTTTAAAGTTTTTTAGTCTTTATTTTGCTGGAAAATTACCTCGAAGAACAATCCGTTTTACGAGCTTTTATCGTTAGCGGGCGGCAAAGATAAGCAGCCATAGCTACTATCCAAATATATTGTATACTATTTTGTAATTTTTTACGTTCAAAGGGTTCAAAATCTGTGCATTAGCAGATCAAACCCAATACTAGTAGGCTTTATAGCCTAGACAATTTTTTTCAAAAAAGAAGGGTAATCTATTAGAGATAAATATAATCCGTGGGCCGGAGTGGAGAAATCGGCCAGCTGTTCGTTGTTGGAAAGCACTATTTCATGCCATTTTTCAAGGCTAATTTGGCCTCGGCCTACCTGTAAAAGGGTGCCCACTAGTCCACGAATCATGCCTCTTAAGAAGCGGTTCGACTCAATATGAAAGGTATATCCGTCTTCTGTCATCTCCCAAACAGCCTTTGTAATATGGCATTCAAAGGTATTTACCTGGGTACTTTTCTTTGAAAAAGTCTCAAAATGAGTGTAGGTTAATAAGCTTTTAGTCGCTTCTTGCATGAGTTCCATGTTCACAGGAAATGGATAATACCAGGACCTCCCCTCTAAAAAAGGGTTTTTCTGGGTGTGTATCTTATATAAGTAAGCCCTTTTAATAGCATCAAACCTTGCATGTGCATCGTCAGGTACTGCATAAATATTCTTCACCACAATTGTTTTAAGCAAGAGCGCATTCATATTATATATATGTTTTGACTCTATTTGCAGATGGGTATCAAAGTGAAAAAAGTTTTGCAATCCGTGCACACCTGCATCGGTTCTGGAAGCTCCAGTTAATGAAACGGGTGTTCTGAATATGGTTTCTAGGGCTTTTTCTATTTCCCCTTGAATGGTTTGTTGATTGGCCTGAATTTGAAATCCACCAAACAAACTACCATCATAAGAAACTTCAAGAAAATACCTGGCCATTAATAATTATTTTATACTGCTAAGCTAGTTATTTTTTTATAAGTAACTTAGTTGCATCAAATACGCATTTGATGTAATGCAAAAAATTAGGACGATGAGAAAAATTTTAATATTCAATTTATTAGTGATTGCGATTAGCTTAAACGCTACAGCACAGGACAAGCATGACTTTAAAGAGATTGAAGATACTAGTTGGAAAAAAATTTACCGCGGCGTTCCTTCTAAAGAAAATGAATTAGTACATACTAAATTAGTAGCTAGTTTTAATTATACAAAGTCACAATTAAATGGAGAAGTTTGGTTGAATCTTCGTCCTTATTTAAAGGCAATTAGTACCCTAAACTTGGATGCAAAGGGTATGGACATTCATCAGGTGGGCTTAATGAGGAATAATAAAACCACTTCACTTAAATATACTTATGACGGACTTATTATTAAAATACAATTAGACAAGACTTACAAGCCTGCTGAAAAATATACTGTGTTCATTAAATATACTGCTAAGCCAAATGAGTTTAAAAGCAAGGGCAGTGCAGCTATAAACGATGCAAAAGGCTTATACTTCATTAACCCATTAGGCAAAGACAGTAGTATGCCTATACAAATTTGGACCCAAGGTGAAACTGAAGGCACATCAGTATGGCTGCCTATTATTGATAAGCCCAATCAAAAAAGTACAGAAGAATTTCAATTAACGGTGCCAAGTAAATATGTAAGCCTCTCCAATGGTTTATTGACAAAACAAATTGATAATAAAAATGGCACGCGCGTAGATATTTGGAAGATGGATTTACCGCATGCTCCTTATTTATTTTTCTTAGCAGTGGGCGACTATGCTATTGTGAAAGATGATTATAAAGGAAAAGAGGTTAGTTATTATATAGAGAAGGAATATGAAAAACAAGCCCGCCAAATTTATGGCAAGACCCCCGCTATGATTGCCTTTTATGAAGAACTCCTAGGTATTGATTTTCCTTGGGCTAAGTATGCACAAATTAATGGGCGTGAGTATGTAAGTGGGGCGATGGAAAATACAACTGCTACCATGCATAACGATATGGTGCTGCAAGATGCACGTGAATTAAAAGATGGTAATGGTTGGGAGAGCACCATTGCGCATGAATTATTTCATCATTGGTTTGGAGACTTAGTCACTGCTGAGAGCTGGAGTAATATTACCGTGAATGAAAGCTTTGCCGATTATAGCCAAACCCTTTGGCTGGAACATAGCAAGGGAAAGGATGCAGGTGAATATGAAAATTATACAGGCTTAAAATATTATTTAAGCAGCCCTGCTGACGCCGAAAAAGATTTAGTTCGTTTTTTTTATAAAGAAAGAGAAGATGTTTTTGATTTAGTGAGCTATCAAAAAGGGGGAAGAGTATTGAATATGCTTCGCCACTTAGTGGGCGATAAAGCCTTCTTTGGCGCTTTGCATACTTATTTAGTAGAAAATAAATTCGGTACCGGCACTGCCCTTAAATTAAAAGAATCTTTTGAAAAAGAAACCGGCAAGAACTTGGACTGGTTTTTTAATCAATGGTATTTTGGTAGCGGACACCCTTATGTGCGCATTGAAAAAAAATATTTACCTACAGAAAAAAAGGTATTAATTATTGTACAACAAAATCAACTACAAAATAAAATCTTCACCATGCCTATTGGTATTGATGTATATGTGGCAGGCCAAAGAAATCATTATGAGGTTTGGAATAAAAATAGAATAGATAGTTTTTACTTTGATGCAGCTACACAGCCCGACAATGTGAATGTAGATAATGACAAGACCTTATTATGGTTTAAGGATGAATCGAAAACAATAAGCGAGTATGCTTTTCAATATTTTCATGCAAGAAATTTTGTAGACAGATTGGAGGCTATAAATGAAGCTGGTGAAAACTTAACAGATAAAAATGCACAGGCAGTACTAAAAGCAGCGCTAAAAGATAGTTTTTACATCATTAGAGCAAGGGCCATTCAAAGCTTCAACCCTACTGCCTTGGATGAAGCAACAGAAAATACATTTGTACAGTTAGCCAATACCGACCCCTCTAGCGAAGTAAGAGAACAAGCTATAGATGCTTTATCAGGTTCATACAATGAAGACTATATTGACCTATTTACTTCTTTAACAAAAGACTCATCTTATATAGTGAGTGGTGCTGCTTTAGATGCGCTTGAGAAAATTGATTCTTCTGCTTCATTAGCCATTGCCACCAAGGCTTCTACTCAAAAAATTAAAAAGAGATTAAATACATCAGTTACTGCCATTCTCGCAAAATATGGAGACGAGAATATTTTTGATTTTATTGCTAAGCAATTTGAGGTCTTAAACGACCAGTCCGCTGAGAAATTTTATATGACTGTAGCCTTCGGACAATTACTACATAAAGTAAACAACTCTAATACATTTAAAAAGGGAATAGATTTAATTGTAAAATTTAGAGAAAGTATTCCTAAAGAATATAGAATTCAATCGGATCCTTATTTTAACACTAGGGTATTAGCAGAAATTTTAAAAGCAAAGAAAGCAAAAGGGCAACAAAATTTAGTGGATATAGTGATTGCGGTTATTCCAAAAATGTAAGGGTTCTTTTTAAAGTTAAACCCTACCATCCACCGCTAGCTCCACCGCCACCAGAACTTCCACCACCAAAGCCGCCGAAGCCACCCCCTCCGCCTCCACCACCACCCCAGTCACCGCCACCAGAGCGTCCGCCGCCGCCTAGTAGTGAACCTAATAACATACCTGTGGCAATATCACTGAAACCGCCACCACCAATATTGGAACCACCACCCCCTTTCTTACCGAGTATGGCTACAATAATAAATAATATAAGTACAAAGAGTAATGGATTACTACCCTTTCCTTTAGTTCTTCTTTCACGCTTCACATTGTATTCACCCACCGCAGCTTTTGCAATATCATCTGTGGCTTTATCAATGCCTTCATAATAAGCTTGCTGTCTAAAGGCAGGCTTGACATCGTTATCAATAATACTATTGGCTGTTATGTCGGGTATGGCCCCTTCTAATCCATAACCTGTTTCAATTCTTATTTTTTTATCTTGAATGGCTATCAATAATAAAACCCCATTTCTAGATTTTTTATTGCCAATTCCCCAAGTTCTAAAAAGTTTGGTGGCATATTCTTCAATAGGATTGCCGTCTAATGTAGGAAGTATAACCACCGCAATTTGATTAGAACTTGCATCGTCAAGGGCTACTAATTTATTTTCCAAGGCTTGCTTTTGCTCGGGAGTTAATACACCCGCTAAGTCTGTAACTAATACGGGAGGATTAGTTCTTTCAATTATATTTTGCCCATTCACCATTGTAAAGGAGAAAAATGCAATTATAAAAACAATAAATAGCTTGGTTAATTTCATGGGGACTACTTGCTTGATTATTTACCTATCATAATTTCGTCCGATAATTCATTGGTGTCTGTTACACGGTCATAAGGAAAATGATGCGTAAGTGCCTTGCCTATTTCTGCAATCACAACTGACATGCCCGTTACATAATTTTCTTCTTTAAAATGTGAAGTCATTTCTTGCACTTGGCTATACCAAAATTCAACGCCTACTTTATCATAAATGCCTTGATCGGCATAAATGGCTAATTTTCTATCTTCTACAGCTACATATACTAAAACGCCATTACGCTCCTTGGTAGCATTCATCTTATTTTTGAAAAATATTTCTGTGGCCCTTGTAAGTGCATCGCCTTTTTTAGTTCTGCTTTCAACATGCACACGAATTTCTCCGCTGGTTGTTTTTTCAGCAGCTTGAATAGCCTGGACAAGCATTTGCTTGTCCAGGCTATTCAATAGTTTGTCTGTATTAGTTTTAAAAAGCGAAAAGGGATTCCACATAAGTTTGATTAAAGAATTTCTTTAAAGATATGCGTTAAAATTTAACTTCAGGTGCTTTAGAAGCGCCTTCTTCTGCTTTAAATCCTTCTTTAGTTTTGAATCCAAATGCACCAGCTAATAAGTTTATAGGGAATGATCTTGCTTTCTTGTTGTAGTCAGCTACTGCAGCATTAAAATCATTTCTAGAAACTTTAATTCTATTTTCAGTTCCTTCTAATTGAGCTTGTAGTCCACGGAAAGCATCATTGGCTCTTAGGTTAGGATAGTTTTCAGAAACTACCATTAAACGACCTAAGGCTTGAGATAACTGACCTTGATTGGCTTGGAATTGTTGTAATTTTTCTGGCGTTAAATCCTTGGCATCTACTTTCATTTGTGTAGCGCTTGCACGAGCAGCTATTACATTTTCTAAAGTAGTTTTTTCAAAGTTAGCTTCTCCTTTAACAGAGGCCACTAAATTGGGTATTAAGTCGGCTCTACGTTGATAGTCACTTTGAACATTATTCCAAGATTGATTTACATTCTCGTCTTGGTTTACAAGTCCATTATAACCATTGCATCCCATTCCAAATAAGATAACAATGACTCCTAAGAAAATAAATAAACCTAAATTTTTGCGTAACATAATTTTGTATTTGTTTATAAAGATAATGCAAAGCCAATGCCAAACTTTGCGTATGACGGAATTACATGACAAAAAAATGCCCCTAGTTAGGCTAAGGGGATTAATTTAACAAGTTCTTGGGTATCTAGCGCTGACAAAAAGCGCCTTTTATCATTTTTTATTCCCCTTCTCCCTGAATAGCTGCTATTCCTGGAAGTGTTTTGCCTTCAAAATATTCTAGCATGGCTCCACCGCCGGTGCTTACGTAACTTACTTTGTCATTAAAGCCAAACTGGTTAACGGCTGACACACTGTCGCCACCCCCTACTAAACTAAAAGCACCCTTTTGAGTAGCTTCTGCCACAGCCACAGCAATAGCCTTGGTGCCCGCTTGAAAATTTTCCATTTCAAAAACACCCATGGGACCATTCCATAATAATGTTTTACTTGCTAAAATTACTTTTGCAAATATTTCTCTCGATTTTTCTCCCACATCTAAACCTTCCCAACCATCGGGAATTTCTCCGCTCGCACAAGTTTGGGTATTGGCGGTATTGCTAAAATCATCGGCTACCACATTATCTACAGGCAAATGAATATTAACTCCTTTGGCTTTTGCTTTGGCTAAAATTTCTAAAGCAAGTGGCATACGGTCGTCTTCATGAATTGACTTTCCAATTTTTCCACCCTGTGCTTTAAAAAAAGTATAGGCCATTCCACCTCCAATAATAATATCGGTAGCACGCTCTAATAAATTTTCAATGATTAAAATTTTATCAGACACTTTCGCTCCTCCAATAATAGCTGTAAATGGTTTTTGTGCTGCATGCATTACTTTTTCCGCGCTCATTACTTCACCTTCCATTACAAGTCCAAAGGTTCTATTTTCTTTTGAAAAGAATTCTGCAATAATAGCCGTTGATGCGTGCGCACGGTGTGCTGTTCCAAATGCATCATTCACATATACATCTCCCAATTTTGATAGTTTTTCTGCAAAGGCAGTATCTCCTTTTTCTTCTTCTTTATAAAAACGAAGGTTCTCTAATAACAATACTTCACCAGGTTTTAAAGCAGCTGATTTATCAGTAGCTTCTGCACCTATGCAGTCATTGGCAAACTGTACATTTACGCCTCCTAATAATTCAGATAAATGTTTTACAATATGCTTTAAAGAATATTTTTCTGTAGGGCCCTCCTTCGGACGACCTAAATGACTCATTAAAATAACACTACCGCCATCCTTCAATATTTTTGTAATGGTAGGAATGGTGGCGCGCATACGATTGTCGTCGGTAATTTCAAAGGCGTCGTTTAGAGGCACATTAAAATCAACTCTAATTAAGGCCTTCTTGCCTGCGAACGAAAAGTCTTTAAATGCACTCATAATTATTATTTATGTCTATTAATATTAAATTAAAAATGCCCCCGAAAAATCGGAGGCATTGTATAAAAAAATCTTATTTTATTTTACTTGCGAAATATTTCACTGTACGCACTAACTGGCTTACATAGCTCATTTCGTTATCATACCAGCTTACTGTTTTAACCATTTGTACATCGCCCTGTGTCATTACTTTAGTTTGTGTTGCATCAAATAATGAACCATAAGTAATCCCAATAATATCAGAACTTACAATTTCATCTTCTGTATAACCGAAAGACTCATTCGCCGCTGCTTTCATGGCTGCGTTAATTTCTTCTACTGTTACTTTCTTAGATAAGATAGTTGTTAATTCTGTTAATGAACCTGTGATGGTTGGAACACGTTGAGCAGATCCATCTAATTTACCTTTTAAAGAAGGCAATACTAAACCAATTGCTTTTGCAGCACCTGTACTGTTTGGAACAATGTTCGCAGCAGCGGCACGTGCACGACGTAAATCACCTTTTGGATGCGGTCCGTCTAAAGTGTTTTGGTCGTTGGTATAAGCATGTACTGTCAACATTAAACCTGTAAGAATACCGAATTTATCTTCTAATACTTTTGCCATAGGCGCTAAACAGTTTGTGGTACAAGATGCACCAGAAATAACCGTTTCAGTACCATCTAAAATTTCGTGGTTGGTATTAAATACGACTGTTTTCATATCTCCAGTAGCTGGAGCAGAAATAACTACTCTCTTCGCACCTGCTTTAATATGTAACTCCGCTTTTTCTTTATCGGTGAAAAATCCAGTTGATTCAATTACGACATCTACATTATGGGCGCCCCAAGGTATTTGAGAAGGATCGCGTTGAGCATATATTTTTACGGCATGTCCGTTTACGACTACTGAATCCTCAGTTGATTTAACTTCTGCTTCAAAACGACCTTGTGCACTATCGTACTTTAATAAATGTGCCAAAACTGCTGGAGAAGTAAGGTCATTGATAGCCACTACTTCAATACCTTCCATGTTATAAATTTGGCGAAAAACCAAACGACCGATACGGCCAAAACCATTGATTGCAACTTTAACTGAACTCATTGTATTAATTTTTATTTTCAATAGGAGATGCAAAGGTACCATCTTTTTAAAAAATATGGGGTAAATAACTAAGAAGAAATGAACAAAATCAAGGATTTATACAAACAATTGATCGTATTTGGGGATGCCTGCTGCGATTTCAGCTATTGGGTTGGGTAGAATTAAAACCCACTAGGGCATTGATATTCACTAAAAAAGCCAAAAACTTTTGGCAGTAAAGCGTTTGCGACCTATTTTTGCGACCCTAATAACATAGTGAACATGGAGCGTTCGACTAAGGGTTAGGTCACCTCCCTTTCACGGAGGTAATACGGGTTCGAATCCCGTACGCTCTACAAAGCCTATCACAAAGTGATAGGCTTTTTTGTTTCGAGGATGTGTCGAAAGCTCGCTTTCGTAAACAGACGAGGAGCAAAAAAGCCAAAAGCAAACGAAGTTTGCTTTTGAAAGGCTTTGGGTAAGGAGCCCATTTGGGATGACGTTTGAGCGAAGCGAAAACGGCAGTCCCGAAGGATCAATCCCGAGGAAGACAACGAATGAAGTGAGTTGACAGTCCAATTGGGTCGGTTTTTGTTTTTTCGCATAAATAGACCCAATTTGGGCCTTTATTTTCATCTACTAAGTAAGTATATTTATTTTATTATTCCAATTAGGTTTAAATTTGAATAAATATTGTTGAATGCCTAAAATTGCGATTTATAAGTTTTTGACTTTTTTTATCTTTGCATTTGATGCGATAAATGAGCCACCTCACCTACATATTGCAAAAGAAAAAGGGAATAGACAACGTTCTGCTAAAATATGGTTAGAAACATTGAAGGTAGCTGAAAAAGGGAGTCTTACAGATACGGATCTAAAACAAGCGCTTAAAGTAATTAAAGAAAATCAAGCATTATTAATTGAATCATTTAATAATGTAAAAGCAGGTAAAAAAATTACAACAATAAAAATAAAATAATCATGGCTTCTACTTTAACAAATAAAACTATGTGCATCGAGAAAGTTTTGTTCGATTTGCCCGGAAAAATCACCCTCAAAATGGAGGATGGCAGAATGATCATTTCTCCATTAAAGTATTTCCCAGATCTACAAAAATTGAGTGTTGACAAAAGAAAGAAACATACTATAGTAGATGATAGAACTATCTTGTTTACGTATTCTGATGCTGTTTATCATTTAGAAGATTTTATAGGGTTAGAAGCGAATTGGAGAAAGCGATAGTGATAGTTTAAAATCGCCCTAACATCCCCAGCAAATTACTCCAAACAAGTTCCTAAGGTGGCTACGAAGTGTTATTTTCTAAAATAATAATAGTTTTAGAAAATAACAAAAAACCGACCCATTTGGGTCGGTTTTTTGTTATTACAGGTTAATAGTATCCAACTTCTTTTTCAAACTATCATATAGCCCTTTGTGCTTTGCTGGATTGGTAGTTTTTATTTTCTCCAAATTTTGCAGCTTCCATTTGATAGAAGGATATGCCTCAAAATTATAGATTGACCAATCTGGTATGCAATTTTTAAAGCCAAGGATAAATAATTTATCTTCCACAGTTATTGACGCTTGCACAGTTTTAACCATCATCTCTCTTACAAACTCATATTCCTCATAAGTAAACTGCTCTTCGGACATGCCAGCAAATTGATTAGTCATTGCCAAACGCTGGTCTTGCAAATTTGGAAATAGTACATCTTGTATTGAACGATCAGAACTAAGCAATCTAAATAAGAAGCCTTCTTTAATCTCCTCAGTAAATCCTTGCTTTTGCAAAAGTTGTTTTACATCGAAAATATCACGTGGGTGTTGTCTATCCATAGCAGCACAAACTTTCCCGCCATACAATTGTCCATTAGGAACAATATTTACTGAACTGAAAGTGTCAAATTTTTCTTGCGCTTTTTTACAAAGTATCTTTTCTGTGACTGCACCAAGAATCCCTCTAACAATTTGGCTTACTTCAATTTTAATCATTGCATCATTATGGGATACTAATAATTTATGCATTTCCGCTTTATGCTCTACCTTACTTCCCTGCAAACGTTTTTCAATATTAGCCTTAATACTTTTTAATGCATCTGATATATTATTAAAAGAGATTTCTCTGTCCTCTATTGGAATATAAGTAAGGTCAATATCTACTGAAAGTCTTGGCATATCTCTATCAAACAAATTAATAGCCGTACCTCCATGCAGCGCAAATCTAGGTTCTAAAGCAATTTCAGGAATAACGCTAATTAATAAAGCTACTTGTTTATGATAATTATTATTGTTCATTACTTACTAGCTTTTTAGGCACTGTTATTTGATATTTTGATATATATACGCCATCCTTCACAATGCTTCTTTTACCTTTTCCTAAATCAACTTTAGAGAGATTTAAATGTTTATACCAACTATGATTCAATTTCTCTGCCATAAATAAAAATAGCCTTTTTACTTTTATGGATGTACACGCTTCTAACAATTCTTGTACTATTGTGGGACGAAGGTCATTTAGGTTTTCCATTAGTTCATAGCATTCAACGATATCAAATTTTTCAGGAGCTAAATATAAACACTCTATTATTGCCCTTGCTGGGCTTGACACTTTTATTGAAAAACCAGTAAAAGAGAATTCAGTCAAACCTAATTCCTTTGATAAAAACGAACTTGCCTTATAATGAATTTGCTGTTGCCATTTGTGTTTTCTAAACCAAGTAGGTAGGTTTTCTTTTTCACCACCAAATAACCAAATTTGAGCAGTATTCAATTCAATGTAATGTGCTTTGCCTTGAAGTGCAAGCGCTGTTCTGCCTCCAGGATGCACTGAAAGTCCTGATTGCTTTTGTAATGCATAAACACCCCCTTCATAACTAGGCTGTTTGTTACTACGAAACATAGCCCCATTTTCCAAGGCCTTTAACCATCCACTATTTCGATAATATTTTTGTAAGTCAAGGCTGTATCCCTCATTTATTAGCCATGAAGATTGTAGCACAACATCTTGCGGAATTGTTGACAATAATTGGTTTATTTTTGTTCTATTCTCAGTAATCATACTACGATTTTAATGATAAATTTAAACTAAAATAATGATATTTTCAATATTTTTTGTAATTTAAGTAGTATTACTACCTAAATATATAAATTTATAAACTAAAATATAGTTTGGTATCAAAACATAAGTCAGAAAACGTGATTTTTGACTTATATCGTAAAAATAGGTGTCAAAAAACATGAAATCTGAATTATATGTAACTTATGAAGATTTTTAAGATTTGGGGTTAAAATCGCCCTAACATCCCCAGCAAATGCCTCCAAACTGGCTCCTAAGGTGGCTATGCTGCCGTATGATCAATAGACGTATGATCCAAAATGGCATCCCAAAGAAGCGACCTCATTTCCAGTGCTTTTAAGGACGCGGTGGCGGCCTGCTCCCATTTGGTAGCGTCCTGCCCGCATAATTCGGCAACCATTTCTAAAGCCAGATGGCTATGATGTCCGCCATCTACTTCAATATGCCTTTCGATATAGTATTTGAAAGTGGAAACCTGATGGGGATGGTCTGCGTAAATTTTATGTAAAATTTCGGTGAACATATCTGGAATTAAATCCTCTCTTCCAAATGTAAACACTGCAGCTTTCACATGTAATGGTGCATGTTGGGCGACTTCAAATGTATAGGCTAAAAACATTTTAATTTTTTGAGGCAGTGCCGAATTTTCAATAGCAATTTCAATGGGCTGACCACTTTGTATTTCATGCATTAAAGCATCTATTAAAGAGGTGGATGCACCCATTTGACCCATGGCCTTTAAATATAATTCAAAATGACTAATTCGATTATCATGCTCATCAACATCAGATTCTTCACCTAGTACTATTTCATTAATTAAAAACCTGGTATTAGCTGTACCCACGGGTACCCAAGGAAGTTGTACTCTTGTCAAACTAATTTGTAAGGATTTTAATAAACTCATAAAGTCCCAAACTGCAAAAACATGTAATTGTACGAAATTTATCAGCCCATCCAAATTGTTAATTTTAGAATATACGGGATGTGCTAAAAGCTGAGCCCTCATAGGGGCAATTTTTTTATTCAATAAAGCTATCTGAGAATGCATATATCTATTTTCTAATAAAACAAAAACTTACTAGGTTTTGTTCAATATTGTAGAAAATAAATTGGCACGATTAAGCTATTTTAAATAGCAATGGCTGCTACTAAATAATCGGCAATGAGTATAAGTATACAACTTACCACCACCGACTGCGTGCCTGCTTTACCAATTTCTAATGCCCCGCCTTTTACATAATAACCAAAATAACAAGGCACTGTACTTATAATAAACGAGAAAATAAACGATTTATAAAAGGCAATTGCTACATAATTAGCGTCAAAACCTTTTCTTATACCCATGATGAAAACTTCTGGCGCAATGGCTCCGGTTAATCCACCCACGAAATAACCACCCCAAATTCCTATCACTGCAGAAACTCCAACTAGAATAGGTACCATTGTAAAGGACGCTAAAATTTTAGGAAGTATTAAATAGTTCTTGGTATTAATACCCATAATTTCTAGTGCGTCTATTTGTTCGCTAATGCGCATATTGCCTAATTCACTTGCAATCTTAGAGCCTACCACACCTGCTAGAACAATACTTAAAAAGGAAGGTGCAAATTCAAGCAACATACCATCGCGCACTACAATACCAATAGTAGTTATAGGAATTAATGGATTGACAAACTGAGCTGCCGTTTGTACGGTGATAACTGCCCCTAAAAAAAAGGAAATAATAATAACAATGGGTAAAGAGCCAAATCCAATATCAATACATTGATTAATGTACTCTTTCCAGAACATTTTTTTGTTTTCGGCAGATGTAAACATCCCCTTCAACATCAAAAGATAATAACCAAAATGAGTAAAAACATTCATGCTACAAAAATAGCCTATTTCTTTCTCTTTTTCATACGCTTCCACCAACTTACTCTTTGTACTTCTAAGTTGGTATCTATTCTGGTTTTTAACTGCGCATCAACCACTGCTACGGTGGCCATATTTATGATATTTCTCACCCCTGAACCTAATTGTAATATATTCACAGGTTTCTTTAAGCCAAGTAAGATAGGGCCAATAATATCCACCCCTCCTATTTCTTTTAATAAATGATATGCTATATTACCTGAAGTTAAATTAGGGAAGATTAACACATTCACCTGCGCATCTACTAAATCGCTGAATGGATAATTTTCTTTTAAAATTTCTTTATTAAAGGCCAGCATACCTTGCATTTCTCCATCCACAATTAAAGAAGGATTTCTTTGTTTAATAATTCTAGTGGCCTCTGCTACCATTTTTGCTTCTGGCGTGTCGCTACTTCCAAAGTTGGAATAACTTAACATGGCAATTCTTGGCTCCATATTAAAATTACGCACTTCTTTAGCAACTAATAAAGCAATATCTGCAAGCTCCTCTGCATTCGGATTAATATTCACAGTAGTATCGGCTAAAAACAAAGGACCTTTCTTCGTTAGAAGTAAATACATACCTGCAATTTTCTTCACACCCTCTTCTGTACCTATAATATGAAGTGCTGGTTTAATACCATCGGAGTAATTTCTAGTCAAGCCTGACAACATCGCATCGGCTTCTCCTGTTTCCACCATCATGGCACCAAAATAATTTTGCGTACGCATTAATTTTAAGCTCTCGTGTTTATTAATACCCTTGCGTTGTCTTTTCTGAAATAAGATAGAACCGAAAAATTCTCTTTTCTCTTCCATCTCATCGCTTCTAACATCAATAATGGGTAAATCGCTAATATCAATATTATTGGCATCCGCTATATTTTTTATTCTAGTTTCATTACCTAATAAAATAGGATAAGCAATACCGTCGTCGTATACAATACTAGCCGCTTTTAATATTTTAATATTTTCTGCATCGGCAAATACTAAACGCTTTGGATCGCGTCTTGCTTTGTTACTAATTAAACGCATTAATTGATTGTCTAAACCTAAACGCTTATTTAATTGTAATTCATATTCTTCCCAATTTGAAATAGGTTGTTGCGCTACACCCGATGCTACGGCTGCTTTTGCCACAGCTGGAGCTAATGTGCTTAATAATCTTGGATCTAATGGTTTAGGAATAATATATTCTGGGCCAAAACATAAGTTCTGTTGATTATACGCCATATTCACTGCATCAGGCACAGCCGATTTTGCTAAGTCTGCTAATGCATTTACTGCTGCAAGCTTCATGGCTTCGTTGATAGACTTTGCACGCACATCTAAGGCTCCTCTAAATATATAAGGGAAACCTAAAACATTGTTCACTTGATTAGGAAAATCGGACCTACCGGTAGCCATGATAATATCTTTTCTTGCTGAAGTTGCTGCATCATAATTAATTTCTGGATCGGGATTCGCTAAAGCAAATACAATGGGGTTTTTTGGCATAGAAGCTACCATATCAGCAGTCACAATATTACCCACGCTTAATCCTAAAAACACATCGGCTGTTTTAAAGGCTTGTACCAAGGTCATGTTCTCTGCCTTAATCGCAAATGGTTTTCTATCTTCTCCTAAATCGGTTCTGCCTATATGCAGTACGCCATCTTTATCAAACAAAATAAAGTTTTCATACCTGGCCCCTAAGGCAACATATAATTTTATACAAGCCATGGCTGCAGCGCCTGCACCACTTACTACAAACTTTGCTTTCTCAATTTTTTTCTTTTGTAATTCTAATGCATTTAATAAAGCAGCACTACTAATAATGGCTGTTCCATGTTGGTCGTCATGCATTACAGGAATGGACATGGATTCTTTTAATTTCTTCTCTATATAAAAACACTCAGGTGCTTTTATATCTTCTAAATTAATGCCACCAAATGTAGGCTCTAAAGATTTTACAATTTCTACAAATTTATCCGGATCGGTTTCGTTGATCTCAATATCAAATACATCAATGTCTGCAAAAATTTTAAAAAGCACGGCCTTGCCTTCCATTACTGGCTTACTCGCCAAGGGCCCAATATTGCCTAAACCCAAAACAGCGGTTCCATTGGTAATCACCCCTACTAAATTTCCTTTCGCTGTATACTTAAATACATCGGATGGATTGTTTTTTATCTCTGTACATGGAATGGCTACCCCAGGGCTATAGGCAAGCGATAAGTCTTTTTGCGTTTTAGCTTCCTTGGTAGGAACGACTTCAATTTTACCTGGTCTGCCATTTGCATGGTATTCTAAAGCCTGTTCTTTTCTTAGATTTTCTTTATTCGACATGTAATAAATTTATAACGAGTGTTAGTTTTCGACTTTTACAAAGCTACTGAATATATACAAAACGAGGTTTTTGTACTATATATTGTTGAAATATAAGGCTTTATGCAAATAATTGACTGCCTAACCAGGCCATCATGCCCACACCATTTTCAATGGCTTCTTCCTCTATATTAAAATGTGGGGTATGTACATTATGTATAATGCCTTTAGATTCATTGCGTACACCTAATCTAAAAAAGCAACCAGGAATGACTTGAGAATAATAACCAAAATCTTCGGCGCCCATTCTTTTTTCTGTTTCTTCTACATTACTAGCTCCCATATAAGTGTCTGCTAATTTCCAAGCAGCTTCTGTAATGATTGGTTCGTTGTCGACAGTAGGATATCCTACATCCACTTTAAAATCTATTTCTGCACCGGTTGCTAATGATAAACCTTTTGCTTGTTGCATCATTAATTCATGTGCTTTGAAACGCCATACTTCATCCATGGCCCTGAAAGTGCCCATTAGTTTTACTTCAGTTGGAATGACATTGGTAGTATTACCGCCATGAACAGAACAAATAGAAAGTACAGATGGATTTTGTGGATCGCGATTACGTGCTATAATAGTTTGTAAACTTGTAATTAATTGTGCAGCTACTAAAACAGTGTCTACTGTTTGATGCGGCGTGGCAGCATGACCTCCTGGACCTTTAATAGAAACATATAATTCATCGGCACTTGCCATGACGCGTCCTTTTCTAAAACTTAATTTTCCATGATTTAATCCTGGATGTACGTGCAAACCTATAATACCTGCTGGTACTGGGTTTTTAAGCGCTCCGTCACGAATCATATAACTTGCTCCCCCGGGATTTTTTTCTTCCCCCGGTTGAAATAATAATTTAATCGTGCCTTCAAATTCTTCACGCAAAGTCCATAAAATTTTTGCAGCACCTAATAAAATGGTGGTGTGTACGTCATGTCCGCAGGCATGCATCACGCCTTCTTTGGTAGAAATATAATCGACTTTATTTTCTTCCATAATGGGAAGCGCGTCCATATCGGCGCGAATTGCCACCACTCGCTTGCTTGGATTTTTTCCTTCAATAATACCTAGTACACCCGTAGTAGCAATAACAGTAAATGGAATACCAATGGCTTTTAATTGTGCTTGTACATATTTACTGGTCTCAAATTCTTGATAACTTAATTCAGGATTGGCATGCAAATGCCTGCGAATAGAAACATTCTGGGCTTGATGCTGCTTGGCTAATGATTTTATTTTTTCTAATAACATGATAATAGTAAAGTTAATAATTAGATTTTACATTATCTGTATTCGCACCCGATACTATGGCCACCCCTGCACTACAACCTATACGCGTGGCACCTGCGTCTATCATTAATTTTGCAGTGGCATAGTCCCTAATACCCCCTGAGGCCTTTATTTGTACTAGATCGGGTAAATGTTTTCTAAATAATTTAACCGCTTCTACACTGGCCCCTTTTTCTGCATAGCCGGTAGATGTTTTTAAATAATCAATGCCTGCAATGCCGTATATATCACAACACTTTATGATTTCATCATCGGTCAATACCCCCGACTCTATAATTATTTTTACCAGTTTATTCTTAGAACGAATAATGGGCATGATATGATTGATTTCATCTGCGATGGCTGACCAGTCACCATTTTTTATAGCAGCAATATTCGCGACCACATCTAATTCATCGGCGCCATCTACCATGGCTAAAATAATTTCAGCAATTTTTGCTTCTGTAGCACTGTAACCAAAAGGAAATCCAATAACGGTGGCTACTTGCACAGTAGAACCCACCAGTTTTTCTTTCGCTAATTTCACAAAATTAGGAGGCACGCATACTGCTGCAAAATCATACTGCTTAGCTTCAGCACATAGTTTTTCAATGTCCGCCACTAAACAAGTGGGTTTTAAAATAGTATGATCGATGTATTTATTAAGCGACCTCTTTTCCATGACAAGCTTTGAATTTTTTTCCGCTACCACAAGGACAAGGATCGTTGCGTCCAGTTTTAGGACCTACTTGAATAGGCGCTTGCTTACTATCACTTGGATCATGATATGCATTGCCACCCGCATCCTCTGTTCTATTCGCACTTAATTTACTTAAGTCTGTTTTTTGTTGACGACCTTCTTTCACAGCATCTTCTAAAGGTAAATGCGCATGACATAAAAATTGAACTAGCTTCTGATTAATCTCAATATCCATTTTTCTAAATAATTCAAAAGCTTCCATTTTATAAATAACTAGCGGATCTTTTTGTTCGTAAGTAGCCGTTTGTACCGATTGTTTTAAATCGTCCATGGCTCTTAAATGTTCTTTCCAAGCATCATCAATAAAGCTTAAGGCAATATTTTTTTCTGCTTGAGCAGCTAATGTGGCGCCTTCGGTACTTACATTTTTGTCCAAGTTCACCAGTACATTATAAGCAATTTTTCCATCACCCACAGGCACAATTACATTTTCAATATGTGCGCCCTGATTTTTTCTAATATTTTTGAAAACAGGCATGCTTTGTTTCATCATCTCCTTTTTCTTATACTCATAATGCGCAATAGCTTCTTGATATACTAATTCTACAAGTGCAGCATCATTAGTCGACTTAAATTCTTCTTGTGTTATTTTAGTATCGAAACCTGTTTGAACAATTAAGGATAATTTAAGCCCTTCATAATCGTTATTCAATTTA
The DNA here is from genome assembly GCA_040403885.1 of Sediminibacterium sp. Taxonomy (GTDB): domain Bacteria; phylum Bacteroidota; class Bacteroidia; order Chitinophagales; family Chitinophagaceae; genus Sediminibacterium. The sequence goes on along the minus strand of JBBAJX010000021.1, from coordinate 22,952 downwards.
TAGTTCGTCACTACGCCTTCAATGACTTGATAAAAAGCATTGTCTAAATCCAAGGCTAGTCTTTCTCCAAACAAAGCATGATTTCTTTTTTTGTAAATCACGGTTCTTTGCTTGTTCATCACATCATCATATTCCAATAAACGCTTTCTTACACCAAAGTTATTTTCCTCTACTTTTTTCTGTGCACGCTCAATAGAATTTGTAATCATGCTGTGCTGAATCACTTCCCCTTCTTTATAACCAGCGAAGTCCATCACTTTAGCAATACGCTCACTTCCAAACATGCGCATTAAATCATCTTCCAAAGAAATAAAGAATTGAGAAGAACCAGGATCACCTTGTCTTCCAGCACGTCCACGTAATTGTCTGTCTACACGACGAGACTCGTGACGCTCTGTACCTAGTATGGCTAGTCCGCCAGCCGCTTTTACTTCAGGACTTAATTTAATATCGGTACCACGACCTGCCATGTTGGTGGCAATAGTAACCGCTCCTGTTAAACCTGCTTCTGCAACCACCTGTGCTTCACGCGCATGTTGTTTGGCGTTGAGTACATTGTGTGGAATATTTTGCTGACGTAACATTCTACTTAATAATTCACTTACCTCCACTGAAGTAGTACCACATAAAACAGGACGTCCTTTTTCTCTTAAAGCAACAATGGCTTCAATGACCGCCCCTAATTTTTCACGCTTAGTTTTATAAACTAAGTCTTGTTCGTCATTTCTAATAGCTGGAATATTGGTAGGAATAGAAACCACATCTAATTTATAAATACTCCAAAACTCTGATGCCTCTGTTTCGGCAGTACCTGTCATACCGGCTAACTTATGGTACATTCTAAAAAAGTTCTGCAAAGTAATAGTGGCATAGGTTTGTGAAGCCGCTTCTATTTTTACATTCTCTTTGGCTTCAATGGCTTGGTGTAATCCGTCTGAATAACGGCGTCCTTCCATGATACGACCCGTTTGCTCATCTACAATTTTTACTTGTCCTTCAATGACTACATACTCCACATCGTTGTCAAATAAAGTATAGGCTTTTAATAATTGATTCACTGTGTGAATACGATCGGCTTTAATACTATAGTCGGTAATGATGCTTTCTTTTTGTTGGAATTTTTCTTCCGCAATTAAATTTGCATTTTGATCAATGGCATTTAAGGCCACACTAATATCGGGAAGTAAAAAGAAATTCGGATCTTCTCCTTGCTTGGTAATTAATTGTAAACCTTTGTCGGTTAATTCTACTGAATTATTTTTTTCATCAATATGGAAAAATAAATCTACATCCACATTGTGCATTTCTCTTTGCTGGTCAGCTAAATAATAATTTTCTGATTTTTGCAACTTCACTCTTACCCCTGGCTCACTTAAGTATTTAATAATAGCACTGTTTTTTGGTAAGCCTCTAAACGCACTATACAAAGCCTTTCCACCATCCTTAGGGTCGTCGTTGCCTTCTGTTATTTTCTTTTTGGCTTCAATTAAAAATTGGTTCACCGTTTTCTTTTGCATCTCCACCAACTTTTCAATTCTTGGTTTCAATTCAAAAAATTGTTGCTCTCCAGTTTGATAGCCAATAGGACCAGATATAATTAAAGGTGTACGCGCATCATCAATTAATACACTATCCACTTCATCCACCATCGCATAATGGTGTTTGCGTTGCACCATTTCTTCTGGTGTGTGCACCATATTATCTCTTAAATAATCAAATCCAAATTCATTATTGGTACCATAGGTTATACCTGCACGGTAAGCATTTCTTCGCTCTTCTGAATTCGGCTGATGCTTATCGATACAATCGACAGTAATACCCAACCACTCAAATAAAGTACCATTCCATTCGCTATCTCTTTTGGCTAAGTAGTCGTTCACTGTTACAATGTGCACCCCTTCTCCAGCTAGTGCATTCAAATAAGCAGGCAAAGTAGATACCAATGTTTTACCCTCACCCGTTGACATTTCGGCAATCTTACCTTGATGTAAAACAACACCTCCTAATAACTGCACATCATAGTGCACCATATTCCAAGTAATGGGTGTGCCTGCCGCCTTCCAAGTAGTTTGGAATACCGACTGGTCGCCCTTAATACTGATATATTCTTTTTTGACAGATAGGTCTCGGTCTAATTGGGTTGCTGTTGCTACTAACTGCTCTTCTTCGGTAAATCTGCGGGCTACTTCCTTTACCACCGCAAAGGCTTCTGGCAAAATGTCCCAAAGTACCTTTTCTAAAGTGCTGTCCTTTTCCTTTTTAAGCAAATCTACCTGCTCATAAAAACCATCTCTTCCCAAAAAGTCGCTACTGGGAAGCGCTTCCGCCTCGTTTTGAAGGGCTTCAATTTGGCTATCCGTATCGGCTAAATAGGCCTTAATTTTAGCCTTAAATTCAGTGGTTTTAGCTCTTAATTCGTCGTTGGAAAGGCCTTTATAGCTATTAAAATGGCCATTAATAATAGCCACTAGATGGTCTATTTTTTTAACGTCCTTTTCGCTTTTCGAACCTCCAAATAATTTACTTATAATTTGCAACATATTCCTGCTTAATAATTGTGTAATTTCCTATACTCAATAGGCGTGCCAAAGTTAAGTAATTGGGGTGAGTTTGAGGGTTTTAAGGGGGGTCCAATATAAAAAATAACAACAATGGCCTTAAAATTGAAAAAATGGATGAAAAAATGATACCTTTGCTCGCCTTTGGAGCCCTACAATTTTAGCGGGCTTCCACTTGAACATCAGAAACTAAAAAATGCTATGGCAGGTCAATTAAACGAAGTAAGAAATAGGATAAAAAGTACACAAAGTACGCAGCAATTAACCAAGGCTATGAAAATGGTAAGTGCTGCCAAATTACGCCGTGCGCAAGACGCCATCACTCAAATGAGACCTTATACGCGTAAGTTGCAAGAAATGTTAAGCAATATTATTGGAAGCTTGGATGGAGATATGAATTTGGCTTTAGCTGAAACGCGTCCAGTGAATAATGTTTTAATAATTGTAATTACTTCTGACAGAGGTTTATGCGGAGGATACAATGCTAACTTAGTAAAATTAACCAAGACAACGATTGCAGAAAAATACGCGAATAAAAATATTACCATTTGGAATATTGGAAAGAAAGGATACGAGAGTTTAACCAAAACGGGTTATAAAACCAATGCCGATTTTAAAGATATTTTCTTGAACTTAAAATTTGAAAATGTACAAACTGCAGCGAAAGCGGCGATGACTGCATTTTCGAATAAAGAATTTGATGCGATAGAAATTATTTATAGTGAGTTTAAAAATGCTGCGACTCAATTACCTACTGCAGAAGCCTTTTTACCTATTCCCACTTTAGCTAAAAAGGGATCTAAGAAAAAAACAGATTTTATTTTTGAACCACAGAAAGAAGTATTAGTAGCAGAGTTAATGCCTAAAATTTTAAATACGCAATTGTTTAAAGCAGTACTAGACGCGAATGCTAGTGAGCATGGTGCAAGAATGACTGCGATGGACAAAGCAAGTGAAAACGCAAACGAATTATTAAAATCATTGAAATTATCATATAACCGTGCACGTCAAGCCGCTATTACCACCGAATTAACGGAGATAGTTAGTGGTGCAGCTGCCTTAAACGGTTAAGACCCAACCACTATGGAAATTAGTCAAATCATACCTCATATTGAAGCTCTTATTTTTGCGAGTGAAAAAGCATTGAACGCGAATGATATTACCGAGCTTATTAATAATGCTTTTGGATTTTTAGAAGAGCGTATTAGTTTAGACCAAGTAGAAAGTGCATTAGAAGGTATTCAAGAAAAATACAGCACTGAATTTTATCCTTTTGAATTAAAACAAAGCGGCGGTGGCTGGCAGTTTTTAACCAAGCCCGATTTTCATAAAACCATTGCTCAATTAAATGGAGATAAATTTTTAAAGCGTTTGTCCAATGCGGCTTTAGAATCTTTAGCCATTATTGCTTACAAGCAACCTATAACCAAAGGTGAGGTGGAAGCTATTAGAGGTGTGAACAGCGATTATTCTATTCAAAAGTTATTAGAAAAGGAATTAATTACCATTAGTGGTCGTAACGAGCACTTACCAGGTAAGCCATTAGTATATTCTACTTCCAAAAACTTCATGGATTATTTCGGTATTAATTCAACCGACGACTTACCAAAAATTAGAGAGGTTTTAGCAGAACAATTGGTAGAAGCCACTGTCATCAAGCCTGAAGACTTCACAGACAAAAGTGTTTTAGAACAAACCGAAGAGGAAGAGACACCGAATCTGCCTGAAGAAGGCGAATAGCTTTTCCGTTCCTCTATTTTTTTCAAAATTATAGTCTTGATATAATGACTGAACCTAGTTCTCATTGTATCTTCGTGGCATGAATCCAAGTATAACTTACGAAGAGCTTAATAAAGCTGCCGCTACTTATGGCACTCCTTTGTATGTGTACCATGGCGAAAAAATTGAACAACAGTATCAAAATTTATTGACTCATTTTTCAAGTAAGTCTACAAGATTTTTTTACGCTTCTAAATCACTTACCAATATTCATATTTTAAACCTTGTTAAAAAGGCAGGCTGCAATATTGACTGCAGTTCTATCAACGAAGTTAAATTAGCCATGCATGTTGGATTTGATGTTGAAAATATTTTATATACCAGCAATAGTGTTGCATTTGAAGAAATTAAAGAAGCCGTAAGCTTAGGGGTGCATGTAAATATTGATAGCCTTTCTAATTTAGAGAAATTTGGTGCTGCATTCGGCGGCAGGTACCCAGTAGGTATTAGAATTAGACCCGATATTATGGCAGGAGGGAATTTAAAAATTTCAACAGGGCATGATAAAAGTAAGTTTGGTATTCCTTATACAGAAAAAGAAACGCTAAAAAATATTCAAAAAAAATATGGCATTAATATTAGTGCCTTACATATTCATACGGGTAGTGAAATTAAAGATATAGCGGTGTTTTTACAATCGGCTACGGTGTTTGAAAATTTATTACCCGATTTTCCTACAGTGAATATATTAGATTTTGGGGGTGGCTTTAAAGTGCCTTATATGCCAGAGGAAAAAGGAACAGATATTGCAGTTCTGGGTGCGGAAGTGAATAAAATTATGGAAAAGCTGTCTGCTATAATGGGACGCAACCTCACCGCTTGGTTTGAGCCAGGAAAATATTTAGTGAGTGAGTCGGGCTATTTTATTACACAAGTAAATGTTTTAAAAAAGTCGGGCGATATTGAATTTGCTGGCATTAATAGTGGCTTAAACCATTTAATAAGACCTATGTTTTACGATGCTTACCATCATATCGTAAATATTTCTGCCCCTACTAAGGAGTTAAAAAAATATGCAGTGGTAGGTAATATTTGCGAGACCGACACTTTTGCCTGGGACCGCCCTATTGCTAGTATTGAAGAAGGAGACTACTTAGTATTTTTTAATGCAGGTGCTTATGGGTATGAAATGTCAAGTAATTATAATGCTAGGTATAAGCCTGCACAAGTATTATATAAAAATGGAAAAGCAACTTTAATAAGCAGAGCCGATACTTTCGATGACTTACTTCGATTACAAACACCTTTAAGCTAATTATCATGATTGAAATACAAAATATTAGCAAAAAGTTTGGGGACCATGTTGTCATAGATAATATCAGCGCCCAATTCAAACCTGGTATTTGTAATTTAATTATTGGAACAAGTGGAAGTGGTAAAACTGTTTTAGTTAAATGCATTGTTGACTTACTAAAAGCCGATAAAGGTGAAATACTATTTGATAAAATGCTTTTTTCTAAGATGGATAAAGAAGAAAGAAAAGACTTAAGACAAAACCTGGGCATGCTATTTCAGGGAAATGCCTTATTTGATTCATTAACGGTGGAAGACAATGTGAAATTTCCTTTAGATATGTTTTCTACCCTAACTGTTGAAGAGAAAAAAATAAAAGTAAATGAAATTTTAGCCCACGTTAAATTGGAGGGTGTGAATGATAAATTTCCTGCTGAACTAAGTGGAGGAATGAAAAAAAGAGTAGGATTAGCGCGTGCCTTAGTCATGAAACCCAAATATTTATTTTGCGATGAACCTAATTCAGGCCTAGACCCTCAGACATCAATGGTCATTGATAAATTAATAGAAGAGCTAACCCTTGAATTTAATATCACTACCATTGTAGTTACCCATGATATGAATAGTGTAATGGAAATTGGAAACCATATTATTTATTTATACCAAGGCAAGAAAGAATGGGAAGGATCTAATAAAGACATCATTTATAGCGAAAACAAACTACTCAATAATTTCATTTTCGCTTCCGACTTCTTACAAGATGCGAAGGCCATGAGAATGCAATCCACTCAAAAAAAATAATTCAATTAATATTTCAAGTTAATAATTCAAGTTAATAATTCAAGTAATAATTTTTCAAATTCTATAATATAAAACTCTAAAGCACCACTATGAAATACCTTTTTGCCACCTTATTTAGTTTTTTACTTATTAGTCAATTAAAGGCGCAAACTTCCGGGGACCCTGGTGCTCCTTATTTAAAGAATAATAAAATCCCTGCCTTCTCTATTACGTCAGTGGATGGTAAGGAAATCACCAATAAGCAAATGCCCAAGTATGCATTTACCTGCATTATTATATTTAGCCCCGACTGCTCTCATTGTGAAAAAGAGGCAGGCGATATTAATAAGTATGCCGATAAGTTCAAAAACGTACTCTTTATTTGGGATAGCTACCGTGATATGGAGTCTATCAAGAGATTTGCTGCAAAGTATAATTTAGTGGATAAGCCCAATGTCATTATTGGCCGTGATCCTAATTTTACCCTACCTACTTTTTACCGTCCAAGAATGACGCCCTTTGTGGCCCTATACCAGAAAGGGGTATTGTTAAAAGTATATGAAGAAGGTGCAGATGTTTTTGAATTGATTAAAATAATAGAAGGTAAATAACTAACTTTGCCCCGTAAAAATAAAACACTTAAATAAAAATTACATTATATGAAAGTTACCGTAGTGGGCGCAGGAGCCGTAGGTGCAACATGCGCAGACAATATTGCTCGTAAAGAATTAGCTCAAGAATTAGTTTTATTAGATATTAAAGAAGGATTTGCAGAAGGCAAGGCACAGGATATGATGCAGACCGCTGCTTTATTAGGATTTGATACAAAAATTAGTGGTAGCACCAATGATTATAGCAAAACAGCTAACTCAGATGTAGTAGTTATTACTTCTGGTTTACCGCGTAAGCCAGGTATGACGCGTGAAGAATTAATTGGTACGAATGCAGGTATTGTAAAAGGTGTTTGTGAGAATATTTTAAAATTCTCTCCCAAAGCTATTATTATTGTTATTAGTAACCCAATGGACACCATGACATACTTAGCCCTTCAGTCTACAGGTTTACCTAAAAATAGAATTATTGGAATGGGTGGTACTTTGGATAGTGCTCGTTTTAAATATCAATTAAGCACAGCTTTAGATTGCAGCCCTGCCGATTTAAACGCCATTGTAGTAGGTGGTCACGGCGATACTACTATGATTCCATTAATTAAGCATGCTACTTGGAATAGTATTCCTGTTACTAAATTTTTAGATGCAGCAGCGCAAGAAAAAATTGTGAACGATACCATGGTAGGCGGTGCCACCCTTACTAAATTATTAGGTACTTCAGCTTGGTATGCACCAGGTGCAGCAGGAGCGGCCTTGGTAGAAAGTATTGTAAGAGATGAGAAAAAATTATTTACTTGTTGCGTAAGCTTGAATGGAGAATACGGACAAAAAGATATTTGCTTAGGTGTCCCTGTAGTCATTGGCAAGAACGGCTGGGAGAAAATTGTTGAAATGGATTTATCTTCAGAAGAGCAAGCAGCCTTTAACAAAAGTGCTGACGCTGTTAGAAGCATGAACGATGTTTTAAAAACATTGTAAACCTATTAGAATAAGTAAGCGCAATAAACTTAATGAGTTACTATTCAAAAGCCTTCTACTTCATTGTAGGAGGCTTTTTTTATATCGCTTTATAAAACTCATTTGCCTTAGTGGCAATGGTATTTATATTTTGTAGTCGCATACAAGCAAAATGCCCTTGAGGACATTTAGACTCCCCTTGCTTCGAACAAGGTTGGCAAGTCAAGGATGGAACTATTGAATTAAAATGCGGGGTAGTAGATACTGCCGAATAATAAGCTTCAAACTGTAAGGCAGGACTAGTCGCGCCCCAAATAGTAATAGTAGGTTTATTAAAGGCTGCTGCCACATGTAAAAAACCTGTATCGTGCGAAACCACCACCTGCGCCATTTGAATAATACTAGCCGACTCTTTTAAGTCATATTTGCCTGTCGCATTGTAAATAAAATGAGGAACGGCAGCTGCTATTTCATTAGCACTCGCCGCATCATCCTTACCTCCAATAAGTACAATGGGCTTATTTATTTGCTTTGCTAGTTCAATCCATTTTTCAATATGCATTTTTTTATTAAAATAAGAAGCCCCAATGACAAAGGCTACAAAACCAGCCAGATGACTAGTGGGTAAATTAGCTGCTTTAAAACTATAATCCTTTGGGAAAAAATGATCTAAGCCTTTGCCATCGTTTTTTACTTTAAAATACTGAAGGGTATCTATATATCTCTCGCATACATGTGTCTTCGGTAAAAAGTTAAGTTTCAGTTTAGCAAGTAACCACTTTTGAAGGCTCAATTTTTTATAAGAAAAAGCGGGGACCCCTAATGCTTTTTTAATTTTCCAGCTTCGTATATTTTGGTGCAAATCAATAATGTAATCGAAGGGTATTTCTTTTAAAGCAGCAATGGCCTGGTCTATATTATTATCTAAAAAATGGCAATGATCAATATGGGGGTTCCCTATCATCAAATCTTTCATAGAAAGCTTGGTTAAAAAATGTATTTCAACACCCGGTATTTGATTTTTAGCACAACGAACCGCCGGTGTGGTTAAAACAATATCACCAATAGAGGAAAAACGTATAAATAGTAAACGCATATACTTGTATAACTAAGGAAGTGGGGTATCCTGTTCTAGATAATCTAAATCCTTGTGGTAGGTTTCTTCTGTAAATACAAAAGCAATAAGGGTAATAAGTAATACTGTAGCGCCTGTAAATATTCCACTTTGTACAATATTCCAACCCATTTTCTTTTGTAATATATCTAAGAATAAAAAATTAATTAAAGGCAGCGCCCCTCTTACCATATTGGGAATGGTAGTGGCCGCCGTGGCTCTTAAGTTGGTACCAAACTGTTCTGCTGCCATGGTATTAAAAATAGCCCAGTAGCCTGTACTAAAACCTAAGAATCCGCAAATGGCATACATTCTGTCGTCGGTATTATTGAAATTGCTAAAAAATAAAACCATTCCAATAATATTAAAAGTATAAAATAATAGTAGGGCTTTTTTTCTACTTTTAAAATATTGGCTCACATAACCAATAAGCAAATCTCCTGTGGCAATACCAATATAGGCGAACATCACCGACTTACCTGAGTCAATTAAATTCACTCCATATAAAGTAGAAGCAAACTTATTACTATAGTTTATCATTACCCCAATCACAAACCAAGTGGGAAGTCCAATTAAAATAGCCTTGATATATTTAGAAAAGCGTTTATAAGAACTAAAGAATAATAAAAAATTACCTTTGGAAATATTAGCAAGCTTAGCCGATTCAAACATAAAGGACTCCGCTACTTTAACGCGTAAAATTAACAGACAAAAACCAAGTACCCCTCCTATTTGATAACATAATCTCCAATCCGCCGTAGCTTTAAATGTAAAATAAGCAAAGACAGCACCAAACAAACCAATACCTGCTACCATGGAAGTACCAATACCTCTTTTATTTTTAGGTAGCATTTCAGATACTAGCGTAATGCCCGCACCTAATTCTCCAGCTAATCCTATGCCTCCTAAAAAACGGCAATACGCGTATTGGTCGACAGTTTGTACAAAGGAGGTTAAAAAATTGGCAGTTGAATAAAGTATAATGGACCCAAACAAAACCTTTAGCCTTCCTTTTTTATCGCCTAAGACACCCCATAATATTCCCCCAATTAATAAGCCGGACATTTGCCAGTTAATAATATGCGCACTATCTACAATAATGGTTTCTACAGTGGAGCCTAAACTCATTACACTAGGTTGTCTTACAATGGTAAATAAAAGCAAGTCGTATACGTCTACAAAATAACCTAGGGCTGCCACTAAAACGGGCAGTGATAATATTCCTATTTGTTTATTAGTGGTCATACGCTTTTTATGGTTACGATATTTTAAAAAAAACTTTTTTAATATTCAATTTAATTTTTTGTGTAAGCCTATTTTTTTGTTCTATGCTTGAGCACTTGAATTATAACTGGAGCGGTAGTAACAAATACAATAACTAGTACAATAACTTCTAAATGCTTTTTTAAATCGAATTGAAATTGATTCAATATATAAGATTGTAAAAAATGTCCTGCACATAGCATGGAAGCTACCCAGGCCAAGCAACCCACCACATTAAAATAAATAAATTTAGCCTTATCCATTTTAACAATGCCTGCCACAATAGGCGCAAATGTTCTTACTATAGGAATAAACCTAGCAATTACAATAGCACGGCCTCCATGTTTTTCATAAAAAGCTTGGGCCTGTGCTAAATATTTTTTCTTGAAAAAGATATTTTCTTTCCAATCATACATAGCGGGGCCTACTTTATTGCCAATTTGATAACCCACATAATTACCTAAAATACCTGTTACTGAAATAAAAGAAAATATGATAAATAAATTAAGCCATTCATTGTTGCTTACAAAAATTTGTGCAGCTAGTGGCGCGCTATATATACCTGCTACAAAAAGTAAACTATCTCCTGGTAAGAAAAAACCAAAGAATAAACCAGTTTCCGCAAACACCACAAATAATAATAACCAAAGCCCTCCATTTTCAATATAATATTGAGGTTGTAATAATTGGCTCCAGTGAAAGGCGTCTAATAATGTAATCATCAATATAATATTTAAGCTTGCGCCGGATTATCAAGTGCACCTTCCCATTTACTTACCACAGTGGTGGCTAGGCTGTTACCCAAAACATTGGTAGTGGAACGGAACATATCGCAGAAATGGTCAATGGGTAAAATTAAAGCAATCCCTTCTGGAGGAATATTAAACATAGCACAGGTTGCAGTAACTACAATTAAAGAGGCACGCGGCACACCTGCAATACCTTTGCTCGTTAACATTAATACTACAAGCATGGTTAACTGTGTAGCAATATCTATATGTACTCCATAGGCTTGTGCAATAGCCATACTTGCAAAAGTCATATACATCATACTTCCATCTAAATTAAAGGAATAGCCTAATGGAAGAATAAAAGAAACAATTTTATCTTTACAACCAAAACGTACAAGCTCTTCGGATAATTTAGGAAATACAGCCTCACTACTAGTGGTACTAAATGCAATAACGAGTGGAGAAGTGATATGCTTTAATAAAGAAGGAATTCTTTTACCTAAAACTAAAAACCCAACCCCTAATAAGAAAATCCATAGCACTCCAATACCCATTAAAAAAAATAATAAATATTTACCATAAAAAGCAAAAATGGCTAAACCCTTACTTGCAATAACTGCAGCAATAGCACCGAAAACACCTAGTGGCGCAAAGTTCATTACATAGCCCACCATTTTTAAAATAATATGAGAAACTGTTTCAAGCGCTTTAATAAAACCTTTGGCTGCATCTCCAATAGCAGCGGCAGCTACACCAAAGAAAATACTAAATATAACTATTTGTAATATTTCATTATTGGACATGGCCTCGAACATACTTTTTGGAAAAACATGTTCAACGAAATTGGCTAAACTAAAGGCCTTTGTATTTCCTAGTAAATCTTTAGCACCGGTTGTATCGGCATTACTTAACGCAATTCCTTCACCTGGTTTAAAAATATTGACAAGCACTAACCCAATTAACAAACTCACAAGTGATGCTGTAATAAACCATAACATGGCTTTGCCCCCTACACGACCTACTGTTTTTAAGTCGCCTAATTTGGCAATACCCACCACCAAGGTGCTAAACACAAGTGGGGCAATAATCATCTGCACCAAGCGCAAGAAAATAGTGGTTAATAATTTGCTGTTTTTAGAAAACGCAGCAATGGTTTGTTCATTATAATTTTCGTGAATATAATAGCCTAAAATAGCCCCAGCTATCATGGCAATGACAATGTAAATAGTAAGTTTATTCGATTTTTTCATACAATAGTAATTGCTGCAATATAAGACTTAAGTAGTAAAAAAATAAGCAAAAAAAAGGGTCATTTTCCGTAGAATTATAGCCTAATTTTGCAAAAAAAGTGCTATTTTCCAAGATAAATTGAAACCACAACAAACCAATTATTTATGAGTTTATTTAGAAAGAAAGATTTGTCCGCCATGTTAGCACAGGCAGATGATGGTGGAAAAGGATTAAAGCGCACTTTAGGTGCTGGTAATTTAGTGGCCTTAGGCGTAGGTGCCATCATTGGGGCAGGCTTATTTGTAAGAACTGCCGCTGCCGCTGGACAAGCTGCAGGACCAGGCGTTACTTTATCCTTTATCTTAGCAGCCGTAGGTTGCGCTTTTGCAGGTTTATGTTATGCAGAATTTGCTGCCATGATTCCTATTTCAGGTAGTGCTTATGCTTACTCTTATGTAACCATGGGAGAAACAGTTGCCTGGATTATTGGATGGGCATTAATTATGGAATATGCATTAGGCGCCGCAACGGTTTCTATTGCTTGGAGTGAATATTTAAATAAGTTGCTGGGAGGAGCTATCCCTTATGAATGGAGCCACTCCCCGCTCGAAAGTGTAACCGATACAGCTGGTGTACTTCATCATGGTTTTATGAATGCACCCGCACTAGTAATATTATTATTACTAACCTTATTATTAATTAAAGGAACACAAGAATCTGCAACAGTAAACGCAATTATTGTATTTGTTAAAGTAGCCATTGTAATTTTATTTATTATTTTAGGCTGGCAGTTTATTCGCCCAGAAAATCATACGCCTTATTTAATACCTGCCAACCAACCACCATTAATAGATGCATCGGGCAAGGTCATTGCCGATTATTCTAGTACTTTCAAGCATGGCTGGGGTGGCGTATTAGGTGGTGCTGCTATTGTATTTTTTGCATTTATTGGTTTTGACGCGGTATCTACAGCAGCGCAAGAAGCAAAGAATCCTAAGAGAGATATGCCCATTGGTATTTTAGGTTCATTAGTAGTGTGTACTATTTTGTACATCTTATTTGGTCACGTACTAACAGGGGTTGCCAACTGGAAAGATTTCGTCGATCCTTTAAAAGGTCGTGAAGCATCTGTTGCTTATGCGATATCAACTTATATGACAGGCTATGGATGGTTAGCCACTGCTGTAACAGTAGCTATTCTTGCAGGATTTAGTTCTGTTATTTTAGTAATGTTAATGGGACAATCACGCGTATTCTATTCAATGGCCAATGACGGATTACTTCCAAAAGTTTTCTCTGAATTGCATCCTAAGTATAGAACACCTTATAAATCTAACTGGATTTTATTTGTATTCGTAGGCGGCTTTGCAGCCTTCATTCCAGGTAATGTAGCAGGTGATTTAACTTCATTTGGTACCCTATTTGCCTTCGTACTAGTAAGCGCAGGTATTTGGATTTTAAGACGCAAATCACCAGATATGGAGCGTCCTTTTAAAACTCCATTAGTGCCATTAGTGCCTATTTTAGGAGCCGTTATTTGCTTAGCCATGATATTCGCCCTAGATGCACAAACATTAAAGGTGGCCTTTGCTTGGATGGCTTTAGGCCTTGTAGTTTACTTCCTTTATGGCCGTAAACATAGTAATTTGAATAAATAATTCTAATTCAACATAGATTAGAAAAGTCCTCTCGATTACTCGGGGGGACTTTTTTTTCTTATTTTTGCAACTCTTAATACATAACACTATGGGAAGGATATTTGAAGTTAGAAAAGCCACGATGTTCAAGCGTTTTGATCGAATGGCAAAGCAGTTTACCCGCATAGGTAAAGAAATAGTCATTGCTGTAAAAGCAAGCGGCCCCAACCCCGATGATAACCCAGCTTTAAGAAGATGTTACCAGAATGCAAGAAGTGTGGGCATGCCCAAGGACCGTGTGGAAGCGGCTATTAAAAGAGCCATGGGAAAAGATACTAGTAACTATGAGGAAATATTATACGAAGGCTATGCACCACATGGTGTGGCTTTATTAGTTGAAACAGCCACCGACAATCATGTAAGAACAGTGGCGAATGTAAAAAGCCATTTTAATAAAGGACATGGTACTTTAGGTAATTCAGGAAGTGTAAGTTTTCAATTTAAAAAAATGGGCGTGTTTAATTTAAAACCAGAGGGTTTAAATATGGACGACCTTGAATTAGATTTAATTGATCATGGCTTAGATGAATTAGGCGAAAGTAATGATGACAATGGAAATGCCATTATTGTACTTCGTTGCGCCTTCACCGATTTCGGGAATTTACAAAAAGCTTTAGAAGATAAAAATATGCACCCTATTAGCGCAGAACTAGAGTGGATTCCAACTACCACCGTGCCAATGACAGATGAGCAAGCAGAGGATGTAAGTAAACTAATTGAAAGATTAGAGGAAGATGAAGATGTAAACAAAGTATTCCATAACATGGGTTAGGTTGGGTCTAATGATTTATTCAAAAAATTATAAATTTTTCGAAATACCACCACTAGCATATTATGCGAATTATACATACCCTATTATTAACAGGCTTTCTTTTACCCACCCTAAAAGATACTAGCCAATTGAAACCCAACTATTATAGCCTTAGTGCAGATTTAAAAGTTGCACCCAATTACTACAGTACTAAAACAGGATTTTTTTGTAACACAGAAAGGATTTTGGAAAAACAAACAAAGCTTCCGATAAAATTTAGATTGGGATCGGTAGAACAAACGCAGAAATTAGAAGGCTATAATTTATCTAGTAAAACACAACATTAGATTAGGCTACTCAGCCATCATTTCATTAATAACATTTATAATTTCCTCGGTATTCGGTTTAGAGAAATAATCTCCGTCGCTGCCAAATGCAGGACGGTGTGCTTTTGAACTTAGTGTGCGGGCAGCTACATCTAACCAACGGTAACCTCCTTGTAATTCAATGACCTGTTGGTACATATAGGCACTTGCGCCACCTGGCACATCTTCATCTACAAATAAAATTCTATTGGTTTTCTTCAGTGAGGCTAGTATTTGATGATTAATATCAAAGGGTAGTAAAGTTTGTACATCTATAATTTCACAATCAATGCCCATGGTTAATAATCTTGCAGCAGCATCTTCCACAATTCTTAAAGTAGAACCATAAGAAACAATAGTTACATCCTCCCCTTCTTTTAAAATTTCTGGCTTACCTAATGGCACAGTGAAGGTAGTAATATTAGAAGGCATTTTTTCTTTTAACCTATAACCATTCAAACACTCAATTAATAAAGCAGGGTCGTTTCCTTTTAATAAAGTATTATACATACCCACTGCTTGTACCATATTTCTTGGCACACAAACATACATACCTCTAAGTGCATTTACAATAACACCCATGGGTGAACCACTATGAAATATTCCTTCTAAACGGTGGCCTCTAGTTCTAATAATGACTGGACTACTTTGTATGCCATTGCTACGATAATGTATAGTGGCAATATCATCACTTAAAGTTTGTATCCCATATAATAAATAATCCAAGTATTGAATTTCAGCAATAGGTCGAAGTCCACGCAAGGCCATACCATGCGCCTGACCCATAATAGACTGTTCTCTTATGCCGGTATCAAAAATTCTATCTATACCATGTTTATTTTGAAGACCCGCAAAACCCTGATTCACATCTCCAATACCCCCTAAGTCTTCTCCAAATGCATACACCTTTGGGTTTTCTTCAAATAATTTATCAAAATAATGATTCAATACTTCATAGCCATTTATGGTGGGTGCTTCACTCGTAAATTCGGCTTCCACCACAGATACATTCAGGGCACTCTTAGGCCCTTCGTTGTATAAATGCTTACTATAAAAAGGCGCTTCCACCTCGTTGTATTTTGCTAGAAAAGATTTTATCGCAACAGCATTAGCATGTGTTGGAATTTTTTCCAATATTAAGTTAACTGTTCTAAAAATATCTCTTTTTAAAGGCTCTTTACTTTGTACTAATTCTTGTAATAAACTATTCGAGGTATTTAAATCTATTTCGCTTAAACCTTGATGTAGCAATATAACCGCTTCTTTAATTTTTTCTTTAATAGGTAAAATATACTTTTCCCAGGCAGCTAATTTATCGGCACGCACTAATTGCTTTGCTTCATTTTCTACTTCTTGTAATACTTCATCTGTTGCCAACTCATTTACTATTAGCCATTCTCTCATTTGCTTATTGCAATCCCAATTCCTTTCCCATTCTAACCTTTCTAAAGGCTTGTACCTTTCATGGCTACCGCTGGTGGAATGGCCTTGCGGCTGTGTTAATTCTTGCACATGAAATACAACAGGGGTATGCGTTTCTCTTGTGTAGCGAATACCTTCTTCAAAAGTTTCACATAAGGCAGCATAGTCCCAGCCCTTCACTGTATATATTTTTATTCCGTTGGTATTTTTTTCTTTTTCAAAACCTTTGAGTACTTCAGAAATGGAACCCTTGGTAGTTTGTAAAGCAATAGGTACAGAAATACCATAGCCATCATCATACACAAAAACAGCTAAGGGCACTTGCAAAACGCCAGCTGCATTTATAGCTTCCCAAAAATGTCCTTCGGAAGTACTGGCATCGCCAATGGTACAAAAACAAACTTCATTGCCATTATTACTTAAATGTTGAAAGGCCTCTTTATTTTTTGCATTTCTAAAACAATTAGAAGCAAAGGCCAAGCCCAAACCACGCATCATTTGTCCTGCAGTAGGGGCAATGTCTGCTGATACATTATAGCTTTCAGTTAATTCATTCCACTGCCCTTTTTCATTTACAAATGCAGTAGCAAAATGCGCATTCATATTTTTTCCACCACTAAAGGGATCGTTATAAACATCAGAATATAGTTGTGAAAAATAATTTTCAACATTAGCAACGCCTAAAGCAAACATAAATGTTTGGTCTCTGTAATAACCGCTTCTAAAATCGCCTTTTTGAAAAAATTTTGATAGCGCAATTTGTGCTACTTCTTTGCCATCTCCAAAAATGCCAAATTTGGCCTTCCCTGTTAACACTTCTCTTCTTCCCAATAAGCTTACTTCCCTACTCATTATGGCCAATTTGTAGTCGGCGATAACGGAGTTGCGAAATGCCTCAAAAGAGAGCATGTCTTGGGCAGATACAGCTTCAAGGGTGGATTCCATTAGACAAAAATAGGGGTCAGAATGCATAAAAAGTACATTCATAACTAAAATCACCTAATTAGTGAAATTTCAATAAATTCGTGAGCCTATTTGGGCCAAAAACTAGTAAAAATTACACAAACAATTACCCTAAAACCTTATACCATGAAAACCAGATTACTTGTCCTAAGCTTACTAATTGCAGCCACAGGTTTTGCGCAATCAACTGTAAAGTTTGATCAAACGAGCTATAACTATGGCAAAATAAAAAAGGGCATACACAAGTCAGTTATTTTTGGCTTTACCAACCAAGGGGCCAAACCTGCGGTCATAGAATTTGCTACTGCAGAATGCGGTTGCACCCAACCCGAGTACAATCAAAGTCCCGTTTTAAAAGGACAGAAAGGCAGTATTAAAGTAACTTATACCGCGCCTAATGAAGGGCTTTTTAAAAAAAGAGTGTCTGTTAAATTTGCAGGAGAAAAAGCAGTAACCGAATTAGTGATTGAAGGAGAAGTAGTCTTAAAATAATTCTAAGTTCATTTCTAAAATAATTCCCATTATAAAAAAACCCTCTGCCGAATTCGACAGAGGGTTTTTTATATCTAGTAAGTTAACTAAAGACTAGTCAATATCCCAGAATATACGTGTAGCTAAGGGATCGATTGTTCCTTGTGCATTAACGTTAGCACCATTAGAACCTAATTCAGTTCCAGGATACCATAAACGTAATGGACGAGCTGTACCTACATAGTTCTTAGAGTTAGGAGTTAGAGGATAGTTATTCTTACGATACTCAGACCATGCTTCTAATCCATTAAAGTAACCAAGTGCTACCCATTTTTGGTAAGCAATCGTATTTAATTTATTAGTAGAGGCAGTAAAATCACAATCTTGCATTCCGTTGGTTACTAAAGCAGTCACATTAGATGTGCTAGCTCCAATAGCGCGGAAGTTTTGTTTTACACCTTCTTCATAATATGATTGTGCAGTTCCAGTTAAGTTTACAGAAGAACCATAACGTTGCTTCGCCTCTGCTAAACAGAATTGAACTTCAGCTGCAGTCATAATAACGATAGGTCTGTTGTATTGTCCTCTTACTAATAAGACTGGACCTACTGCAGAACTAGCTCCAGGTAAATATCCTGAACTTGAACCAAAAGGTATACCAATATAGTTAGCTGCAATTTCAGGCTTAACACTCACCCCTGGATTCGCTAAATCTTCATTACCTGGCGCATAAGCAAAACGCTTTAAGCGGAAAGTATCTGCATTTTTAATTAATTCCTTCACCATGAAATCGGTAATTCTTGGCCAGTTATTGTTACCTACTCTAGCACCTGTTTCAGTATAACCGTAGTTATTATAGATTGGGTTGATTTGACCAGAAGAAGCAACATAACCTGGGTTTGAACCTACTTCAGCTCCAGTAATAAAACCAGAACCTTCGGCAACGATTTTGTTAATCTCAGCAGTAATATAAGCATCTCTTCCGCTTACTCTTGCTTGACGCATTAAAATACGCATTTTCATAGAGTTCGCAAATTTGATCCAGCTTGAATTGCTTCCTTTGAAAACAATATCAGAACTTGAGTAAGTGCTCGCAAAAGCATTTGCTTTTAAGTCCTTGATAGCATCATCTAATAAAACAATCAAGCCTTCGTATACAGCTTTTTGGTCATCAAATTTAGGAGCTAAATTTCCTACACCTTTTAAGGCTTCCGTAAATGGAATATTACCATATAAATCTACCAATTTTTGGTAATTAAAAGCCTTCATTACTTTAGCCGGACCTTTTAAATATTCTTGACTATACTTTGAAGCATTGTCAATTACATACTGATAATCGTATAGATTATCATAAGTTCCATCCCAATAGTTAAAATCAAAATTGGTAAAGTTATAAGAGAATAAAGTAGTAGAAATGATATAACCATTGGATTGTGACCAATGACCAGACCAGAACATACCTACTTCATTAGGAGACACCATGCTTGCAGCAGAAGTGTTTAATGCATTCGATAATACGTATGCAGGTGTTGCGGTTGGAAGGGAGTTAGGGTTGGTATTGACATCGAGATAGTCTTTTTTACAACCTGTTCCCACAAGTACCAAAAACGCGGCGATATATAATTTATTTAGTTTCATATCTATTGTTTTAGTGTGTGGTTATTAAAAAACAAAATTTACATTAATACCAAATTGACGAACTGGAGGCGTTTGCAAGGTATTAGAAATACCTGAACCGTTTCCTGCTGTGTAACTGAACTCTGGGTCAGTATACATGTTTTGCTTGTCAACAATGGTGAATAAATTTCTACCGTATAATGCTACGTTAGCTGAACTGAAAACTTTTGTTTTCTTAACCATTGCACTAGGTAGTGTATACGATAAATTTACATCTCTTAATTTAATAAACCAGGCTGGCGTAACGAAGTTCTCAGAAATCAAACGGTAGTTGTTCACCCATAGAGCGTACTCTGGTTCGCGAACTTTTACACTTGTATTTGGAACTTCAGCCTTAGTCGTAGGATCTATATAATAAGAGTTAGGGAAGATTTGGTCTGTTCTATTAGAAGTCCATGAACCAGAACCTGTGAAGGTCATTTGACGACCAAGGTCGGCATACATTACGTTTCCACCACGGTATTCGAAGTTAAATGCTAGACGGAAATCTTTATAAGTAACAGTTGAACCTAATCCCACCATATCGCGAGGTAATGTACCACCACGAGCAGTAAGAGCAGTATTCTGAACTGGGTAACCAGTGGTAGGACTTACTCTTCTCATACCAGAACCATCAGTTGAGTAATAATAACCATTGGTTTGAAGTATGGGGAAACGTTCTCCTAAGATAACGTTTGAAGAAGCGTAAGAGTATCCGCCATATTGGAACTGAGTAATACCAGGGAATAAATCAACCACTTTGTTGTCGTTGAATGAATATTTTAAATTCACATCCCATTTAACTTTAGTATCACGTAACACTTGCACTTTTAAGTCGGCTTCATAACCCCAGTTGTCTACTTGACCTACGTTAATTAACAAGTTAGAGAAACCTGTTGTATTAGGTACTTTCACTGTTAATACTTGACCAATTGAATTTTGCTTATACAAAGAAACGTCTAAGTTCACTCTGTTTTTAAACATACTTAACTCAGCACCTATTTCCATAGAGGTAATAAACTCTGGTTTTAAATTGGCATCAGGTAAAGTATTTCCTACTGATAAACCTACGTTATTTCCATAAGGAAAATTCGAACCGTTATTGTAAGAAAGATCTAAACCATATAAAGGAATATTGTCATTACCATTTTTGTTATAAGAAGTACGCAATTTAGCATAGTTCAAAGTATTGCTCTTTAAACCAGGGAAGGCGTCTGTTAGAATAAAAGATAAGGCAGCTCCATAATACAAATAAGAATATTGATTCGCATCTCTTGTTTGTTTGAAGAAACGAGATGTTGCATCATAACGAGCTGTAAGACCTAAATTTAACCACTCCATATTTTTTATGTTCGTGTTTAAATCGGCCCAGTAACCAAACTTACGCTCTGTTGTGTTTGATTCACCACCACCTAAGTTACCTTGTCTGTTAGATACGTTGTAAACATCAGGTACGACAATTGAACTTGAAGAAACAGATATAGATTTAGTATAACGTTGGTATAAGCTATAACCTAAATTCAATTTGTTTTGAACATTAGCGATATCTTTTTGGATACGTACTTGGAATTCATTGTTCACAACATTCTCCGTACTTGAATAATCGGATACAGCACCTAAGATATCACCAATAGCACGGTAGATACCAGGATAGTCATCATAACTTTGCCATGGCGCAGGAATAACAGCCGAATATTTTGCCCAGTCAGAGTATTGGAATTTCTCAGTAGTGTTTTTACCAGTTCGAGAATTATTCATAATACCTAATCTGTTATAAAATTGCAACCAAGGAAGCGCGCGATAAGTAATATCGAAGTTTCCAGAAATGTTAGCATCTTTATATTTTGCACGCTGAATATCTTTGTTAAAATAAGGGTTATTATAATAGTCATTATAGTAACCATTCGGATTCGCAAAAGGATTTGTTCTCCAGTTTCTCATCGTAGTTAAATCTACCCAAGAAGCGGTGTTGATGATATCATTTTGGAAATCTGAATTTGTTCTATCATAATAAGCTTGTGTCAATGCAGCGTTGAAAGTAGTAGAAATTTTACCATACTCCTTAGACGATTTAACACGAACACCTGTTCTATCACTTAAATCACCAGGAATAATTCCATTGATTTTATTGTTCTCCACTGATAAGTAATAACTAGATGTTTCATCACCACCTTGGAAACTAGCTTGATGATTTTGAGAAATTCCCATATCAAAACTATTTCTACGAACGTTTGGAACGTCTGCATAAGGGATGATTAAAGCAGATCCATCTACTAAGGTACGACCTGCAATACGCTTGCTTCCATCATAAGCATCACCATATTGTTGGTTTTCATATGAACGCCAGTTTTCCTTAGCACGGTTTAAGGCGCTAGGATCATAACCCGCTTCGCCATAGGAAAGAGGATAGTATTGAGAACCTGAACCATATTTATTTTGGAAAGAAGGTAAGAAACTTACTTGCTCAAAGTTGGTGGTGTTGGTATAAGAAACTTTTAATTTACCTTTAGCACCTTGTTTAGTGGTAATGACTAAAGCACCGTTTACACCTGCAGAACCATACAATGTTGCCGCTTGACCACCCTTAAGAACAGTCACGTTTTCAACATCATTAGGATTAATAAGTGCTAGAGCAGTAGCGGTAGTTTGCATACCATCAATAACTACTAAGGCTTCGTTGTTTCCTGTTAATGAACGGTAACCACGTAAAACCACTTTTACTGAAGGGTCAACGCTATTATTTACAGTGTATACAGCCAAACCAGAAACCTTACCCGCAAGGGCTTGCGTTAACTGAGGTGAGTGACCTACTGTAATTTCATCACTTGTAACTTTAGCATAAGAATATCCGATTTCTTTTGATTTCTTACGGATACCTTGCGCAGTAACTACTACGTTTTCTAGTTCATCTACTTGATGATTCAAAGTAATGCTTAGTGAAGTTGCACTTGCTCTCACTTCAGTAGAAGCGAAACCAGTGGCACTTACTTGCAAAGTTGCGTTTGCAGCAGCATTAATTTTGAAGTTACCTTTTTCATCAGCCACTACAGCTGAGGCTTGGCCCTTTACTTTCACTGTTGCATAAGAAACAACAACGCCTTTTTCATCTTTCACCGTACCGGTTACTGAACGAACTTGAGCATTGGCTGTTATCAAACTGCATAAAACAGCTAAGAAGAGCGAGGATAGAATTTTCTTCATTTGCTTAAATTTTAATTTTCTTAGCTAGGAAGTTACGAAAAGAAACTAGCAATGTTAAGAAATCGTTAAGAAATTTTAAGAAAAATGGAAAAACTACTATTATAACTTATTTTATTAGGTAGATTCAAGGTTTTAACGCAACAGTAGTTCTTTAAATTTTTCTTTTGGTG
>JBBAJX010000020.1:16394-42082 GCA_040403885.1 Sediminibacterium sp. | reverse complement strand
AAATGGGAAATAAAGTATTGATAATAAGTTACTTATAAGATTGGAGAAGTTCTCTACTTCTAATTAACTTAAAAATAATCGTTATTTACTTTCTTTTTAATAGTAATTAGTGTAAATTGAATATTCAAAAAAACCCAAATATGAAAAAACTAATCTTAAGTTTTCTGGTATCGGCATCTTTGATGGCTTGTACAAGTCCTACTGCTAAAGAAAGCACAAGTACAGATGAAAAATCAATTACTGTAGAGCACATTTTTAAACCCACCTATACAGATAATGTTAAAATAGGTGATCAAAAGAATGTATTGTTAGCTGAACAATTGCATCAAGCAATTTTTGCTAAGGATTTTAAAACCGTTGAAGATTTTTTAGTAGACACTGTTGTCTTTGATTTGGAAGATGGAAGTAGATTAAAAGGTAAAGCTGCAGTATTAGATTTCATGGAAAAGAATTTCTCACAAATTAATTTTAAGAATTTCAAAATAACTTCCATATTTCCTACTGTTGGAGATAACGGACATCAGTGGGTTAGTATTTGGGATGAAGCAGATGTGGAAACTCCAGATGGTAAAACAACAAAGTTCCAATGGATGGACGCTTTTAGATTTGAAAATGGAAAAATTGTTTACTTTACTGGATTTGTTAAGTCTCCAAAATAATAAGTTGTAGATAACATAAATTTTTAAGAAATACAACGGAGGCCTCTAGCAATGGAGGTCTCTTTTTTTTGTGTAAGGTTAGGAAGTTTGTAAAATATCGTTTTGAATGTCTTTTTCTACTCTATTTAAATAGGTAATTCTTTTTTCCTGAGACACAAATGGTACACTCCAAAATTGGCGAGTTTTTGTTTTAAACCAACCGAATACAAATGAATACACGCCCATAATTAGCCTCAATTTTACTGAATTAAGGTATAAAAACAATACGGGTAATCCAGGGGCTCCATGTGTAAGATAGGTTCTCACTTTTTTATGACTAAGTAATGGCTTTGGATAACCATATAATTTTGAAATAGGTATGAAATTATAAGCAAAACCAGGGGTAAAAATTTGGTCAAAAAAAGATTCCAAAGCAGGTGTTGTCCTGAACCACCAAATGGGTGATATAATGTAAATCCTATCAGTCCAAGTTATAAGTTCTTTATACTCTTTGATTTTATCTTCCCCGAAATTAAAATTAGTATTTTCTTGGTAAAGGTCTATAACATGAACTGTTTCATTTTTTGAAACTAGGGTTGTTTTAATAGTATTAAAAATACCATTGTGACAAAAACTTGCTTTATCTGGGTGTGCTATTATTATTAAGTTATTCAAAATTGTAATTTTTATACTTTATTGAGTGTAAAGTTATAATAATTTTTAAATAAGAATGAAAAATATCAAAGGACCCCCATTTAACGTAAGTCCTTGTTTTTCAATAGTTAGACCAAATTGTAAAATGGTGCCTACCTGTTATGGAATGGGGCCTATCTGTTATGGAGTTTTATAGATAAAAAATAGGTGGTGGTTCATGGTTAGTTATCTGCTGACATCGAGTCAATAATGTGGAACTTTTAGTTATAATTTTATATGTATTAATTAACAAACTTGTTAATTAATTGTAAATACACCTTTTATAAAAACTTTTTTACACGTTTAGATGTTTAGTAAACAAACAAATTAATTATTATGAAAATGAAATTTTTATTGACGATGCTAATCGGAGGTATTATCTCTGCATCAGCTCAAAAAACAGTTGTAGATGTAGCAGTAGGTTCTACTGCCCACACAACTTTAGTGGCTGCTGTAAAAGCTGCTGATTTAGTAGCTACTTTACAAAGTGCAGGACCTTTCACAGTATTTGCACCAACCAATGATGCATTCGCTAAATTACCAAAAGGAACTGTAGAAAGTCTTTTAAAACCAGAGAACAAAGCTACGTTAGCTAAGATTTTGACGTATCACGTTGTAGCTGGTAATTTAGATGCAACTGCTGTTTTAAAGGCTATCAAAGATGGTAATGGAAAAGTTACCTTGAAAGCTGTAAGTGGTGGAACATTAACCGCTTCTCTTAAAGGTGGTAAGGTTATTTTAACAGATGAAAAAGGTGGAATGGCGACTGTTACTGCTACAGATTTGAAAGCAGGAAATGGTGTTGTACACGTTATAGATGCTGTTTTGTTACCTAAATAGTTTTCTACAAATTGAATTTTTAGCAAGGGCCCTTAGAAATAAGGGCCCTTTTTTATTAACGAGAAACAATTGGATCAGGTAAGCTCTATAGTTCTTCAAATTTTAATTAGAGCTTATTTTACTTAATTGTAATGTTGAACATTTAGGGCATATTTGATATGTTTTAATTGACAGAATTGTTAATCCTTTGTAAATAACCATTAGTATACAAAGTTAATACTCCCTTATTTTATTAATGTAATGTCAAATGGATTAACTTACAGTTAGTTAAATAATTATTCTACCTTGCACCAAAAAATAAATATGTTAAAAAAGTTTACATTATCTGATTATCTCATGCTAACATCGGCCTTCTTGTCTCTAGTATTCTCTGAATACTTATGGTTTAAAGGAGAAAGAGAAGCAGGTCTTTTTATTGGTTTGTGGGTACCCTCAATTTTAGGGTTCGCTGTACTTTTGAAATTAATAAATAATCAAAAATGATTGAAATTATACCCTATTTCGCAGCACTAATTACTATCTTATTTGGTGTAGCATTTATTCTAGCTCTGAATAAAT
The DNA here is from genome assembly GCA_040403885.1 of Sediminibacterium sp. Lineage (GTDB taxonomy): Bacteria > Bacteroidota > Bacteroidia > Chitinophagales > Chitinophagaceae > Sediminibacterium. Next base: position 39,353 of record JBBAJX010000020.1, on the reverse strand, counting down.
TTAGAGGCGAAAAATAAGGGCTAAAAAATATAGCATGAATAATTTATTAGAAATAGCTGGCAAATATTTTGACAGTTATTTTAATTCTAAAAATGTACGAAAAGTAGAATTATTAATTCTTCGAGTCGCAGTATTTGCTTTCATTCTGCATTTAACAGTTATTTTTTTAGGAAATAATTTTATTTATTTCAAAAATCTTCAGCATAGCTATTTAAAAGCAATATATACCCCCTTTAGTTTTATATTATTTTATGAGGTATTTCTACTTGTCATTATTATTCCAAAGTCTATATCTGAATTTGTGGGTAAGCAGTTTGAAGTAATTACTTTAATTACTTTGAGAGGTTTTTTCCATGATATAGCAGCGCTTGATTTAAAAAACTTTATTAATATTAATAATCCTGAGTTTATTAGTTTACTATATGACTTATTGGCATCATTGTTTATGCTAAGCCTTACTATTTTGTATTACAAAATTTACCAAAATAATCGTAAATCAGAATTTGTTAATGAGCTTAATGATTTTATTAATATTAAGAAATTAGTATCGTTGAGTATGATATTAATTCTAATGTTACTTAGCATAAGTAGTTTTTATAACTGGGGTAAAGAGATGCTGCAAGCATTACAATTGAATCAAAATTACCCTAATCCAAATACGGTATTTTACGCAGATTTCTTTTCCATAATGATTTTTGTTGACGTATTACTACTTATCATTTCCTTTATTTATCATTTTTCCTTTTTTACTATTTTTAGAAATGCAAGTTTTATTATTACAACTATTTTAATTAGAATGTCATTAACTATAGAAAAGCCAATGAATTATATAATCATTTTGATTGGCTTTTTATTCTCCATCATCTCATTCTATTTATATAGCTTAAGAAATACCAATAATAAGTCGGTAGAATAATGAATATTATATTATTTGATGGTGTATGTAATTTGTGTAACAATACAGTTTCGTTTTTAATCAAATACGATAAAAATAATGTTCTCAAATTTGCAGCAACTCAAACAAAGGCTGGCGAAAATATTATACGTCAATTCAGTATTTTGAATGAGGGAAAATCAGTTATCTATATAAAAGACGGAATTGTATTTTATAAATCAGACGCCATTATTGAAATAGCAAAACAAGTCAATGGTTGGCCACATATTTTCAAATATGGTTTCCTTTTCCCAAAATTTTTAAGGGATGGAATTTATAGTCTAATTGCAAAAAATAGATATCTTTTATTTGGCAAAAAAGAAACTTGCATGGTTCCTACTGAAGAGGACCGAAATAGATTCTTATAATAGTAGAGGTTGCCCTAGAATTTACTTGACCACCATACCCACAAAATTAAAATAGGTTGCCCTACCAATAAGCGCAAGTATGATAATACCGGCGTAATGGTGAATGACCCTAGCGTAAAATTGCCTTTTTGAATAAAATAAACATGGGCTGGAATAAAAGCAATTAACATAATAATGATACCCTTGACTGCTAAGGAGCGAGTAGCCTTAGGTATTAATAGTAGTGCTAATAGTATCTCGGCTATACCAGATACTATATTTATTTCTTTGGCCCAGGCAGTCAAGTAAGGCGGTATAATAGGTAGATAAAAAGAGGGGTTGGCAAAGTGATTATACCCTGCAAAAAGGTAAAAGACTATTAAAAAAAAGAAAAGTATTTGTTTAACAAGTTTTATTTGCATCCCTGAATGTATATAAAATTTACTTAAAATAAAGCTTGAATTTAATTTGAATTTCATTGTCAGCTTTTACAAATAATAAAGAGGGTCGTTGGACTTTGAAATCTTCCAATAAAATAGGAAATATTCCTTCAAAAAATAAATTACCTTCTTTATCACTTTGCTTAGCATTAAAGGAAATTTGTTTGGTAACTCCATGAAATTGAAGTTGCCCGTTAACCAATAAGTCATTTTGATTATATACAATACTTGTACTGTTGAATATGATATTTGGATAACTAAGGGCGTCTAGCACTTCGATCATATGACTATCTCTATTGGACAAGCCACTATTAAAACTGCTCACTTTGGTAGAAATAGCAATTTTACTGATTTTATTAGTGGGACTCGCATTTTCCCAATTTACTTGAATTTTTACTTTATCAGAAACACCATCCCATTCATGCAGCTTATGTCGCATGTGGTAGGTAATAGTACATTTTTCAGCCAAGGGCTGTTGTGTTGGTTCTAGAGTATACAAAAAGGGCGATATGAACATTAAAAAAAAGGTAATCATAATATATATTTTAAAATTTTATAACAATCATTGAGGTTGCCATACTAGCAAATGTAGTATAGGCTGCTGCTCTATGCCATGGCTTTAAGGAAGGATCATTTTTAATACTATTGCCTAAAATATTAGTAGCAATCATACCTGTAAGATGAACCACAGCTAGCCATTTATGAATACGCATTGAGCTTAGTTTTTTATCTCGATGAAAAACAGCAGGTGGTGTGAATAAACTATTGACAGCAGTCATCCCATAACTAAGATTTACAAAAGCCCCCAAGTTTTCGTGTAATTGTCTGACCTTGTAATCTCCGTTATATAATTGGCTTCCTACAATGCCTTGTGCAAGCATTGCGCCAAGTGTTAAAAAACCTCCTAGTTGATGAACTTGAAGCATTTTTCTTCTTATATTCAATTGGATGGTTCGCTCCTTAACAATATCTCCATTCCCTAGTTTATCTTTCAATAATCCATGACTACCCCAAAGAATGGATTGGGTAAATAACATTTTCTGAGGCATTAATAAGCTTGAGTCAATTTCATTGATATCCATGTTGTTTAACTGAATGGCGGTATCGTTTTGAGCGTATAAATGATTGCTTATTAAAAAGATAAATAAGATTTGTAAGCCGTAGAACTTAAACATAAAATGGGTTTGAATACTGTATAAAATTACGGCTATTTATTAATTTGTGTTTAAAAACACTGAAATTAAAAATATTTGTTTTTTATTAATATAAAACTAGCAATAATGGAAAAAAAAGACTTTATCGAAAAAGTGGGCCTAAGTGGTGCAAAATAGACTTTACCATAGGTATTAGTACTAGTCTATATGACGTACTCAAAAAAGAAGGAGGTTACTTTGTATACAGCGTAGATAAGGTTATTATAGCTAGAATTGCAGGTGATGCATTCATTGCAGTAAGCTCACTTTGTACCCATCAAGGGGAAACATTAGAATATAAAAGTAGCACTAGTAAATTTTACTGCCCTTTACACGGCTCTAATTTTAATCAAACTGGGACAGTTGCAAAATTTTAGGGTACCCCTCTTTACAACCTTTAAATGACCCAACTGATATTAAAGAAAAATACAGTTCTGTTAAACTTGGAAAGCGCAGGTTTTTTTGTAAAACGAATTAAGTCAGGAGATGACGAATATGCTTCGGAACATTTTATCGAATTTGAAAAGTAATTCTCAAAACTAACTTAGAAAAAATAAGGACACGCGATGAAAGCGGGTCCTTATTTATATTTATAATTGTAGAACTTAGAGTTGTAATGCTGAGATATTGGCATTTTTAAATTGGCTATTAAAAAGTTTAATGGCTTCGTAAATTGCTTCTAATTTTGCTTTCTCATTATTCCAGCTAGTTTGTAAATCCGCTAATTTATTTTTTACCCCATTTGTTACCACTGGGTCACTAACATCTACCAAACCTTTGATATAAAAGAATTCAACATTTAATTTGCTTGGCCAATTAATTACATCCTGTCCATTCTGTGTTCTACTTTCTACAATATTGGATTCCCATGTATCAATTTTCGCAATCATGCTAGCAGCTTCATCTGTAATTGTTTTGGCGTCGGGAATACTAGCTAATGTTTCAGTGTAATATTGTAATTGCTTTTTTACTCTTCTTAAATTATTCACTGAAGTATGTATATCCTTAATACTTTTACTAATGGTGGCAAGTGTAGTTTGTTGTAATACCCAATCTTCTTTATTTGCTTTAATAAATGGATTTGGCAAGACTGTCATTGTAGTGCTGCTTGTTTGAACTTTTGAAGAATCGGTATTATTTGGATGAAGTATTAATTTGGCCTGATAGGATCCCGGAGCAACCGCATAACCAGCATAACTGCCCAATACAAATACCCCATTTACATCTGGGCTTTCTGAATGGGTTCTAAAATTCCACAGAAATCGATTATGCCCTTTTTTGCTACTTAATAAAGTTTCTGGCGATGGCCCCCCAGGATACTTTTTATAATTATCATCTTTAATATTGGTATACATCCTTATAACCTGCCCATTATTTCCAATAATTTCTAATGTTACTGTATCCTTTTCGTTTAGTGTTGCAGGTAAATAATAGTCTAGTATAACTCCTTCTGGCGCATTTTGTCCTTCTCCATTTTTTTCTGGCAAACCCTCACCCGAGCCATATTTATAAGCAGGCTTTGGCATCATTAATTTCAGTTCTACTAGATTATCGAATGAAGTGTTTTGTTGAATGGCACTTACATCATCTAAGATCCAAAAAGCTCTACCTGCAGTGGCTGCTACTAAATCATTGTCTCTAATCATAATATCGGTAACGGGAACAATAGGTAAATTTAATTGCATAATTGCCCATGTACTTCCTGCATCATTAGAAATATAAAAGCCCCTCTCGCTACCAGCATATAAAATATTTTTTTGCTTTTTATCTTCTCTAATTACTTTTATAAAATCTGTTTCTTTAACCCCTTTATTTATTTTTGTCCATGTTATGCCATTATCTGTTGTCTTATAAGTATAAGATGCATAGTCATTTAATTTATATCTAGTAGCGCTAACATATACTACTCCTTTATCGAAGGAAGATGCCTCAATACTATTAATTTGAGACTCTTGTAAATCGGCAGGCGTAATATTTTTCCAGTTATTGCCTCCATCAGTTGTTACATAAACCAACCCGCAATCGCTGCCTGTATAAATAGTGTTAGAATCTAATGGAGATTCACTCACATAAAAAATAGTATTATAATTTTCTCCACCAGCACCTTCATTGGTATACGGCACACCCCCAGGTCCTTGTTTGGCTTTTTCATTTCTAGTTAAGTCTGGGCTAATGGCTTTCCAACTTAAACCGCCATTTGATGTCTTTAGCAATACATTCGCTCCATGATATATTACTTTAGGATTGTGCATGGAAGTTACAATTGGCGCATTCCAATTAAATCGATATTTCATATCCTTAGGCTGAACTGCTAAGTTTAAACTTGGATAGGCTTGTATATCTTTTGATTCATTCGTAATGGTATTTAACACCTCAATATATCCTTGATAACAACCCCCATATACTAGTTCAGGATGATTAGGATCAAAAGTTAAAAAAGCCGATTCGCATCCTGCTCCAGCTTTCCAATCACGCACTGTTATAGCACCCGTATTATTTCTACTTGCAATAATGACTGAAGAATTATCTTGCTGACCACCATATACCTTGTATGGAAATGTATTATCTGTATTGACTCTATAAAATTGTGCAGTACTCTGATTCATAATAGAAGACCAAGAATTGGCTTGATCATAACTAATTTCTCCACCTCCATCATCGGCTAACCCTATCTCATTGTTATTATTAGGATTAATCCACAAGTCGTGTGTATCTCCATGACCCACTTTCACATTGGTAAAAGTTTTTCCTCCATCAATAGAACGCATCACTGGTGCATTTAATACATATACCAAATTTTCATTTTTGGTATCTGCATACACTTTCATATAATACCATGAACGAGAAGTAATATCTTGATTATTAGATAAGAAAGCCCATGTTGCACCAGCATCGTCCGAACGGTACAAGCCAGATTTTTTCTTTTCGGTTTCAACAATGGCAAACACACGATTTGAATTTACCCTAGAAACACTTAAACCAATTTTTCCCATTAGATCAGGCAAGCCCTCTGTTAATTTTATCCAAGTTTTTCCTTCATCTGTCGTCTTCCAAATAGCAGAACCTTTTCCTCCACTTGATACAGTCCAAGGAAAACGACGATGCTCCCAAGCGGCTGCATATAATATGCGAGGATTATTCATATCCATTGACAATGAAGCAATACCTGTGCTATCGTTTATATATAATACCCTTTTCCAATTAGCACCCCCATCTACCGATTTATAAACCCCTCTTTCATTATTGGGTCCATGGACAGTTCCTTGTGCAGCTACATACACGATATCTGCATTGCTTGGATGAATAGCAATGTCTGAAATATGTCTTGTTTTTTCTAGTCCTATATTTTGCCAACTAACGCCTCCATTGGTAGATTTATACACTCCATCTCCATAGCTTGTCATTACCCCTCTTACAGCATGTTCTCCTGTACCTACATAAATAACATTTGGATCAGACTCTGAAACGGCAATATCTCCCACAGATCCTACTTGGAAAAAGCCATCCGATATATTTTTCCATTTAATACCTCCGTCTTTTGTTTCCCATACACCACCCCCCGTATAACCAGTATAAAACTTTTTTGAATTATTAATTACCCCACTAATGGCATTGGCTCTTCCCCCTCTGGTTGGCCCTATATTCCTCCATTGTAAATTTTTAAATACGGTATCTAAAATTGGCTTAGTAGCTTCAATAGCAGTACTATTAAATTTTTTCTTTTGTGCTTGCACACTGAATGACAGAAGGACTAAAAGACAGATGATAGGATTTTTCATAGATATGTACTTTTATTTAAATATAGATAAACCCTAAGTTAGTAATTTTTTCAATCTCCTGCTTTTTAGGTATATTTTATACAATAAATTTAGTAAATTAGCTAAGACATTATTCATAATTCAACCTATAATACATGCTTAAGAAAATTATTTCATCGCTTTTTTTAATGCTTTCCTTTATGTTAGTGCAGGGGCAAGCCAATTATTTTTACCCCAATAAAGGAAGTTTTGATGCTAGTATACCCACCCCAGAACAATTTCTGGGCTATGCCATTGGGGAACAACATACAAGACATGATAGAATTGTAGCTTATTTAAAAGAGCTGGATCGTTTATCTGACAAAGTTTCCTTTGAAATCATTGGAGAAACCTTTGAGCATCGAGCACAAGTGGTAGCTATTTTCTCTTCTCCAGAAAACCATAAGAATTTAGAGCAAATTAGATTGCAACACTTATCTAATCAATTAAATGGTACTAATAATAAGGTTCCATTGGTTATTCATTTGGCTTATAATGTTCATGGTAATGAGCCCTCTTCAAGTGAAGCAGCCTTGTTAACGGCTTATTATTTAACTGCTTCTCAAAGCGATCAGACCAAAGAATGGTTGAATAACATGATTATTACTTTGGATCCTGTAATTAACCCTGACGGTAGAGACCGCCATACTAATTGGGCGAATATGCATAAGGGAACACCTGCCGTTGCAGATCCCAATGACCGAGAGCACAATGAAATTTGGCCTGGAGGAAGATTCAACCATTATTGGTTTGACTTAAATCGTGATTGGTTCTTAGGTACTTTTCCTGAAACAAGAAATAGAGTAAATTTCTTCCACAAATGGCGCCCTTATGTTCAAACAGACCACCATGAAATGGGTACTAATTCTACTTTCTACTTCGATCCAGGAAAAGAGTCAAGTAATAATCCAATTGTACCTGATTATTTGTACAACAAAATTTATCCAAAATTTGGAGAATATTTTACCAAAGCAACGAATAGTTTAGGCTCTATGTATTTTACCAAAGAAGCATTCGATAAACTATACCCAGGCTACGGTAGCAGTTATATTAATTTTTATGGTGGTGCTGGATTTTTATTTGAGCAAGGTAGCAGCCGAGGTCATGTACAAGAGACCACTACCATTCCTATCAGTTTTGGATTTACAATACGAAATCAGTTCACCGCTTCATTAGCAACTATCACCGCTTCATTAGCAGAGAAAGAAAGTTTAATTGAAATGCGTAAGCAGTTTTATGTAACAGCAAAACAACAAGCCACAAATTCAGTTATTAAAGGGTATAGCTTTGGCGACCCCAAAGATTTTAATAGAACCAAAGCGTTTATTGATTTATTATTACTGCACAGAATAGATATTTATAAAGTTCCCAACTCAACAGATTATTTTGTACCTACAGCACAGGATAATTATATTATGGTGAAAAGTATTTTTGAAAATCAAATTACTTATAAGGATAGCACCTTTTATGATGCTTCTACTTGGAGTTTAATTCACGCCTACGGACTTCCTTTTACAGAGATTAAGTCTAGTATGGTTTTAGCTGAAAAAGTAACTATACCGATAGTATTAAATAATACACCCATTGTAAAAAGTAATTATGCCTACTTGGTAAACAATACCGACTATAATATACATCAATTCATTTACGCATTGCAAAGTGAGGGTGTTTTTGTACAAACAGCTACCAGAACCTTTAGCACCAATATCAATGGAGAAAATATGAATTTTGGCTATGGTAGTATTATCATTTCTGTTCAACAACAAAAAGTTGGTGCAGATGAGTTATATAATATAGTTAGTAAGGCAAGTGCTGATGCCAATATAAAAGTACATACAGTGGCTTCAGGTTTTAGTAACTCAGGCATTGACCTTGGAAGCAATTATGTAAAGCCCTTGAAAAAGCCGGAAGCAGCCATGATTATAGGAAGTGGTGTTGCCGCATCTGAGGCAGGTGAAATATGGCATTTACTAGACCAACGCTTACATATGCCTATTACAAAAATAGATATCTTAACCTTCTCTAGAGTTCGTTTAGAAAGGTATAATACACTGGTTATGGTTTCAGGTGCCTATAACTTTTTAGATAAAAATAGTGTAGATAAAATTAAAGCCTGGGTACAAAACGGGAACACACTTATTACCATAAAGTCTGGGGCTGAATGGGCCATTAAAAATGGATTTACTAAATTCAAATTAGCAGTTGACTCCACGACTACAAAAGGAAGATTGGATTACGATAGAGCAGGTGATATGGAGGGTGCTAAAGCTTTAGGTGGTTCTATTTTTTCTATAGATCTTGATACTACCCATCCCATTGGATATGGGTTTTCTAAAAGAAAAGTTTCTGTCTATAAAAACAATGCTACCTTTTTTCAAAATAGTACAAGTGCCTATAGTACTATTGCGCAGTATACCAATACTCCTTTAGTAGGCGGATACCTTCATCCTAATTCTTTAAAAATGATTAAAAATTCACCTTCTATCTTAGTAGGCGCTGAGGGAAGTGGAAGAGTTATATTATTTGCCGATGAACCTAATTTTAGAGGAGCTTGGTATGGTACCAACAAGTTATTTTTAAATGCTTTATTCTTAGGTAGCATTATGGCAGCGCCTGGCACAGATTATTCAGAAGAAGAAGACAAACATTAATTAAAAAAAATTACATGAAAAATTTATTTAAAACATTATGTTACATAAGTATTTTTTTACTAAATGGATTTGAATTAAGTGCTCAAATGTTTAATGTAAAAATTAATTCAAATTTACATACTGAAAATTTTGACGGAAGACTGTTATTACTTTTTTCTAATAACAATGCATCAGAGCCAAGATTCCAAATTAGTGACGCGCTTACTACCCAAATTATATTAGGTAAAAATGTAGAGCAGTGGGCCATTGGAACAACGCAAAGTATTGCTGAGGAGGCATATGGTTTCCCAAAAGAAAGACTTAGTCAAATTCCATCAGGCGACTACTACGTTCAAGTACTTTTACATAAATATGAAACTTTTAAGCTTAAAAATGGCAAAGTAGTAAAACTCCCAATGGATCGCGGAGAAGGCCAGCATTGGAATTTAGCACCCGGTAATATTTATTCAAAACCAATAAAAATTCATTTTGATCCCAAAAATACTGAAGTAGTTCAATTAACTATTGATCAAATCATACCCCCCATCATAGAACCAACTGACTCGAAATATATTAAACATATTAAAATTCAAAGTAAGTTGCTAACTGAATTTTGGGGTAGGCCAATGTACTTGGGTGCACATATTTTATTACCTGAAGGATTTGATACGCACCAAAATGTTAGATATCCATTGGCAATTTATCACGGACATTTCCCTTCAGACATTAGTGGCTTTAGTACAACACCACCCAACCCCAACTTAATTCCAGATACAAGTGCCCGATTTAATATAACTGGATATAATAAAATACAAGAAGAAGAAGCCTATCAGTTTTATAAACAATGGACAGGGCCAAATTTTCCTAGAGTACTGGCCATTGAAATACAACACGCAACACCCTACTATGATGATTCTTACGCAGTAAATTCTGCAAATATGGGTCCTTATGGAGATGCTATTACTTATGAATTAATTCCTGAAATAGAAAAGCAATTTCGCGGAATTGGACAAGGTTGGGCAAGATTTACTTATGGCGGATCAACAGGAGGATGGGAAGCCCTTGCAGTTCAAGTATTCTATCCAAACGAGTACAATGGCGCTTATGCAGCATGCCCAGATCCAATAGATTTTAATCATTATACAACCATTAATATTTATAAAGACGAAAATGCTTACTATGCAAAAAGTGATTTCAAAGATTTAGCAAGACCATCGCACAGAAATTATTTAGGGCATATTAGTTCTACCATCAAAGAAACCAATCAAAGAGAACTTGCTTTAGGAACCCATTCTAGAAGTGGAGATCAATATGATGTATGGGAGGCTGTTTTCTCTCCAATGGGTGAAGACGGTTATCCAAAAAGAATATTTGATAAACACAGTGGTACGATTGACAAGTCGGTTGCTGCTTATTGGAAAGTAAACTACGACTTAGCACATATTATTAAAAGGGATTGGTCTAAAATTGGTGAACAACTAAAAGGAAAAATTCATTTGTACGTAGGCGATATGGATAACTACTATTTAAACAATGCAGTTTACACAGCTGAGGATATGTTAAAACAATTAAAGAATCCAAGTTGTAATTGTGTAATTGATTATGGGGATAGAGCAGAGCATTGTTGGAATGGCGACCATACACAGCCTAACTACATAAGCAGATTACGTTACCATCAAATGTTTATTAGCAAATGGGCACAAGAGGTAAAAACAAGAGCCCCAAAGGGAGTAGACTTAAAATCTTGGCTTTACTAATTTAATACTTTATAAAAAAAGAAACTACTTCTTAGACCCTATTTCGTAATAGGCTCTCCTTTCTTTAAACAAAGCTTTTTATTTAAACGATACGATTTATTTTAATAAAAGAAGGCATAAAATGAATACATTTTTTGATTACCAAAATGAGCAAGTTGCAAATCTTCCTTTACATTTAAGAAAATATATTGTCGAACAAGAATATGATAAATATACCCCAGTAAATCATGCGGTTTGGCGTTATGTGATGCGCCAGAATTATAGCTACTTAAAAAATGTTGCTTATTACCCTTATATACCTGGATTAAAAAAGGCTGGATTAACGATTGAAAAAATTCCAAGCTTGCAAGAAATAAATAATGCACTTACAGCAATTAACTGGGGTGCAGTTACAGTAGACGGTTTTATACCACCAGCAGCATTTATGGAATTTCAAGCATACAGGGTTTTAGTGATTGCTGCAGATATTAGGCAACTTGAACATATTGAATATACTTCCGCCCCAGATATCATACATGAATCCGCTGGACATGCTCCTATTATTAGTGATACTAAATACAATCAATATTTAAGTTATTTAGGGAAAATTGGGACCAAGGCATTGTTTTCTTCAAAAGATTATGAATTATATGAATCCATCCGTGCGCTTTCGATTATAAAAGAAATGCCTAATGTTGATAGAGAAGAGCAAGCAAAAGCAGAAGCATTGGTTTTATATAATCAACAAAATTTAGGAACGCCTTCTGAAATGGCTCTTTTAAGTAGATTACAATGGTGGTCTGTAGAGTATGGATTAATTGGTGATATCAATAACCCTAAGATATATGGAGCAGGTTTACTTTCCTCTATTGGAGAGAGTGCTTCTTGTATGCAACCAGAAGTAAAAAAAATAACCTATACCATTGATGCATTAAAAGTTGGATACGATATTACTAAAGAACAACCTCAACTATTTGTAACACCTACTTTCCAGAATTTAATTGATGTGCTTGAACAATTTGAGTCTACTATGGCTTACAGAGTGGGTGGACTTGAAAGTGTAACCAAAGCAATAGAATGTAAAAATATTTGTACAGCTACATTTAGTTCAGGCATACAAGTGTCTGGCATATTTAGTATTGTACAGAAGGACAAAGGCAATAAAATAAAATATATTAATACAAATAGCCCTACTACGCTTTGTTTTAATAATCAATTCCTAGTGGGACATGGACCCGACTATCATGCAGATGGTTTTGGCGCCCCAGTAGGACAGCTGTTGGGTTCTCATAAAAAGCTAGAGGACTTTACCAAGCAAAATTTAAATGAGTTTGGCTTAGTGCTAGAAAAAACAGTTCAGTTAAACTATGAAAATGGCATACAGGTGAATGGAAAATTAATAGGTGTCACTTTTAAAGAAGATAAGTTAATACTTATGACATTTGGCAATTGCAAGGTAACAGACCAAGAAGGTAACTGCTATTTTGAGCCCTCATGGGGAATTTATGATATGGCTATTGGTGATGCAATAGTTTCTGTATTTAATGGAACGGCTGATAAAAGTATTTTTGAAGATCAATTATACGTTTCTACTAAAAGAACTTATCAGCAAAATTATACCCAACAGGATATAAGGTATCAAGATTTGTTTCAACAAATAAGAAACTATCGAGAGCAAAACAGTTCCAATGATAGTTTATTGTTGCTATGGGAAACCCTTAAAAATGATTTTAAAGAAGATTGGCTAGGTGCACTTGAAATATTAGAGTTAGCAGCGGTCGACTCCAATAAAACAGCCTTAGCCAATGAAATTAGGGTTTATTTAAATGCACAAATTAACATGTATCCAAGATTCACTAAATTAATTAATGACGGCTTAAAAATAATTGATACTAAATTGAAGTTCGAATAATTTCCCAAGCAAGTGCTGTTTCTTGATTGGCTAATGCCAATTTTATTTTCAAGATGGTAGGTCCCGAAAAATTCGATATTTGTTGCACATTACTTTCTGGTAAAATATTATAATTTGCTAGTTGTCCTTTTTCATTATTACTTAACAACTCACTTGCAATAATTCCTAGTGGTAATTGATCAAATCCAATGCCCAATTTTGTATTCGGCTTTTCTACTTTAAATAAATTTTCTTCCGTTATTCTAGCATACCAATCGCCGCCTAAACGGGCTACCAAGTCTAGTTTTACTTGATCAATATTTTTATGGACATCAAGCACTTCCTCTCTGATATGTATTTTTTTAATGAGTGCTAATATCAAGTTACCCGCACCTGCATTTTCTCCTAACGTAATCACTTCTTGTACAATACATTCCAATTGAATAGGCGCTTCCGCTACCCTTGGAGGTTGTACAAGTTCAGAATCCAATGGAGTAAATCCCGCTTTTATAAATTCATTCGTGCCTTTAGGATAATCACAACTTGCTAAAGACATTTGTTGCACCATTTCATAGTTCACAATATTAATTACACATTCCGGCACCATTTTTATATTTTCAAGTGTATGCTTAGTGGTATTATCCCTTACTCTTCTAGAAGGAGAAAAAATACAAACCGGCGGATTCATGCTGAATAAATTAAAAAAACTAAAAGGACTCAAATTCACATTACCTTCTAGATCGATGGTTGAAGCAAAACAAATAGGTCTTGGTGCAATTGCGTATTGTAAATACTGTTGTATCTCTTGCGTACTTAATTGATCTGTTGATAGGGTAAGCATCTGGAATAAATTAATTCAATTATTTTTTTAAGGATAGTATGGACCAATCAGTTGCTTCCGCCTTGATGGTGTTTTCTAAAGTACCCAATCCATCGATGGTCATTTTTACTGTATCATTCGCTTGCAGCCATTGTGGTTCATAACTTGGATTATTCAATTTACCAGTTCCGTTTAATTCCAAGAAGCATCCTGTGCCAACGGTTCCAGAGCCAATCACATCGCCAGGGAAAATGGTTACCCCATAAGAACATCTTTCAATGATTTCTGCAAATGTCCAATCCATATCTTTGACATTCCCTGCTGAAACTAATTTGTCGTTCACCCAGCAGTTCATAGATAAATTATAATTATTTCCAACATGTCCTTGTTTTGCAGATACTAAGTAGTTTTCCAATTCGTTAGGAGTAACTAACCAAGGTCCTATAACTGTTGAAAAATCTTTTCCTTTGGCCGGTCCTAAATTTAAAAGCATTTCTTCCATTTGTAATTTCCTTGCACTAAGGTCATTCATAATGGTAAAGCCAGCGATATAATCGTCTGCGTCTTTTGCTTTTATGTTTCTGCCTTCTTTTCCAATGACGATAGCTACTTCTAATTCAAAGTCAAGTTGTTGAAAATGATCTGGCATACAATAAACATCCCCTGGACCTTGCACTGCATTGTGGTTGGTAAAATAAAATATAGGATACTGATCAAATTCTTTAATCATCTCTACGCCTCTATTTCTTCTTGCTGCTTCAACGTGTTGACGAAAAGCATAACCATCCCTACAAGAAGTAGGACGAGGTACGGGTGCCAATAAAACATAATCTTTCACAGGTGCTATCAAAGTATCAGCTTCTACCATGTTTAAGAGCTGTTTTTCGGTTTGAAGCCTAACTTGATCACCTATTTTTAAGAAAGAAATGATATCAGTGGGAAGCTGCTCATTAACCGCTTTAAGGCAATACAATTTTTCTTGAACAATGGCCCCCAATTTTTGGTCTCCGTTTTGTAAATAACTAACTAATTTCATTGATTATCAATATTTTATGATGTATAAGGTTATAGGGCATAAACACTTAAAACTTGAGCAGCTGCTTAGTCAAAGTTAAAAATAATATTTTATCTTTTACTTATAATTGTTAGTATTGTGGTGCTTGAAAATCTAATTTATGCCAATATATCACACATTGGGAAAAATTCCCGCAAAAAGACATACAGTATTTAGACAACCCAATGGGAAATTATATGCCGAAGAGTTGGTTTCAACAGAAGGTTTTTCGGGTATGTATTCATTAGTTTATCATACCCATCCGCCTACCCTTGTTAAATCATTGGGCACACCCTATTCTGTAGAACCAAAAATTGCAAGAGAAAAACATTTACGTCATACCAGTTTGTTGGGTTTTAATATTAAACCGGAAGATGACTATTTAAAAAGCAGAAAACCAGTTTTGGTAAATGCTGATTTGCAAATTTCTTTAGCTGCACCTAAAAAATCAATGACAGATTATTTTTATAAAAATAGTCAGGCAGATGAAGTAATTTTTGTGCACAAAGGTACCGGCACCTTAAAAACCGGATTTGGAAAAATTAAATTTTCTTATGGCGACTATTTAGTAGTTCCAAGAGGTACTATTTATCAAATGGAATTTGATGATGAAAATAATAGATTATTTATTATTGAAAGTTATAGCCCTATTCGTTTTCCTAAGCGTTATCAAAATCAGTTTGGACAGTTAATGGAACACGCACCATTCTGCGAGCGTGATATAAGACGACCCAATGAATTAGAAACTTTTAATCAGGAAGGTGATTATAAAATTCTAATTAAAAAGCAAGGTTTAATTTATCCATACATATATGGTACGCATCCATTTGATTTTATTGGATGGGATGGCTATCACTATCCATGGGCATTTTCTATTCATAATTTTGAACCTATCACAGGTAGAGTGCATCAACCACCGCCTGTTCATCAAACTTTTGAAGCAAACAATTTTGTAATCTGTTCGTTTGTGCCAAGGAAATACGATTACCATCCTGAAGCCATTCCTGCTCCATATAACCATAGCAATGTAGATAGTGATGAAGTGTTGTATTATGTAGACGGTGATTTTATGAGCCGCAATTCAGTGGTACAAGGACAAATTACATTACACCCAGGAGGAATCCCTCATGGCCCACATCCAGGAAGCGTAGAAAAATCGATTGGAAAAGAAAGAACAGATGAGTTAGCTGTAATGATTGACCCTTTTAAACCATTAATGATTACCGAGGAGGCTTTGTTAATTGAAGATGAAAATTATCATAAGAGTTGGCAACACAACATCGAATAAGAATGAATGACTCCAACAAAAAATAAAACATAATTAATATCAATGGAAAGCAAAGGTATATATCCCGATTTTTTACCCCTATTAGGAACCGATTACCTAGAGTTATATGTAGGTAATGCTAAACAAGCAGCAAATTATTATAAAACAGCATTTGGATATCAAAATTATGCGTATAGTGGACCTGAAACCGGAGATAAGGAAAAAGTATCTTACGTTTTAATACAAGATAAAGTAAAGTTAATTTTAACCACTCCATTGCATTCAGATTCTGCAATTGCCGAGCATGTGCACAAACATGGTGATGGAGTAAAAGCAATAGCACTAACTGTTGCAGACGCATATGACGCTTTTGAGCAAACCGTAAAAAGAGGTGCAAAACCATATTTGGAACCGCATACCATTCAAGACGAGGATGGTGAAATAAAAATGAGTGGTATTCATATATATGGCGACACTGTGCACTTGTTTGTTGAAAGAAAAAAATACAATGGTATTTTTATGCCTGGATTTAGAAAATTAGAAAACGGCTATAATCCAGCACCTGTAGGGCTTAAATATATTGATCATTGTGTAGGCAATGTAGGATGGAATCAAATGAACACTTGGGTAAGTTTTTATGAAGACGTAATGGGTTTTAAAAATATTTTGACATTTGATGACAAACAAATCTCAACCGAATACTCTGCACTCATGAGCAAGGTAATGAGTAATGGAAACGGATTTGTAAAATTTCCTATCAACGAGCCAGCAAAAGGTAAAAAAAAGTCGCAGGTGGAAGAGTACTTAGATTTTTACAAAGATGCGGGCGTTCAGCATATTGCCATAGCTACAGACAATATTGTAGAGACTGTTGAAAAATTAATTAGTCGTGGTGTGGAGTTTTTAAATATTCCTTCTACTTATTATGACGATTTATTAGACAGAATTGGACCCATTGACGAGGATGTTGCCCCACTAAAAAAATTAGGTATTTTGGTAGACAGGGATGAGGAAGGATATTTGTTACAAATATTTACGAAGCCTGTTGAAGACAGACCTACTTTGTTTTATGAAATTATACAAAGAAAGGGAGCGAAATCTTTTGGCGCAGGCAATTTCAAGGCCTTATTTGAAGCTTTGGAAAGAGAACAAGATTTGAGAGGTAACCTTTAAAAAAGGATAATTTAATCAAAAGCCATTTCTGGAATCTGCCCTTCAATGATGAGTTTTCCATGCGTGGCTTTTTTTATAGTTTCTACCGAGACGCCTGGCGCTCTTTCCAATAATTTAAAACCTCCTTCTGGTAATACAGCTAAAACAGCAAGCTCAGTTACAATTTTTTTCACACATCTAATGCCTGTAAGTGGTAAAGTGCAAGCCTGCAATAATTTACTTTCCCCTGCTTTGTTTACGTGTTGCATGGCTACAATAATATTTTTTGCAGAGGCAACTAAATCCATGGCCCCACCCATCCCTTTAACCATTTTACCAGGTATTTTCCAATTGGCTATATCACCGTTTTCAGAAACTTCCATGGCGCCTAGAATCGTTAAATCTATTTTTTGCGCATGTATCATACCAAAGCTCATAGCAGAATCAAATATGGCGGCTCCAGGCAACATGGTAATAGTTTGTTTGCCTGCATTAATCAAATCTGGATCTACCTCTATTTCTCTTGGGAATGGCCCCATACCTAAAAGCCCGTTTTCTGATTGAAAGCATACTTGTATATTCTTTGGTATATAATTGGCAACCAAGGTAGGTATACCTATACCCAAATTCACATAGGAATTATTTTTTATTTCTTGTGCAATTCTTTTTGCAATTGCTTCTTTATCTAACATGAGAAAAATTTAGTTATTGATTATATACTTGTTGTTTTTTTTTCTATTCTTTTTTCGTAATCACTTCCTTTAAAAATTCTATGCACATAAATGCCTGGTACATGAATTTGATTGGGATCCAATTCACCTGGTTCAACCAGCTCTTCCACTTCTGCAATGGTGATTTTACCGGCCATTGCCATCACCGTATTAAAGTTGCGTGATGTTGCCTTAAAAATTAAATTACCAGCAGTATCACCCTTCCAAGCTTTTACAATTGCAAAATTGGCTTCAAATGCTTTTTCTAATAAATAATCTTTCCCATTAAAATTTCTAACTTCTTTTCCAATAGCAACTTCTGTTCCAATACCAGCCGGCGTAAAAATAGCAGGCATTCCATACCCTGCAGCCATACACCTAAATGCTAAAGTTCCTTGTGGTATCAATTCAACATCAAGTTCTCCAGAAAGTAATTGTCTCTCAAATTCAGCATTCTCTCCTACATAAGAAGAAACCATTTTTTTAACTTGCTTTTCTTGCAACATTAATCCAATTCCAAAATCGTCTACCCCTGCATTATTTGAAATACAGGTAAGATTTTTTATTCCTTTACTAACCAAAGCCGCAATACATTTCTCTGGGATACCGCATAGGCCAAACCCACCCAACATAAGTGTATCTCCGTCTTTAATATCATTAATAGCTTCTTCAGCGTTAGCAACTTTTTTATTTATCATAGTACTCAACTTTAGTTAAAATTTGAATTTCAAAAATTTGTACATTAAAAATAATGCATTGAACTGATATATCAGTTTTGTAGTATATTAAGTAAAAAAACAAAGGGCCCTCAATTTAACTTAAGTCATTGTTTTGTTATGTATTACATATTATAAAAATACAAATTGACAGATTTGAGCCATTATAAGGCCTGTTTTCGCTACACAGCGGTATTATAGCAGAACAATTTAATAATTTAGTAATTAAAAAATATTACTTACCTTTTGGAAGTAAAATACCTACTCTATTGTAATTCTAACGCAACAGGTCTATTTATAATTCTTGTAATCTCTATCATTTCTAAGACTCTTGATTTAATCATTGAAATGGACTATACTTGTAAATTGTCGTTATAAAGTGGGCTAAATATAGTCTGAATTAGTAGAGAGTTTCCATCATTAAAAATTAAATAAAAATGAGATGGGACAGAAGCCAAAAAAATCTAAAGAGAACTCCAATAAAGAGACCAGCCCTAAGACAAGGAGACTCTTTTCTTCAGAACAAAAGGTAATAATTGTAGCGGAAGCTATGCGAGGGGAATACTCTATTGCAGCGATATGTCTGAAAAATGGTATAACCGAAACCACCTTGTATAGATGGAATAAAGAGTTTACAGAAGCGGCTAAAAAGAAACTTTTTTGATCGTAGAGCGTTATGCTATTTAAATTTCAGTTTTCTTATTTTTAAATAGATTAGAATATGGAAATAAAGAAGGTGTTCTGCGGATATATTTTTGATAGTTGTCTAAATGACCCCATTTTTCCATCCCTGCAATTTCTAAAATTCTAACACCACTTATATAAACAAGTAGAATATATGTAAAAAGTGGAGAGATTAAAGTAATATACTGCCAACTTGATAAGGATGAAAAAGACATAATGGAAATGCCCAACCACAATGTAATTTCACCAAAGTAGTTTGGGTGTCTTGAGTAAGACCAAAGTCCATGAGCAATAAATTGATCCTTATTTTTAGGATTTTTACGGAATCTAGATTTTTGCCAGTCAGCAATAATCTCTACTACAAAACCGAAAATAAAGACAACCATGCCAATACAAAAAATCCCATTTTGAACTACCCCATTTTTGCTTGCAATGGCTGTTAAGGCACACATTGAACATAAACAAACCCACATCCCTTGTAAAGTCCATGCCATGAAGAACCTTGTTGGTGAGGGTTTGATCGATGCAAACCTTTTATCTTCTCCACTTTTATGAATTCTTATAAATAAGAAGCTGCCTAAACGGATTGCCCATAGCATGATGAATAAAGCTAGTAGAATACTACCCATATTAATATTTATTACAGAATAACTTTGGTAGCTTATATAACTCACAATGAATAAATAGGTGGCACTTCCCGTTAGGTCATAGAATTTCTCTGTTTGAAAAAAATAAGCAGGAATAAACAAAAGCCACTGAATAAGAAAGGCAATCAATACAGCTTGCTGAACCACTTTTAGTCCAGTTAATAGCGCAATGCTACAGGCAATGGAAAAGGCAATCAGGGAAAATAACAAATTAAGTACTGCTTGCTTCATGATCTATAAAATATTTTTACTAATTAAGTTATAAACAATAAACAAAATTAGATACACTGCTAAATAGACACGATAGTAATTTCTTGTTTTGAGATAATCTTTATTATCTGGATACATATTACTGAATAAACCTATAATCTCTTTTTTGAAAAGAGGTTTAATGTTTATTTTCCAGTCATCCGTTTGGTAAACAATTTTTCTGAACCTACTCCTAAAATAGGTGCTAGGAATGCTCCAAATAATTAAAATGATAAATATTAGTTGCATGTCTGTCATAAATAAAGATATAAAATATTTAGACCTAATTTGACCCTATATTTTCCTCCCCTAGTAAAGGACTCCCAATTTAACGTAAGTCCTTGATTTTCATTTAGCGAGACCGGGTATTCAATAATCCTAATACGAATTTACTTTAATCTTCTTTCAGCTCTAGTCCACTGAATTGGAGGAAACTGATTGGTAATTTGTGCATTTGATGGATTTCTAACCTTACTCAATTTCCCTTCTGAAAATAACTTATCTGATATAGTAGTCCAGTTTGGACATTCATTCTTTTCTTGAAACCAATGGTGATAAGATGCTTCATTACACCATTTAGGAAGGTATTGCATTGCTTTTCTATGCGATAAAGAACCTCTAAATCTTTTCATAGATTCCTCATCTTCCCATATTGTAATTGTCCAAAATGTTAAATTTTTATCTATTAATTCTTTTCCCATTAATAGGCCATCTGAACATTTTAATTCTTTTACAGAGGCTTCGTTTGCTCTCAAAAAAGAAAATAAAAAGAGTATAGATTTTACACGGAGTCTGGTTACTGAGACAAATGTCATAAGTATATTTTATTTATGCAGAATTAACTTGATTAATTACTTTACATAGGATTAACATAATCGTATATATTAACTCACAATTTTGGGGGCTTTAGCTTCTTTGATACCTGCTTCAAACTGCACATCTAAACCATGTGATACCACTTTGGTATTTTCGTATACATCAAACTTAACCGCTTTACCCCATTTAATAGTTATGAAGTGGACACCTTTGTTCTCATAAGGTTCCCCATTTAATAAGTGACAAGTAGCTATCCATCTTGCAATAACGAGCGTATTGGCTGGACCACCTTTTACTTGAATGTCTGTCATTTCAAATTTAAGATCGGGAAGTACAATATTTACTCTTTTAAACCATCTTAATACGCTTTCCTTATCATGGCGTGTTCCACTTAAGCTATTATCTCCTGCAAAAGTATGTTCTAAAGTTATGTCTGAAATTCCTGACATAATTTCTTCTGGACGGTGCTCCTCAATAGATTTGAAGTTACTTCTTACTAGTTTTTTTACATAATTGTGGTAAATATTTATGCCCTGTGCATTTCCTACTAATGTGAATGCAATTAGTACAATTGATAAAATTAATTCTTTCATGTTTGTTTGTTTTATTGTGATTTATAATTAATGATTATTAAAAAGACCTAATGGCGCGAACTAAAGGTCTTAGTTCTCCCTTTACATTAGTACTCTGAACACCACTAAAGAAAGTTTGAAACCACGCTTTGCTTTCGTCGAACTCAGAAGAACTCCAATAGTAAAAATTAAAAAAACTACCAATGATTTCCTTATTGTATAACAATTTTTCTAACTCATCCTTACTTGGCAAATACCAGTCGGTGTAGCCTCCACCTGTGTAGGACCTAGCCAATCCTGCTGCATAAATTGTAGCTGGTTCACCTTGACTTGCAATAATTTTATTTGTGTTAGAAAATCCGGTTCCTATTGCAGTTCCTGTTGCTCCTGTAATTGTATAAGTACCTTTATCCCACTTAGTTCCTGTAAGTGGAACAGTTTGATCTGAAGATGCTGCAATTATCCCGTGTTGTGTATTTACATCATAACCAGGATCTCCACTGACTAAAATATAGGCGACTTTTCCGCCTTGATAATTATTGCCAATTGATAAACTTATTGTTCCTGTTGCCGTTCCACCAATCATATTTGTCCATGCGCCTCCATTAAATACTTGCATCTCTCCAGAAGCACCACAATTACTACACCAAATGGTTAAACCAGCAATGGGTGATGCAATTTGTGTTCTTTGATAATAACTCATTCGCGGTGGTAAAAACCCTTGTGTAACTGAGCTTGCTTCTAATATTGCTGAAGCACTAGCAGCACTAGATGCACCCACAATTACTTTTCCACTGTTGGTTATTGCTCCAGTGGTTAAAGTAGCAATTGTCCCCACACTTGTTAAACTAGAACCTGTTACGGTTGATTTTAAAATAGTACCTGTTAAAGTTCCAGCATCTGCTGATACAGTGATTGCTGCGCTACCATCAAATGCTACGCCATTAATATTTCGGGCTGTAGTTAATTTTGTAGCTGAAGTTGCTGTTCCTGCATTTGTTGCAGTGGTTGCAGATACAGCATTACCAGTTAAGGAAAGCTTAGTAAGCAAAGCAGCATCAACATTTACTTTTTTTGCATAACTACTAGTATCAAAATTGGTCATCTTTGTAAGTAGTGCAGAATCGGTATAAATTTTCTTTGTATAGTTTATACTCTCTACATTATTAAGCTTAGTTAACAAAGCAGCATCAACAGTAACTTGTTTCGCATAAGTGCTAATGTCAAAATTATTCATCTTTGTAAGTAGAGCAGCATCAACAGTAACTTGTTTCGCATAAGTGCTAATGTCAAAATTATTCATC
>JBBAJX010000020.1:0-16294 GCA_040403885.1 Sediminibacterium sp. | reverse complement strand
TTTGTAAGTAGAGCAGCATCAACAGTAACTTGCTTTGCATAACTACTAGTATCAAAATTATTCATCTTTGTAAGTAGAGCAGCATCGGTATATGATTGTTTTGAGTATTTTATAGTATCTGATAAATCTAATTTATTCGCTAATTGTAATTTAAAAAAACTACTATCAATTTTGTAAGTTGGTTTCGCATAAGGTGCTAACATAGCGGCAGTATCTTTAATAGCTAATCTTGCGTCTATGGTTGTTGATAATGTTTGAACTGCTTGTGCTTTGGCGTATACAGAAAGCATTTTAGCGGTATCTATGCTATTTAACTTCTCATCTATTCTTGCAGTATTAGCCGAATACAAGGCAAAAGGCACGGTGCCAAAAATAGTCGTGCCTAAATTGACCCACTCTTTCGTATAGTCCCAGATAGCTCCCACGCCCACAGGTGTAATGGCAATTTTTATATTTAAATAATAAGGGCCTTTAGACCAATCAATAGTACTTAAGCCTGTAACGGTTCCACCTACTCTTTCTCCATTGCCCACCATAATACTAAAAATACCATAAGCATCCGTATTGGTTTCATGTTTTTCTATTAATACTATAGTTCCAGTGGGTGAAGATTGCATAATATTGGTTTGCACATATATTTTTCTATCCTTTGCAGGATTTGTAAAATTGTCTCTTGCTATCGCTTGGAAAAATATGCCTGTATGCGCATTAGCATTGATACCTAAGGAAATAAAGTATATGAATAGAAGTAGTTTTGTAAAGAATTTATTTAGAAGCATATAATAATTAATTTATAATCTTTAGTATAAATAAAATTACGATACTTTAAAGTATTTTTTATTAAACTATTATAATATTTTTTATTTGACTTCAATAATTAGAATTTTTTCTAAAATAAATTATTTCAAATTATATCTATACTATTTTAATACCCATACCTGCTTTTAGTCGCGTTAAACTTATTTAAAACTTCTGTACCACTAAGTTCAATATTGTATATTTTCAATATCCCTAATTTTCCATTAAACGGCCTTAGCCTATTTCCTATGTATATATTTGTGTTAGTGGTATTAATAGTAGGGGCAATGGCTGATTGGCCTGAAACAACAGCGTTATAATAATTATTATCAATTATGCCATTGATAAAAATAGTATAAAATAAATCATCATTTACAACAGTCGGAGGTTTATAGGTAATAACTATATGATACCAAGTATTGGTATTCAATGAACTTATACTTTTGATATTATAACCCATTGCTAGATCAGTTCCTGAACTCAGTATTAATTTATTATTGTTTACCGCCATTTCAAATAAATCAGCATTAGCCAAATTACCTATTGAAACAACCGAATTGTTATTTAGGTTGTTGAACTTAACCCAGGCTTCAATTGATCTAGAAGCTGATCCTGAAATTCCAGATGCTGTGGTTGTTTTTCCATAAATATTATTTATAAATAATGAACGACCTCCATCTGCACTGAGCATTGGCGCAGCATTGGCTGTGTAATTTGAACTATTAAAAAAAACAAAACTAGATCCTACATTTGGAGTAAGGTCAATCCAGCATATTGGGCATAGATCAGTATTGCCATTAAATGCATGTCCATTTCCTGGATAACTATCTAAACTATTTGCATCAAATGTTGCTATTGCTCCATCATTGGAATTTAATTGGTTTACGTCATTTGCAAAATTATTTTTTGCGCCAGATAAAGACAGATTTAAAAATGTTCCTTTGTAATTATTCGCGGTTTGGTCTTTTAAGAATTTTACAGTCGTATTATTTTCAGAAGCATACCCTTGATTATTAAAATTATAATATAATTTTAATCCTGATTCAGTCCCTTCTATAGGCTTTCTCCAGTTACCATTAATTTCGTTTGCAGTTAATGCTTTATTCCAAAATCGAACTTCATCAAATACAACATTGGTATAGCCTCCAATATTACCTAACATTAAATTTGCAGTAGCATTAAATGGAATTGTGTTTCTAGTGGTTGTTACTAATTCTCCATTGATATAATTTCTCCATGACAACCCATCATAGGTAGTGGTAATTTGATAGGATCTACCAATTGCAAAACCAGCTAGTGGAATATTATCGTTTCTGTAATCGTCTTTCACATAATTTCTTAAAAAATCTCCTGAAAATTCATAAAATAAAAAACTACCCGCTGTATAGGTTAAGCCGTCAGTTGCTGTTGTAAAACCTATGAACCCCCTAGATGCTGTCTTTTGAACTAATTTAGTTACCCAAAATTGTATAGTGTAGGGTGTCTCATTAGTAAAGTTGAATGAAAAATCACTTTTAATAGCAGGATAAGTATTTGCTGTCAAACCTGAAACGGCAGATTCAAAATTAAAAGATGTATTTGCAGTAATTGTTGAAGGATAAGCATTGTTATTTATTAGTAATGCATGAGGCAATACCGCTTGTGCATTCAAAAAGTAAACAATAAGAAAACTAACTATTGTAAAATATATTTTCATATTAAAAATTTTGAACAGCCGATGCAAAGTAGATGGACCCATCATATACAATTGTGATTAAATCAATTTTACCAGTAGTGGTGGTAATGATAGGCACTAAACCACCTGACCATTTCCAAGCAGTCGGAAAACTTACACTGTATGTGCCGCCTTGAATAAACTGAATAACATAGGTGCCTGTTTTCGCATTGGATAAACTAAGTGAAGTTATATTCGTGCCAAGACTTACTTTAAAAATATTACTAAGCGATAAATCGATTGTGGTGGATGCAGCTGCAGTAACTGCATTAGCAGCATTCAAATAAAACGATTTCGCATTGACAGCACCTCTTGTGTTAACATCGGTTATACTTGTATTACCTAATTGAATGGTATTAACAGCTGTTGTTATAGCTTGATAACCAATAGCAGTTGAATTCTCATAGCCTGCAGAAGAGGCAGCACCTATTGCAGTAGCAGAATTACCTGTGCTATTTGAAGCAATACCTATAGCTACAGCATTGTTACCTTGACCATTTTGCGCTGCACTAACTCCAATAGCAATTGAATTTAACCCTTGACTTGTTTGTCCTGCGTTGTAACCAATTGCAATTGCTGCTGAACCTTGAGTTGTTTGACCTGCGTTGTATCCAATTGCAACTGCTGCTCCACCTTGAGTTGTTTGACCTGCATTTGCACCCACTGAAACTGAATATTCTTTTTGATTATTTTTTCCAGCATTCGATCCAATAGCAACTGCACTTTGCGCTTGCAAATCATTTCCTGCATTATCACCTACTGCAACTGCACGATTTTTTTGTGCGTTATAACCAGCATTGGGTCCTACAGAAACCGCACCTATTTCTTGACTCGATCCTCCTGCGTTTACTCCAATAGCAACTGTATAACTTGCTTGACTGGTTCCGCCCGAACCATTCCCAATTGCTACTGCATATTCCTTTTGATTATTTTGACCAGCACTAGCTCCAATGGCCACTGAACCAACTCCTTGGGTATTGTTTCCTGCGACATTGCCAATCGCAACTGAATTCGTATTTTGACTAATTTGTCCTGTGCCATATCCAATAGCAATTGAATTTTGACCCTGGTTGTATTGACCAGCAGCATATCCAATACCCAATGCATTAGCACCTTGTTGACTACTACCTGCATATATTCCTACTGCAACTGAATTAATACCTTGCGAACCTTGTCCTGCTAGCGTTCCTATTGCCACATTTGTTCCTGCTAATCCCAGTGCTGATTGTATCCCAGCAATTGTAGTTTGACCAGTACCACCATTACCCAAAGCAACAGTTCCAGTAATTGTAGAAGCAAGAATACTATTACCTAAAGCAGTAATACTTGAAGTGTTAGATGCCACATTTGTATTTAATAAATTAATTGATGAAGCGTTGGAAGTAATACTTGAAGTGTTAGATGCCACATTGGTATTTAATACATTAATTGAAGATGTATTGGAACTAATATTTGAAGTGTTGGAAGTAATACTTGAAGTATTAGATGCCACATTGGTATTTAATAAATTAATTGAGGTGGTGTTGGAAGTGATGCTATTTGTAGCGGATGTAATTCTTGTATCATAGGCTGATGTCCATGTTAAAGTTCCAGTTCCTGTTGTTGTTAATAATTGACCGCTTGTTCCATCGGTGTTAGGATAAGTAACTGCACCTGCTGTTAATGTACCACTTGTTTTAACATTGGTAATAGCGGTTGTAAGACCTAAAGGACTATTTGATCCATCTGCCCCTAATTGAATGGTGTTATCTGCAGATGTTTTTGCACCAAAACCAATGGCAGTTGAGTTGATATTTCCAGCAACAGTATAAGCACCTAAAGCAACAGATCTAATTCCTTGATTAGTTTGTGCAGCATAATTTCCAATTGCCACTGATTGATTTCCCTGTGTAGTAGTTCCTGCATTATTACCTATTGCAACTGAATTAGTTCCTTGCGAACCTTGTCCTGCTAGCGTTCCTATTGCCACATTTGTTCCTGCTAATCCCAGTGCTGATTGTATCCCAGCAATTGTAGTTTGACCAGTACCACCATTACCCAAAGCAACAGTTCCAGTAATTGTAGAAGCAAGAATACTATTACCTAAAGCAGTAATACTTGAAGTGTTAGATGCCACATTTGTATTTAATAAATTAATTGATGAAGCGTTGGAAGTAATACTTGAAGTGTTAGATGCCACATTGGTATTTAATACATTAATTGAAGATGTATTGGAACTAATATTTGAAGTGTTGGAAGTAATACTTGAAGTATTAGATGCCACATTGGTATTTAATAAATTAATTGAGGTGGTGTTGGAAGTGATGCTATTTGTAGCGGATGTAATTCTTGTATCATAGGCTGATGTCCATGTTAAAGTTCCAGTTCCTGTTGTTGTTAATAATTGACCGCTTGTTCCATCGGTGTTAGGATAAGTAACTGCACCTGCTGTTAATGTACCACTTGTTTTAACATTGGTAATAGCGGTTGTAAGACCTAAAGGACTATTTGATCCATCTGCCCCTAATTGAATGGTGTTATCTGCAGATGTTTTTGCACCAAAACCAATGGCAGTTGAGTTGATATTTCCAGCAACAGTATAAGCACCTAAAGCAACAGATCTAATTCCTTGATTAGTTTGTGCAGCATAATTTCCAATTGCCACTGATTGATTTCCCTGTGTAGTAGTTCCTGCATTATTACCTATTGCAACTGAATTAGTTCCTTGTGCATCTTGAGCTGCAGCAGTACCAAGTGCTACTGAATAAGTTCCCTGACTGTTTCGTCCAGCAAAATTACCTATTGCAATTGAACCGGCACTTTGCGTATAAGTACCTGCTTGTGCCCCTATAGCAACATTGGTTCCTGCTAAACCCAATGCAGTTTGAATTCCAGTAATAGTTGTTTGACCAGTTCCTCCATTCGCAACTTCAACGGTTCCAGAAATAGTAGAAGCAAGAATATTTTTACTTAAAGAAGTGATGCTTGAAGTATTTGAAATTACACTTGATGTTAGCGATGTGATACTATTTGTGGCTGATGTAATTCTTGTATCATAGGCTGATGTCCATGTTAAAGTTCCAGAACCACTACTAATTAATAACTGTCCATTTGTTCCAAGTGTATTTGGATAAGTGACTGTACCTGCTGTTAATGTTCCAGAAGTTTTTACATTGGTAATTGCGGTTGAGCCTGTTACAGTAACGCCATCTGCACCCAATTGAATGGTATTTTCTGCTGTAGTTACTGCTTGAAATCCTATAGCAGCTGAATTGGTATACGATGACGATGAATATCCACCAATGGCAACAGCATTAGCAGCTTGATTCGTTTGGCCTGCTGCAAAGCCAATGGCCACTGATTTTGCACCTTGCGAAGTTTGCCCAGCATTAGATCCAATGGCAACAGCACCTATACCTTGCGAAGTTTGACCTGATGCAATACCTAAAGCAACAGCACCAGTACCTTGCGAAGTTTGACCTGCTCCACCACCAACTGAAACTGCACCTACAGCTTGACTCGTGGACCCTGATGACATTCCAATAGCAACAGATTTAAATCCTTGCGATGTTTGACCTGCTGCGTCTCCAATAGCTACTTTTGTTCCAGCCAATCCCAATGCAAATTGAATTCCAGCAATAGTAGTTTGACCAGTTCCTCCATTGATTAAAGCAATAGTTCCAGTAATATTTGATGCATTGACTGAAGTAGACATTGTTTTCCAACTTGGTAAGCCACTTGTTAGTTGTAAATATTGTCCTTCTGTTCCTGCTGTTAATAAACCAGTTTTGTTATTGGCAGTTTGATAAGGCATAGATCCTGCAGCGCCTCCTTCTATATTGGTTGCATTTAATGCGGTACCATTTAAACTTGAAGTTATATTATTTGCAGAAAAATTACCATTGTCATCTCTTGCTACTATTGTATAAGAAGTATTCGTTGCTGTTGCAGAAGTGGCACTGTTGCTTACTTTGCCTGCAGTTGTAATATTTGCCAAATTAGCATCCGTTATACCTGCTGTTCCTGATAAATTCGTATTGGTAAGCCCTGTAATAGACGTAACTGCTGTTCTAACAAATGCAGTAGTCGCTAATTGAGTAGTATTGGTTAAGGCAGGGGCAGTTATTGCAGTGGGTGTTCCAGTAAAAGAGGGAGAAGCGGTGGTTGCTCTTAATAAAATATCAGCCGTATTATTAGTAATACTAGCTGTATTGGCAGTAATTTTTGAATTTAAGGTAGTAAGATTGGTACTAATACTTGCAGTGTTGGATGCAACATTTGTATTTAATGTATTGATTGAATTTAAATTGGCAGTTAAACTTGCAGTGTTTGAAGTAATTTTATTGGTAAGTATTGTTTCAGCTGCTGTTGCCCTTGTTGTTTCTGCTGTAATTGATGCCACATTTGAAATAATTCTATTGGATAAGCTAGCTGTATCTGCTTTTTGCAATAAATAAGCTGTGTCGGTAGTTTTTAATTTAGTAGCAACTGTAGTTGTTAAACTATTTAAATCCGTTGTATTGGCTTTTAAATTGATTCGATTGGATAAAGTAGCCGTATCTGCTTTTTGTAGTAAATAAGCAGTGTCTGAGGTTTTATATTTTGTTGCTACACTTGCAGTTAAACTATTAAAATCTGTTGTATTTGTTTTTAAATTGATTCGGTTGGATAAGCTTGCTGTATCTGCTTTTTGTAATAAATAAGCAGTATCTGAAATTTTTAATTTTAAAGCGAGTGCGTTTCTTGAAGTAAGTGAAAGTGGTAAATTTTCTGCACTGTAATTATCTACACTACCTAAGCCTAAATCTGTTTTAGTTAAAATTATATTTCCACTATAACTATTCACCGATTGTACCGGTGGCGCTGGTGTTAATAGTAACACCCAGTTTGATAAAATGGTAGGATCACTCGCCGATAAAATATAACTTTTATTGACATCCGGTCTCACTACAACACTACCCACTACTGCCGATGTTAATCCTAGCATTTGTGCTTCGCTCGTGATAATTTTTACTGACGAAAATGAAATGGCAGGTATTTGGTCAGTGGGTATTTTTCCTAATGCATTTAAACTGGCTACCCCATTGGCAACCCCCGTCTTATTGGCATCTAATTTTAGATTAATTCTGTTAGATAAAGTAATTGTATCGGCTTTTTGTAATAAATAAGCAGTATCAAGCGTTTTAAACTTAGTTCCAACTGTAGTAGTTAAACTATTTAAATCTGTTGCATTGGATTTTAAATTAATTCGGTTGGATAAACTTGCTGTATCTGCTTTTTGTAATAAGTAAGAAGTATCTGCTATTTTAAATTTAGTTCCTACTGTGGTTGTTAAAATATTAAAATCCGTTGTGTTGGCCTTTAGATCAATTCTGTTGGATAAACTTGCCGTGTCTGCTTTTTGTAAAAGAAAAGAGGTGTCTGTTATTTTTAGTTTTGTTCCAACAGCATTGATTAAGGTAGTAAAATCGGTTGTGCTGGTTTTTAGATTTATTCTATTAGATAAACTAGCTGTATCTGATTTTTGTAATAAAAGCGAAGTGTCAATGTTATTTAATTTATCAGCTAGTAGTGTAGTTACATCTTTAATACTTCCTGCATTGGCTTTTAAGTCAATTCTAGCGGATAAACTTAAAGTATCCGTTACTTTTAATCTTGAATTTAAAGAGTCGGTTAATTTTTGTTGGGTTAAAATTCCCATAGCTACCCATCCAGTATTTAAACTAACATCAGCTGTGGTTAATTTATATAAAGAATCATTGGCTTGCACATACACCATCATACCTTGTTTTCTTCTTTTTACGGGAAGGGCATTTCTAGTAGATAAATCTGGGAGCGTCATTAGGCCACCCTTACCTAAACTGTCTATATGAGTGGGATAAACAGCTACACCAGCAGTGGTAATATTACCAGTAAGTGCAATTTGAGCCTTTAAATTGTAGTTAATAGAAACTATAATTAAAAATAAAAGAATAATCTTTTTCATATTTCTATTAATTAAAAGTAACCGAGGTTAATGTTGCACTTATAGGATCGTTGGATGTATACACTTTATAGTTTTGCGTATACCCTTGTGCATTTTTTATTTGAACCAACGTTTTTGTAAATGTGTTAATACTTTCAAAATTATTGTACATGATAGAAGTTAAGTCGGCATTGTTAGCAGGATAGGCGAAATAGGCGTATTGGGTACCTGCGATAGTAATAGTTGTTGTAATACTTTTACTTCCACCCGAATTATCAGCACTTGGTGATGGACTTAAAACTGTAATATCATAAATGGTAGACGTATTAAAAGGCACACTAATACCGCCCCAGTACCTTTTTGAATAAGATGAAAAACTTAAAGCAGCAGAGGTTGAACTAGCGGTGATTGTATTTGGATATGAGGTACCTAAATTATCAGGTTTTGTTGAAGTACCCGCGGCATAGTTAACTGTTACACTATAACTAACTGAAGTGGTTATAGGACCTGGTGAATTAGTATTTGCAGAAAGTACAGTCCCAGTTTTATAAAATAAAGTTGATGTGGCATTCCCTCCATCATTTTTATTATATGTGCTATTTAAAGTAACCACACCAGGGTCATATCCAATTTCATAAGCAGCTGCACCAGGGCTTGCACTTATTGAAACTGATGGAGAAGAAAAAGAGGGAGCTACAGATTTTGAAACTAGATCTAATAAAAATTCATCTAAAGTTTTTCCTTTTGAGGGTATAGTAGTTCCACTAGCATACTTCCCTAAACTACCTCCTCCAAAATTAACCACTACATCTTTAGTAAATTTCTTTGCATACATAGCTAATATGGCGGTGGTGTCTACTTTTTGTAGTAAAAAAGAAGTATCTGATTTTTTTAAAAGATTACTAGTATCTGTTATATTTAATTTTAAACCAATTGCAGCACTAGCAGCAAGTGAAAGCGGCTTTAATACATCACTCGTATTATCTACATTGATTAAATCTGGAATATTTACTTTTCTTAAATCGACATAACCTGTTAATCCATTGACTGTTTGTACTGGCGCATCTGGATTAACTAGTTCAATCCAATTAGCTCTATTACTTGCAGGTAAATTTGCTAATACAAAATTCTTACTTGAATCTAACCTAACCACAATACTTCCTATTAGCCTGTCAGTGGATAAACCAGTTCCAGAAGTGAAACTTAGCATGGCGGCCATACTGTTCACTACATCTACCGATGAAAATGAAATAGCAGGTATTTGAACCGAAGGTACTTTCCCTGTTGCATCCAAGCTGGCAGCACCGTTAATGGCTCCCACCTGGGATTTTCTTAGCAAACTAGAAGTATCAGCTATGTTAAGCTTTAAATTAATGCGGTTCGATAAAGTAGATGTATCGGAAGTATTCAGTTTGAAATTAATTCTGTTCGATAAAGTAGCTGTATCGGTTTTTTTTAATAAACTACTTGTATCTGCAGTATTCAATTTCAAATTAATGCGGTTTGATATGCTTGTAGTATCGGCCTTTCTTAATAAAAGAGTAGTATCTGAAATATTTAGTTTTAAATTAATTCGGTTGGATAAACCTGTGGTATCAATGCTGGCAATACCGCTTGAAAAATTATAGCTTGACAACTGCGTTGGTGTAACATAGGCCTTAGTGCTATCCAATATATTTAATTTAAGATCTAAAGCTAATTGGGTTGATTTACTAATAGGCTTTTCAGTATCTGAAGTGTTATTTACTTTATCCAATGCCATTGCCGATTTTAAAATGGTCAAGCTATTTGTGCCAGTGCCCCCCCGGGCGACTGGTACAATGCCTGATATATTTTCTGCGAGCACACTGTTAGCAAACTTTGCATAAGCAACGTATTGAAACTGTGTGGTACCCATACTAATAAAATTATTTCCAGCAAAAGGGTCAATTTCTATTTTTAAAAATTTAGGGCTAAGCTTCCAATCAATGTCTGCAAAATTTCCTAAAGTAATTGTTGTTTCCGAGTCACCTATTACGGCAGTAAACAAACCCTGCGCATTGGTTTTCACTTTTCTCATTTCAACATATTCTGGTATGCCAGTTGCACTACCCTGAAGAATACTTAATTTCAAACTAATGTCTTGCGATGCAATAATGATATTATTACTTGTTCTAGCAACACCCTGAAAATTTAATCCAGTTTGTGCACTAGCACTGTTTATATAAGATGCAAATACTAGTATGCATAAATATTTAATTAATAACTTATACTTTTTAATAAAATGTTTATAATAATATATTATCATTATTTAAGAATTATTTATAGTTTAATAATTTTATAAATTCCAGCTTTAGCATTTCCAGTACTTGGTTTAAAATATACTTTCATATAATAGGCGCCAGCAGGTATATTTTCCAAGTAAAGGTCCTTTTCATATTTGCTAAAAATAGTTCCGCCATCATAGCTTAATACATTATTAGATTTACTATCAAACATTTGAAATGAAATTGACCCCACTTCATTAAAGCTTGCTTTAATACGAAGTTTTTTACTAGTGGGGTTGGGGCCCATTATAATTTTATTGCCAAATACCACAGGACCATATTCTTCAATTGCTGTTGCTATATTAGTGATAGGCTGTAATACACCTGTATTTAAAGAATACCCAAAACTCGTAAAATGAGCAATAGATACAGACTCTCCTATACTCCAGTCCAAAGTATTACTATACCCCCCACCATTATTAAAAGTAAATGGGCTAAGTGTTTGAGCCATTGTTGTAGGGGGAAATAAAAATGTAGCCAGTATAATTATACTAAGCGTGTTTATAAACCTCATACAATTCAATTAAGTTATTAGTCTTTGTTTTTTTAAATATTAATTTTTTGAAAGTAGATACTGTATTACATTTTAAATTTAAAACTTCTGCTATTTTAGTAGTACTACTGCCAGATAACAATAAATTGCAAATTTCAGTTTCTCTACTAGATAATTTTATGGGCTTAATGCCCATTGTAATTTCCATTTTGATAATTTTATTAATTAACTTAATTATTTAAATTCATTAGTTGTTTTACCGAAGGCATTAGTACAATACGAATGCGACGGTTGTTTGAACGGCCTACTTTTGTATTGTTATTATCCATAGGTACATACTGGCTTCGTCCTGCGGCAATCATTCTTTTAGGATCAATCTTATATTTGGTTTGTAAAATTTTAGCCACCGCTGCTGCGCGGTTTACGCTTAAGTTCCAGTTATTAGCATTATTTTCTTTAAAGGCTTTGTTATCGGTATGGCCTTCAATTAAAAAATTCAAATTAGGCTGTGCTTCCAATAGTCTTGCAATACCCCCTAGCATTTCAATTGATTTTTTTGAAACCGTAGAACTTCCACTTGCAAAAATGATATTGGATGGAATATCTACAAATACATAGCCTTTGTTTAATTTAATATCTACTTCAGCTACCGAATATTTTTTTACATGGGCTTTGAAGCTTTCTAACCAAGCATTGTTGCCTCCATTTTGACCTTTAGTGGTTTTAATACCCGCCAACTCTGACTTACTAAGTAAGGAGAGTCCCAACATTTGGTTTAAAAAAACATCTCCCTCGGTTATCACCTGAGGCTTAGAAGCCAATGCACGGTAATAGCTTACACTGTCTTTTAAAGTATTTACATTCCACTTTAAAGCACTAATGCTTTTATTAAAATTAGCCACTGTATCGGTTAACTTAGTTTTTAATGTATCATACTTACTACTAAGCATACTATTGGCATCTAATGACTCGCTAAGTTTACCCGGAGGTATACAAGAAGTAAGCGAGATAGTAGTCACTAATATTATTAAGATTTGTTTTTTCATAAATGGTTTAATAGTTTTTGATGCATCGAACTGATTGACCTTGAGTTTTTTTAGAATTTGAATCAAACCATGTAATACCTGAGTTAACACCAAAATATTTTACACTCCCATTATCATAAGCAGTTTGAGTTAAATACAGCCCATACCAACCTTGTGAAATCGACCATATATTTGTAGCATTATATACGTTGCTAGCAACACCAGACAAGGTTAATCGTAAGCCATAAGTTGCCTCAAATGAACCACTGGCATTATTTGCGGTAAACTTTACTGATTCTGCAGAAAATTCTGATTCTGTTGGTATTCTATATCCAACAGGACAAGGGTTGTTTGCGGGATTGGGTCCAGTCCATAAGGTATTATCAGGTGTAACTAACCAGTCATTTGAACCATCTGTAGATTTGATAAACTTATTATTAGGAGGCACAGAAGTGGATGATTTTACTGAAGTAAAATCTGCACTTGTTCCATTTATCTGCATTTTCTCATGGCCATCTGCAGGTCTACCCCATTCAAAATAATCACCGTATGCTTGGGGGTCAGTTGCACTTGTTGCGACTCTCGAAGCCCCTAAATTTCTATCAAGCCAAATTTTTCCTGTTTTTGTGGTTACTGTTCCGTAAGTTGAAAAACTAATTTGTGATCCATAAGACGTACCAGCGCTATTTGTTGCATATGATCTAACATAGTAAGTAGTATTTTCACTTAATCCAGTCATTGAGCTTGCAAAAGTAGAACCAGCACCATCTATAGTTTTACTGTTTGTAATTGATGGTGTACTTGTAGTATTCCAACATACCCCTGAACTAATGATAGAACCACCTCCATCTGAACTTATTGTAACTCCAACAGATGCAGTATTAGGACCTATTCTGGATGCTGCACTTGTATTCGCTAAAATCGGAACTTCTACTCCAAGTGTTGTGAAACTAATTTCTGGTCCATAAACTGTTCCAGCAATATTTGTAGCAAATGCTCTGACAAAATAGTTAGTTGATCTAGCTAAGCCAGTTACACTACTTGTAAAATTCCCAGTTCCTGAACCTGTTGTAACACTATATGTAGATGACCCAGCACTTGTGCCCCATACAAGGCCTCTAGATAAAACTGTAGCGCCGCCATCAGCAGTAATTGTACCACCACTATTTGCAGAGCTACCGGTAATTGAGGATGCATCAGTTGTAGATGAAATTGTAGGAATATTTACTGTAGCAAAGGAAACTTCTGGCCCATAAACTGTTCCCACAGTATTTGTTGCAAATGGTTTTACAAAATAAGTTGTTGCAATACTTAATCCTGTTAAACTAGCTGTATAAGTTCCAGTACCTGTTCCACTAGTAACACTAAATGTTGATGCACCTGTGCTTGTACCCCAAACTAAACCTCTTGTTGTAACAGTTGTTCCACCATCCAATGAAATTGTTCCGCCACCAGTTGCAGTCGTTCCTGTAATGGATGTGACTGTTGCGGTTGCTGAAACTGTTGGTGCTATGGCTAATGTCGTAAAGTTTCTTTCTGGTCCATAGGCAGTTCCAATGCTATTGGTTGCATAGGCACGAACAAAATATAGAGTTGCTGGTGCTAAACCAGATATACTACTTGTATAGGTTCCTGTTACTGCACCGTTCGTTGTTTTTGTAGATAGCTCAATTGTTGGCGTAGAAGTCGTTGACCAAACAACGCCACTCACTGTAACTGTTGCTCCACCATTTGAACTAATCGCACCTCCACTTATTGCACTAGATCCTGTAATAGATGCTGCAGCAGTAGTTGCTGAAATTGTTGGCTCAATTGCTATTGTAGCAAAGTTAGTTTCTGTTCCATAAACTGTTCCAACACTATTGGTAGCAAATGATCTTGCAAAGTAGGTAGTTGCAGGATTTAATCCTGTTATACTAATTGAATATGTCCCAGTACCTGTTCCTGAACTAGCACTATATGTAGCCGATCCTGTGCTTGTTCCATAAACTACACCTCTTGTTGTTACAGCTGCGCCGCCATCAGATGTGATTGTTCCTCCAACACTTGCAGTAGAAGATGTAATAGACGTTGCAGATGCTGTTGTTG
Organism: Sediminibacterium sp.; assembly: GCA_040403885.1. GTDB lineage: Bacteria > Bacteroidota > Bacteroidia > Chitinophagales > Chitinophagaceae > Sediminibacterium. The sequence continues at coordinate 1,926 of JBBAJX010000020.1, read as the reverse complement.
AAATGGTTGCCGTATTTAGAGTAGTAAAGTTTGTTTGTGCGCCATAGCTAGTTCCCACACTATTGGTGGCATAGGAACGAACATAGTATAATGTACCTGGAGTTAATCCTGTAATTGAACTTGTATAAGCACCATTGGCTGCTCCATTGGTTGTTTTTGTAGCAAGTGCAATAGTTGGTGTTGAAGTAGTTGACCAAACAATACCACTTACTGTTACTATTGCTCCACCATTATAGGTAATATTACCTCCACTATTAGTTGTTGTACCAATAGAACTAACAGTTGTAGTAGCTGCTAAAGTAGCCACTGCTTGTGAAGTATTGAAAGAGATTTCTGTACCATATTTTGTACCTACACTATTCGTTGCAAAAGCTCTAACAAAATAAGTAACACCCGAAGTTAAACCAGTCATGGCACTTGTAAAAGTTCCTATACCTGTTCCCGATGTTACACTATAGGTTGAAGCACCAGCACTTGTTCCCCATACGATACCTCTTGCTGTAATGCTTGCCCCTCCGTCAGAATTAATTACACCACCACTAGTCGCTGTACTAGTTGTAATAGAATAAGCCCCAGTGGTAGCATTAATTCCCGGCATTGCAAATTGTCCTGCATTCCCTATCATATTTACAAAACTTGTTCCATTGTATAATTGCATTTCTCCACTCGTACCACAATCAGAACAAAATAATATTAAACCAGCAACTGGATTAGCAATTGCAGTTTTCTGAACATAGGTTAATCTAGGTAATAACAAACCTTGCGTAGTGGATGTAATATCTAAAGCAGCTGAGGCTGCTGGAGTAGTTGTACCAATGGCTACCGATCCTGTAAATTTAGGGGATGCCAATGGCGCTTTTAAAAGAAGTGTAGGATTGACAACTGCTGTATCTGCTTTGGCGCCTAATGCAGTGAGTGTTGCAGTTGAAACTGGCTTACTTAAATCACTAGTATTGTCCACACTACCTAATTCAATATCATACTTAGATAAATTTACAGAGCCAGTATATCCGTTGACTGCTTGTACTGGCGCAGCTGGAGTTAATAATTCAACCCAATTGCTTAAGGTACTTGCAGGCAATGTACTTAAAACATAATTCTTGTTTAAATCCGTTCTAATGGCAATACTTCCAACTGTTGCTGATAATGCAGTCATAACTGCATCACTAGCTACAACACTTGTAGATGATAAAGAAACTGGTGGTAATTGACTGGAAGGTATAATACCTGAAGCATTTAAACTAGCTACACCGTTTGCAATACCCAATTGACTTGTATTTAATTTTAAATTAATTCTACTAGATAAACTAGCGGTATCAGTCTTCTTTAATAAATAAGACGTATCAGTTATATTTAATTTTGTAGCAATTGCGGTAGTTTGTGTTGCAACACTATTGCTTATTAATAATTCTGCAGCTCTTGCAGTGGCAGCTTCTGCACCAATACCATTTGTTAGATCACTTGCACTTGCTTTTAAATTAATTCTATTAGATAAACTTGCAGTATCAGTCTTCTTTAATAAATAAGACGTATCAGTTATATTTAATTTTGTAGCAATTGCGGTAGTTTGTGTTGCAACACTATTGCTTATTAATAATTCTGCAGCTCTTGCAGTGGCAGCTTCTGCACCAATACCATTTGTTAGATCACTTGCACTTGCTTTTAAATTAATTCTATTAGATAAACTTGCAGTATCAATAGTTGTTCCACCCCCCGCACTTGTTGTATAATAACTAGCTAATTTTGTTGGTGTGACGTATTTTGTACTATCTGCTATATTTAGCTTAGTAGCTATTTCATTTTTGAGAGGTGTTTGATCAAATAAATTTGCAGCTAATTTTGTTGGCGTCACATAACTAGTGCTATCTGCGATATTTAGCTTTTTTGAAAAAGCAGAGTCGGTATATTTTTGTTTGGTATAATTAA
>JBBAJX010000019.1:43966-48376 GCA_040403885.1 Sediminibacterium sp. | reverse complement strand
CTTGGCATATTGGCATCGATATAGTCCATTACTTTTTGTTCTTCCTTACTTAAGGCAGTGGTGGCTTTAGTAGTTTGTGCTATTAAAGTTTGATTTGTTCCGATACTAAGGCTTATGATAGCTAAGCTAATTATTAATATTTTTTTCATAGTGGGTATTTTTAGAAAATAATTATATTTTATGAATAAGATGCTAATTCGATTGCATAAAGAGGAATATTAATCATCCAATCTTGTTCTCTGTAATTTGACATTGAAAATCGATAACAAAATTTTGGGTGAAATTTTTCATAATATATTTTTAAACTTTTAGACTTCAAATTTTCCGCCGCTTTAACTTCTATTGGAATCACTTCACTTCCTTTTTGTATTATAAAATCCACTTCGGCTTGAGAGCCTTCAGTTGTCCAATAATTTGGCTGAACCCCTTTTGACTTTAACTGTTGAAGTACAAATTGTTCCGTAAGTGAGCCCTTAAACTCTTTAAACAAATCATCCTCTCCTAAAATAACAGTAGGTGCAATTTCAGCCATGGCACAAAGTAGACCAACATCGTGAATATATAATTTAAAATCATTACTATCCTCGTATGATTTAAGCGGAACACCTGGTTTATTTATTCTAATAATTTTATAAACAAGCCCAGCATCTGACAACCATGACAATGCGGATTCATACTCCTTAGATCTTGCGCCTTTTTTTAAACTACTGTAGGTGAATTTTTTATTTTCTTTTCCAAGTTGAGAAACGATAGACTGCCATATAAGTCTGAGCTTAGGAACAAGTTGATATGGCGCATGCTTTGAAAAATCTTGTTCATAGGAATACAATATGCTTACTTGTATTTCTCTTACTTTTAAAAAATCTTTATCCTCTCTAAAGCTATTAACTGCTTCTGGCATTCCACCAATGAAATAATATTGTTTTAACAGAACGACATACTTATCTTTAAAAACTTCAATCATTCCTTTTTCTTTTCGATTGATTATTCCTAATAAATCTTCTTGACCCATTGCAAGCAGAAACTCATTGAAACTAAAAGGGAATAATTCCATAAACTCAACTTTCCCAACAGGGAACGACTGATTCATATGTAAAGACACGCCTAGCAGTGAACCTGCAGCAATTATATCATATTGTTTATTAGATTCTTGAAAATATTTTAATGACGTAAGCGCCGATGGACAAGCTTGAATTTCATCAAAAATTATTAATGTATTATTGGGTTCGATTTTTATTCCAGACTCAATATTTAATGCACTTATAATAGATGTAGTATCAAATCCTTTTTCAAAAATTAAATGTAGATTTTTTACACTTTCGAAATTAAAATAAGCAACATGGGTATAATTCCTTTTGCCAAATTCCTTCATTAACCAGGTCTTGCCTACTTGCCTAGCCCCTTTCAGGATGAGTGGCATTTTATTTTGCTTTTCCTTCCATTCCAATAATTTGTAATAGGCTAATCTTTCCATTTTCCCTTGTTATGGTATCAAAAATAAGGGTTTTCCTCCAATTTAATGTATAAATATTACACTTTTTCGTACAAATTAGTGTAATATTTATACATTTAAATGGACTAATTAGAAAATAAGCTCGTATTTAATTCCCAATCGGAATATTCACTTTTAAACTATAATTACGGCCCATATTAAATACGCCCATTCTTCCTGTTAAAATATTTTCATCTGTATATTTTAAACGGCTTAAATGGCTTTGGTAAGCAATATCGGTAAGGTTTTGCGCTACTAAAGAAATGCTAAATAACTGTTTATTTTTTTTAGTAATATGTGCACCTGCGCCTATATTAATTAAAGTATAGCCCGCAGTTTTAGTTTCGGTATTATAGCCAGTGAATGGATTATTCTGTGCAGCTACATTATCAAATTGCAGTGAAGCATAAGTATTTTTAAGCATGCCTGTATTTTTGGGAAGCTCATACCTTAATTCAGTAATCCAACGCATACTAGGTATGGTGGGTAAATTAATACTGCCGGCCAAGGCTTTTTTAAAAGTTCCATTAACAATAGAGACTGTGTTTTCAATATGCAGCCCATCAAAGGGATGCGGATGAATATCTAAATTAAATTCAGCACCTATTAATTTGGCATCTTGTTGATTATAAGCAAAAGCATAATAATCTTTCCCGTCTTTATTAATAATAGAATCTCCGCCATGCGCTCCAATAAGCTTTTGGTAAAATATATAATTAGTTACATTATTATAAAAAGCATTGCCTGTAAAGGAAACATGCTCGTTACTCCATTCAATACCTGCATCAAATTGTAAACTTTTTTCGCTTTCTAAATTAGTATTACCATACTCGTATCTATTAGTGCCCGCATGTGCACCATTACTTCCTAGTTCAGATAAATTAGGGGCCCTATAACCACGCGCTATATTGAATTTAAAGATTAAATCATTGGTGGCTTCATAAGTCATTCCTATGGACCCTGCAATATCTCCATAGTTTTTTTGAAGGCCATTAAAATCAATTCCTTTTTTATCTATTCTAGCACCACCACTAAAGTTTAATTTACCAATATGCTTTTGCGTATAAAAAAATAGTCCAACTTCCACCGATTTATATTCAGGTATCAAGGCTTCTACACCTTTATTTTTATTACTTTGTTGTAATCCGTTCACACCAATAGTATGTTTCCAATTATTGGTTTCTGGTAATAAATATTGAAAAGAATAATTTAAAGTACCTAAATCGAAGTATAAACTTTTCTCTGTTGGCATTTCAATATTACCAAACTCCTGTCTTTGATTTCTTTGATAAGCCATATTGGCTTTTAATTTTCCCGTTCCCCAATTAATACTATTATCTAAAATATATTTTGTGTGTTGAATATATTGATAAGGAATAGTAGGAGTGGTGGAATTAAAATCGGCGTCAGTGGCTGGAATATCAACAATTGAATTTCCTGATGCGCCATTCATAATAGTTTCCTTGGTAAACTGTCCTAAATTATTTCTTCTTCCTTCAATCATGCCTAGTTTTTGACTAAACTTATTTACAATGAAATGAGAATAGCCCCAATCTTTTTCTATACCTATAAAACCTCCTCCATTTAATTCTGAAAATTTTGAATTGTAAACATAGCCATCATATTTATTTTTATAATCAGATGCTTTTTTACTACTTACATTCATTCCCCATACCAAACCATTTTTATTACCCGCTATATCGAAATGATAACCTTGTAAATTATTATTAGATTGATAATTACTAAATACATTTCCTCTTAGAGCTCCTTCTGCCACAGGTACATTCGATGTTATATTAATAACCCCCGATAAAGCCTCACTTCCATAAATAATGGAAGCAGGCACTTTTAAAACTTCTGTTCGGGTTACATTGTACTCGTCAATTTCAATACCATGTTCATCGCCCCATTGTTGTCCTTCTTGTTTTACCCCATCGTTTAAAACCACTACCCTATTGTATCCTAGGCCACGTATAATGGGTTTTGAAATAGCAGGGCCCGTGCTTAACTGAGTTACCCCTGGTATTTTAGAAAGGGCGTCAATTAAATTGGTGGAGACTCCTTTAAAAAAATCTTCCTTCTTAATAATACTAATAGGAGTAGGTGTTTTTTTACTAGAAGTACTGCGTAAAAAACTAGTAACCGTTACATTAGTATTTTCAACCACTGCATGGTTCAACATAAAATCTTTCTCCAAATTAGCTTGAATACTTACATTAATAGTTTGTAAACTATAGCCGATATAGCTTACTTCAATAATATAATTACCTGGCTTTATATTAACTTGATAAATTCCTTTATTATTACTCACCACCCCTTTTTTTAATTCTGGAAAATAAATAGAAGCGCCTTGTAAAACCTGACCTGTTGTCTCATCGCTAATTTTACCCGATAGCTGCACCGTCTTAGGTGCTTGCATGGCGTAAACGCCCTCGCCTATAAAAACACTTATAAATAATATAGATAAATACTTGAACATAAAATAATAATTAACTTGAAATAAAAAATGCGATGCATTATAAAAATCGTTGCTATATTAAATCTAGTAGTATACTAGCGTTAATAAGCAAATTCGAATTGAAAATTAATTTCAAATTCGATTGGGCTAAACAGCAGGGGGACCCCTTGAGTCTAAAGAATAATTATTATTAGAAAAGTAAAAACAAACAAGATGCGTGTTGGTGACAATGCTTACAACAGGCTGCGCTAATTCAATAGAAAAATTAAAATCGAGAAAGGGGGAGGCAACTACTAAATTATCGTGAGAACAATGAATGCTTGTATTTTCAACTTGTTCAATAGGTAAATTCTTATGTACATCACATTTAACCTTATCGCTATGTTTGGCAACTAAATCATGAATAGTCTTTTGTGAGGTAATGCTAAATACAAAGACGATCAGCATGAATGCTGCTAAA
>JBBAJX010000019.1:33627-43866 GCA_040403885.1 Sediminibacterium sp. | reverse complement strand
TAAAGTTACGCCAACTATTTTATACTTCAAAGGCAATTTATAGGTACAAATAACTATAAAATACTATGAATTAAACGAAAGATTTTCATTTTGCTAAACTACTAAGTTTGTTCAAAATATAAAATATGAAAAACAAATCTAAAATTATGCATTACGTTTATTTATTAATGCTTACTGGTACATTATTGGCAGCCTGCTCTAAGGAGTCTACTACTGCTGTAACCAATCTGGCAGTGAATAATAAATTAGTCAATATAGAGTCTATTGCCGACAATATATTAACCGACTCCCTCTTCGTTAATTTAGTTAGAAATTTTGATAGCGAAGCCAAAAAAGTTCAAACACTAAAATTAGACAGCCAATTAGTAATTAATTCGAACGAATTATTAATGAAAAGTATGCTAACATTCTTTACTAATCAAAAAGATTACAAAAATTTAAATTCAGTAAATAAATTAAAAGTGCTTAATTATATTTCTGAATCAGTAAAATCTAAAACCTATTTAGAGCAACATCCTGATATAATAAGTTTATACAAAAAGGATCTTATCGCTAATCTTGAAAATAGAATATTTTCTAATTCAATGATTAGTGAAAATAAAAAGACAATGAGAATTTCAGATGAAGAAATTATTGATTGTGCTATTCAAACTGCATTAGCAGCTCTAAGTGGCTATGGGGAAGCGCTTGATGATATTGGGACATTATTAAGAGGTGGTTTAAATGGAACATTATTAATTAATATGGGTATGGATATTTTAAAAAAAGCATCGCCTTGGTGGAAAGTTGCTACTATAGTTCTTACCTTTACTTTATGTATTTATGGAAAATAAATTTATTTAATTTTTGTAATAATTATTATGTTTAAATCTTTTAAGAATCAACTCATATATATTTTCTTGTACTTCACATTATTTAATACTGATAATTTAAAAATATTTGTATTTGCATTTTTAGTATCCTGTGTAGAAATTATATATAGTTTTCATTTAGGATATACCATTGCAACTGCTATCAAAACTGGAGAAGGTAAAAATAAAGTAACCCAACAGGTGCATAAAAGAGTAAACCGCGGACTGTTTATATGGGCCATCCTAGGTCTGGGGGTACTATTATATGTATTATACAGAAAGCAAGATCTCTGGATGGTTTTGTTTAGGCATTAATCTTTTGAGTACTAAAACAATGATTTTGAACCTTTTATCAAAATGATTGTTACCATAATAGATTGATTAACAAATAATTAATTTGAAATTAGGTCAGAAATGCTTAGTTTTGATGTTTAAACAACGAAATATATAAATACGATGAAATTATTAGATGCATTAAAATGGCGTTATGCTGTTAAGAAAATGAACGGAACAAAAATTCCTGCTGAAAAATTAGATACCATTATTGAAGCAACGCGCTTAGCACCTAGTGGTTTTGGTTTAACGCCTTATTCTATTATTGTAGTAGAAGATGAAGAAACAAGAAAAAAATTACAACCTGCATTTTACAATCAATCACAAGTAGTGGACGGGTCGGTTGTTATTGTTTTTGCAGCTTGGAATACTATATCTGAAAAAGAAATTGCTGAATACATGCAAGAAATTGCTGACCAAAGAGGTGTAGCAGTAGATACTTTAAAAGATTTTTCTGGTGCCGTTAATGGTTCATTCAAAAACAAGACGCCTGAGCAAGCAAGAGTATGGGCAGATAAGCAAACTTACCTTGCTTTAGGTTTTAGTTTAGTAGCTGCTGCTGCTGAAGAAATAGATGCTACGCCTATGGAAGGTTTTGCACCAGATGCAGTTGATGAAATATTAGGATTAAAAGCATTGGGCCTACATAGCACTGTAGCTTTAACATTAGGTTTCCGTGATGCTGCAAACGATTATTTAGTGAACGCTAAAAAAGTGAGAAGAACTACTGATAAATTAGTAATTAAGAAATAATTATTTAGTTTCTTATAAGCCATTATCTCAAAAGGCTTAGGTTAGATTTTATAAAAAAGCCCCTCGATACTTCGAAGGGCTTTTTTAATTGTTGAATTAAAACTTTTTAATAAAATTAATCTGCCTTCATCACCGGTGACCTTACCCCAATTCCATTTTCATTAAAGGCTTCTATTTGAAAATAATAAGCATCATTTTTTTCCAAAGCCGTACAATAGTATTCACTTACGCCATAGACCATTACACTATTGTATAATTTATTAGGATCGTTCCCAAAATAGATATGATACCCTGTGGCATTAGGGTTTACAGCCCATTTTAACCAGGCGTTTCTTCTTTCGCTATCGCCTCTAAGTGCTACAAAATTTTGTACCGAGCCTGGGTCAGCTCCAGTGCCTTTTCCAAATACACGCAGGCCACTAATAGCAAACTTACCCGTTGGCATATGTATATTCACCATTTTAATATAACGCGCTTGAATGGCTTTAGGAAGTACTACATAATCATGCGGTACATCGGTTTTGTTTTTAGACTTATCAATAATTAATTTCCAAGTCTTCGCATCGTCTGATACAAAAATTTGATACTGATGATAAGTAGTTAACGACTTGCCCATTAACTCAACACCCTCATCGGCATAATTAATTTGAATGGCTTCAATGCTAGATTTATTTCCTAAATCGGTTATTATGTATTCACCTGTATTACCTGTAGTGGCCGACCAATAAGTTTTTAAATTTTCATCTACTGCATTGTTCGCAGTGAATGCACTTAAGGTAGAAGATACTTGAACGGGCTTGTTATAATTAAGTAACATCCATCCTGTAAACTGTGATACGTCATGGTTCGCTCCTGCATTGGGAATATAATGCGGATAATCTCCGTAAGAAGTATTACTATATAATATACCATCTGCATCTATTTGTGCGGGCCAAATACCATTACGTCTTTCAAAATTATTTTTAACACCAATGGCAATAGTTGAAATATGCCACCACTGTTTATAAATATCCTGGTAAGTAGCTCCATGTCCTGCTCCTCTTGCGAAGCCCCCTGGCTTATAAGAAAAAGGATTATGCTTCTGATACACAAAGGGCCCTAGTGGTTTATCGCTTACATACACGCCATCTCCATAGCCACTAAATTCAGTGCCTGGCGCACCATATTGTAAATAATATTTACCATTTTGCTTATTCATCCAAGCCCCTTCCATAAAGGGTTTTAAAAAAGTATTGTCCTGATGTTCTCCAAAACGCTCCCAACCATGTATGCTATCTACTAAATGAATAAGCAATTGTCTTTCTCCAATGGGTGCAAAAGTTTTACGGTCTAACTCTTGTCCATAGATTGGATAAAAATTACTTGAACCATGATAAATATATAAACGGTTGTCGTCGTCTTTAAATAATCCTGGATCCCAGGCACCTACTTGAAAACTATCTACAGCAACATGCCAGTCGTCCTTAGTGGGGTTGGTGCTATACCATAATGAAAATTGTTTTGTATAAGTTGAACCTATCACCAATAAACTATCGCCTAGTACTAAACTTGCTGGTGCGCATAATTCATCATAGACATCGTTCCAAGGTCTTAAAAATTTTCTTGAAATAAATTTCCAATCTTTCATATCGCTGCTCCACCAATAACCCCATTGGTTGGTGCTGAATAAAAAATATTTATTATCATAGACCGCTACAATAGGATCCGCTGTGGCCCGGTGCTTTCCGTTTTGTACAAAATTAGGAATAGGGCAATAGCCGTAATCTAAATTAATAGGATTGCAATAAGTGGCTTGCCTATCGGGTATAAAAGAATTCATCGCCGGCTTTTGAGCCATTAGGGTTTCACTAAACATGCCATTGAATAGTAGGCCATTAAATAAGATTGCCACTAAGAATAATATCCTTTTCATATTTACCATTTTGAAGAATAAATATACTATTTATATACATCTAGAACTTAGAAAAAAGACTAAGCTTAGAGAAGAGCTTCATAGCGTATAAATACTTGAATTTCAATTAAATAAATTACTTATTTTCGGTTTTGAAAGGCATTAAGAAAAAATAAAAATGAAAACATTATAATTATTATGCGCATAAATTTAAATAATACGTATCTTTATAAAATATTATATACTGATACTATGAAAGCAAGATTAAATATAACCATTGAAGCTCCTCTTTTGAAAGAGGTAAAAAAAATTGCCGCTAAAAAAAATATAAGCGTTTCTGAAATGGTAGAAGATTATTTTGAAATTATTACTAGACCAAAGAGAAAATTGCTTACTGAAATTTTGGACAAATTACCAAAAGTGAATATTCCAGAAAATAAAAAATTAAGTGAATTATATTACGAAGAAAAAATGAAAGAATACAAAAATGAGCAATAAGATATATATAGATGCAAATATAATTTTAGATTATTGCTTAGACAGAGATGGGAAGTCAAATGCAAAAATAATATTAGATGCCATAAGTAATGGGGATGCTAGAGGATATATAAGCGGTTCAATAGTACATATTTTAAGTTATTTTCTTTTGAGAGTTTTTGGAGTAGAAAAAACAAAAGAAACTATTTTAGCAATTATAGAAGATTTTGAAATTATTGATATGCCAAAAGAAAATATAATTCAATCCTTACATTCTAAAATGAACGATATCGAAGATGCGCTGCAATATTATGTTGCACTTCATCATAATATGAACTATTTTATCTCCAATGACAAACAATTAAATAAAGAAGGATTAACTACCTTGCCTGTTTTAAAACCGTCGGATTATATAAAAGAATTTTTATAATAAATTATTTCCCTTCCTTCATCCAATTTTTAAAGGCTGCATAATTCGCAGCTAAAGCAGTAGAAACCTTTTTCTTGTCTAATAAAAATTTAACCGAATCGGGTATGGCAATAGTTTGTCCAATAGCTTCTTCCACTACTTCTGGAAACTTTACTGGGTGCGCGGTTTCTAAAATTATAGCGCTATAACTATTAGTGTTGTATTGCTCATTTGAACTTGTATTTGCTTTCTCTAAATTGGCTAAGTAAATTTCAGATGCTGCAAAGGCGACTGCCCCATGGGGGTCTAAGGTATAGTTATTGGTTTTGTATACTCTAGCAATAGTGGCCTTGGTTATAGTATCATCAATACTATAACTAGATAAAGCCTTGGTTAAGGCCGGGAAGTTATTTTCTATTATTTCAAGTATGCGTACAAAATTACTTGGGTTACCTACATCCATTGCATTAGATACTGTGGCAATAGCTTTATGTATTTCATATTTTTCAGTAGTTAAATACCTTGTAACTAAATCATTGGCATTACATGCTGCTATAAAATGGCCCAAGGGTAAGCCACTTGCTTTAGCCATCATACCTGCGCAAATATTACCAAAGTTGCCACTAGGAACTACAATATTCATAGGGGGGTAATTCCCTTGCGCGTCTTGGAATTTTGCAACCCAGTTCTGCCATGCGAAAAAATAATATAATTGTTGAGGCAACCAACGCGCTACATTTATTGAATTAGCAGAGGTTAAATTATATTGTTCGTTCAAATCAAAATCTATGAATGCTTCTTTCACTATGGCTTGACAATCGTCAAAACTTCCATCTACTTCAAGTGCTGTTATATTTTGTCCGCAAGTCGTTAATTGCAATTCTTGTATAGGGCTTACTTTACCCTTAGGGTATAATATAATTACATTCACACCCTCTACGCCTAAAAAACCGTTGGCTACTGCGCCGCCTGTATCTCCACTAGTAGCTACTAATACAGTAGTAGGCTTAGTAGTAGTATTATCTTCTGAAGATTTTGTTAGATTCGAATTTCTATCATTCTTTTTTTTCTCTTTTGAAAAATAACCCAAACACCTACTCATAAATCTTGCACCTACATCTTTAAAAGCTAAAGTAGGCCCATGAAATAATTCAAGCGATAAAATATTTTCTGTAATAGGTACTAAAGGAAAATCGAAATTAATGGTCTGGGCACAAATTTCTTTTAAGGATGCATCGTCAATAGTAGCGCCCACATAGGGTTTCATAACCTCAAATGCTAGACTGGCTTTATCTAATGTTTTAAACCTTTCTATTTGCGCTGCAGTAAATTTAGGAATAGTACTAGGAAAGTATAATCCCTTATCAGGCGCCTGCCCTGTAATGGCAGCCGTTCTAAAATCTACATTCGGGGAATTTTTTCCTAAACTATAATAATGCATATGAAATTTTATCTTTTCAAACTAAGCCGTTATCTCAACGCCTGTTTGGTTAATGCTGGTTACATAAGTATGATGCGGAAGCCCAATGCCATCATATAATTGCTTCATTTCTTTTTCAACCGCTATGGCTATTTCTTTGGTTTTACTTAGCATAAATATAGATGGACCAGAACCAGAAATGCCACCCCCTAAAGCACCTGCTTGCTTACAAGCCATTTTTAAAGCATCGAAACCTGGTATTAATATAGAACGAACCGGTTCAATAATAACATCCTCTAAAGACCTACCAATTAAATCATAGTCAGGTTTCATTAAACCTGCAACTAGTCCTGCTATATTGCCCCATTGTTTAATAGCGTCTTTTAAAAGAACTTGTTGTCTTAATATACTTCTGGCATCCGAAGTTCTTACCTCAATTTGAGGATGCACAATAGTTACATGCAAACTGGGAGAAGGCAGTGCAATAATTTCTAAAGGAAAAATAGATCTCACCAAAGTAACTCCTCCAAAAATACAGGGCGCAATATTATCGGCATGCTTTACACCCGATGCTAATTTTTCACCATTCATGGCGAAACGCACTAAATCGTCTTTAGAGAAAATATTACCTACTAAATAATTAGCACCCACCACGGCACCCGCAGAACTAGCAGCGCTAGAACCCAAACCACTACCGGGTTTGATAAGTTTATTAATTTTTACTTCGAATTTTATTTTAGGGCTGCTGCTATTTTGCTTTTCTTCATACTCTTCTAAAAAAGCAAGCAAGGCTGGACCTGTCACATTTTTTTCTGGGTCGGTAGGTAAATTATAACCGTCAATATTAATAATAGTAATACTGGCTTCATTGTCGGCGCGAGACATCCACCTCATTTCCATTTCATCGTATGGACTATTCACAGCAAAGCCCAAGATATCAAAACCGCAAACCATATTCGCAACAGTGGCGGGGGCTTTTATTTTTATCCATTGATTTTCAGAAAACATCTTGTATATCTATTTTATATAAAAGTACTTTAATAAAAAAATAACATCTTTAATTATCTATTTTTAATTATAGTGTCTTTTAGTATATATAATTTATCAAATTCTTGCAGCTCTTATGATATCGGCAAATACACCCGACGCTGTTACATCGGCACCTGCACCTGCTCCCTTCACCACTAAAGGAAGTTCAGGATAACGCGTAGAATAAAACAAGACTAAATTATCCTTACCATATAAATGATAAAAGTCTGAACTTGGTTCAATATGTTGTAATCCTACTTTAGCTATTCCTTTTCCATCTTCTGCAATATTGAAACTTGCTACAAATTTTAATTTACAATTTTTAGCAGCAGCTGCTTCATATAATTTTTTGAAATGCGCTTCTTGTTTTTCCATCTCTGTATAAAAATCTTCTACCGAACCATTGAAACAACTTGCAGGTAAAAAACTTTCATTAGCTATATCGGTCATTTCAATTTTATGTCCTGCTTCTCTGGCTAGTATCATTATTTTACGCATTACATCGGTGCCCCCTAAATCTAATCTAGGATCGGGTTCAGTATACCCTTCTGTCTGCGCTTGTCGAACTACTTTTGAAAAAGGTACTGTACCATCGTAATTATTAAATACATAATTTAAAGTGCCGGATAAAACCGCTTCAATTCTATTAATATTGTCTCCACTTCTTATTAAATCGTTTAAGGTTCCAATAATGGGCAAACTCGCTCCCACATTGGTTTCAAATAAGAAAGCAGCATTGAATTCTCTAGCGAGTGACTTTAATTTTGCATAATGCTCGTAAGGTGAAGAGCAGGCAATTTTATTACAAGCCACCACCGATACTGCCTTGCCTAATAATTGCATATACACATCGGAAACCGTTTGATGCGCTGTGACGTCGACAAATACACTATTGCGTAAATTATTTTTAAGTAAGGTGTTTACATAGTTAGTAATATCTCCAACAGGGGCGGCGGCTAGTTGTTCACGCCAATTAGTTAAATCAATACCTTCTGCATGTATTAATTGTCTTTTACTATTGGCAATACCCACAATATTTATTTGCAAACGAAGTGTTGCTTGTAAATAAGGAAATTGTTTTTTTATTTGATCTATTAATTTACTACCTACATTACCAGCACCCGCTACATACACATTTACCTGCTTATAAGAAGTTTCAAAAAATTCTTCATGTAGTACATTAATAGCTTTACGTATATCCTGTGTAGCAATCACTGCTGAAATATTTTTCTCTGAAGAACCTTGCGCAATGGCTCTTACATTAATACCATTTCTACCCAGTACACCAAACATTTTTCCACTTACACCAGGATGACTTTTCATTTGCTCACCCACCAAGGCTAAAATAGAAACGTCTTTTTCTATAATTAAAGGCTGAACCTTCTGTGTGTTAATTTCTTGTTCAAACTCAATGTCTACCGCTATTTTAGCTATATGCGCATCTTGCATATTCACGCCCACACAAATAGAATGCTCCGAAGAACTTTGTGTAATTAATATAATATTGATTTGCTTTTTAGCAAGTGCGTCAAATAGTCTTTTAGAAAAACCTGGTATGCCTACCATACCACTACCTTCTAAGTTTAATAGACAAATATCTTTTATACTGGAAATACCCCTTATAAAATTTTTATCGACAGATGCTTCATTTTTAATAATAGTACCTGCATGATTAGGATCAAAAGTATTTTTTATCCATACGGGTATGTTTTTTTGCATCACCGGTTGAATAGTAGGAGGATAAATAACTTTCGCACCAAAATGCGATAACTCCATAGCCTCTTGATAAGAAATTTCTGGAATTTCTTTAGCGTTTTGCACCATACGCGGATCGGCTGTCATCATGCCACTTACATCGGTCCATATTTCTAATGCTGTTGCCTCTGTGGCTGCTGCGTAAATAGCGCCTGAATAATCGGAGCCACCTCTGCCGAGTGTAGTAGTATTGCCCTCAAAATCCGAAGCCACAAAACCAGGCGCTATATATAAATCGAATGTATTTTCAGGAGCTGCAAAATAATTGGCTATAGTTGTATAAGTAAGTGTCTTATCTACCACAGCATTAAAATAATTAGAATTGGTTTTGATAAGTTCACTAGAATTAACCCATTGTTGTTTAATGCCCTTTGACTCAAAACTGGCTGAAATAATTTTACTAGATAATATTTCACCGTAGCTAATAATTTTATCCTGCATGCGCATAGATAATTCCTTCAGCATAAACAAACCTTCACAATTAGTTTCTAATTCGTTTATAAGTTGCTTCACCAAACTTAAAGTGCCACTTTGTTGTTGAATAGGAAGTAATGCACGAACTGCATCTAAATGCTTTTGTTCAATGTTTTGAATAATGGTTTTATAAGCCTCATTACCTTGTGCAGCCGTTTGCGCTAGCATTAATAATTGATCCGTGACACCACTCATTGCAGAAACGACTACAATTGTTTTTTCTTTTTGAATACGTGAACTTACAATAGCCACCATCTGATTGATTACCTCTGCACTACCCACTGAACTTCCTCCAAACTTTAAAACCTGCATAACCCTTTTTATTTTTCTATATTAAATAGCCGTAAATATTATCGTCTTTATTTATTTCATCATAATTAATATGATACTTCTTCATATTCTCAATAAGGGTAGTATGATCGGCCTTTGTTCTTAACTCTAATCCTATCAAGGCTGGACCTGCTTCTTTATTATGTTTTTGTATAAATTCAAACCTTGTAATATCATCATAAGGCCCTAGCACTTTATTGACAAACTCTTTTAAAGAGCCTGGTCTTTGTGCAAAGCGTATTAAAAAATAATGCTTTAATCCTTCATAGGTTAAAGAGCGTTCTTTAATTTCTTGCATGCGTGCAATATCATTATTGCCTCCACTTACAATACATACAATGGTCTTGCCTTTAATTTGTTCGGCGTAATGGTCCAAAGCCGCCACAGACATAGCTCCTGCGGGTTCCACTACAATGGCTTCTTCATTATACATTTGTAAAATTGTGGTGCAAATTTTTCCTTCTGGCACTAAATGCATATCATCTAAAGCATCTTTACAAAAAGAAAAAGTGACATC
>JBBAJX010000019.1:16327-33527 GCA_040403885.1 Sediminibacterium sp. | reverse complement strand
CCTCTTAATTTATAAGAACGTACAATTTGTAAGTCTTCTCTTTTAAAATAAACATTACACTCATATTTACGAGACAAATTGGCGTTGAACTGAAGCGGGGTATGCGTTACCACCGACTTCAATCTTTTGACTGCAGCCTCGATATTAAGTGTAGGTCTAATTATTGTCTTTGCTTCACTCATGCTTTATCACTTTTCTATTTTATCCTAACTAAATAATTCTAAAAAATTATTTACCTGGTTGGTTCTCTGGTCTTAAACTTCTTACTGTTTTTCCCGCTTGCCACATTTCACTATTGTGTAATTCAGCTAATTCCACTTCTAATTTCTCACGGTAATCGGCTTTACTATTTAAGTCAATAGAACGAGCCGATTCTTTTCCTGTTGCAACACTATTGTATAAATCTGTAAAAACTGGCATAGTTGCATCACGGAATTTTTTCCACCAATCCAAAGCACCTCTTTGTGCAGTCGTTGAACAGTTGGCATACATCCAGTCCATTCCGTTTTCTGCAACAAGTGGCATTAATGATTGTGTTAATTCTTCCACTGTTTCATTGAATGACTCAGAAGGGCTATGTCCGTTTTTACGCAATACTTCATATTGGGCTGCGAATATACCTTGAATTGCGCCCATTAATGTGCCTCTTTCCCCAGTTAAATCAGAAAAAACTTCTTTTTTAAAGTTAGTCTCGAATAAATAGCCCGATCCAATGGCAATACCTAGGGCAATTACCCTGTCCCAAGCCTTACCAGTGGCGTCTTGGAAGATGGCATAACTACTGTTTAAGCCACGGCCTTGCAAGAACATTCTTCTTAAAGAAGTTCCAGAACCTTTAGGGGCTACTAAGAATACATCCACGTCGGCTGGAGGTATAATACCGGTTTGCTCGTTGAAAGTAATTCCAAAACCATGAGAGAAATACAAGGCCTTGCCTGGAGTTAAATGTTTTTTAACGGTTGGCCACATGGCAATTTGTGCAGCATCACTTAATAAATAACAAATAATAGTTCCTTTTTCTAAGGCTTCTTCTATTTCAAATAATGTAGTGCCTGGTACAAAACCATCGGCAATTGCTTTATCCCAACTTTTTGAATTTTTTCTTTGTCCAATAATTACATTAATGCCATTTTCTTTTTGGTTCAATGCTTGACCAGGACCTTGAACACCATAGCCAATAACTGCGATGGTTTCACTTTTTAAAACCTCTTGTGCTTTTGCTAACGGGAATTCTTCACGCGTTACAACATTTTCTTCTGTACCTCCGAAATTTAACTTTGCCATTTTAATATTTGTTTAGATTTTTTGATTAATTTATTTTTAAATATTTCTGTTACTTGTTTGTGTTTGATCTTTATTTTATAAACTTTTTTAATAATTCTTGACGATAATTTTTAATGATAATTTTTGATGAAGATTTACATTGTAAATACTGCTTCTCTTTTTCCTAAGTATTCATTTTCTATCACATCCTCGCTTGGCTCTCTTTTTTCAAAGTCTTTTAATTTTTCATGAAAACCACTACTTTCCTTTATAATAGCTACTCTTGCGCTACGCACGAATTCCACTAAACCAACGGGCTCCAAGGCTTTCATTAATTTATTGGTCTCTTCTCTATGACCAGTTGTTTCAAATACAATGAAATCTTTTCTAATAGCTACGGCACGCGCACCGTATTCTCTTAATAATCTTTCTACTTTTACTTTTTCTGTAATTTCTTCTGACAATACTTTATATAATGCAAGCTCCTGCCAAACAATTTCATCATTGGTATTAAAATAAGCTTTTAATACTTCTACTTGCTTTTCAATTTGTCTTATAATTTTCATCACCACATCACGCGACTCCATTACAACAATGGTGAAACGGTGTATGCCATCAATTTCAGAAGGAGATGTATTTAAACTTCCGATATTAATTTTTCTTCTAGAAAAAATAATAGCAATACGATTTAATAAGCCTACTTGGTTTTCAGTATACACAGTAATTGTGTACTCTTGTTTTTCAGTATTTGTTTCCATATTATGAGTTCTTTTTTATTTCAACTATTTTTAAAATATTTTACTTCAGTCTTATTTCACTCACGCTACAACCCTGCGGTACCATCGGAAATACATTGTTTTCCTTGCCCACCATGACTTCTAACAAATATGAACCCTTATGTGCTAGCATAGTTTGAATGGCTTTCACTAAGTCCTTGCGGTGCTCTACTTTCGCGCCCTCAATACCATAAGCCTTGGCTACCATTACATAGTCGGGGCTTTGAATATCTACAAAAGAATAGCGCTTGTCGTTAAATAGTTGCTGCCACTGACGCACCATACCTAAGAACTGATTATTTAAAATCATTATTTTAACGTCCACACCTGTTTGCATAATGGTACCTAACTCTTGAATGGTCATTTGTATGCCACCATCTCCTATTACTGCTATCACTGTTCTATCTAATGCACCAAACTTTGCACCAATGGCTGCAGGTAAAGCAAAACCCATAGTGCCTAATCCGCCCGATGTTACATTGGATCTTGTTTCATTAAACTTAGCATACCTACAAGCCACCATTTGATGTTGGCCTACATCCGTTACCACCACTGCATTTCCTTTAGTAGTTTCATTCACGATTCTTATCACTTCACCCATGGTCATCTCTTCCGTACTAGGATTCAATTCCTCTTTGATACATTGATCATATTCTTGTTGTGTATAGTCTGCAAAAACTTTCAACCATTCTGATCTATCTTTTTCTTGTATACCTAAAGTAAGCAGTGGCAAAGTATCTTTGCAATCGCCCCATACACCTACATGTGCTTTTACATTTTTATCTATTTCTGAAGGGTCAATATCCAAGTGAATGACTTTCGCTTGCTTCGCGTACTTATCTAATCTTCCCGTAACACGGTCATCGAAACGCATACCCACTGCAATAAGTACATCACACTCATTCGTTAAAACATTTGGGCCGTAGTTTCCATGCATACCTAGCATGCCCACATTCTGTGGATGATCGGTAGCTAGAGCGCTCAAACCCAAGATAGTCCAAGCTGCTGGCATACCCGACTTTTCTATAAACTTTTTAAATTCTTTTTCTGCCTTACCTAAAATAACCCCTTGTCCAAAAATGACCAATGGTTTTTTAGCATTATTAATTAAAGCAACTGCTTCATCAATAAAATTTTTACGAATGACTGGCTTAGGTCGGTAACTTCTTATATGATTACAAGGCGTATAACCTTCATAATCGAAAGATTGTATTTGTGCATTCTTAGTAATATCTATGAGTACAGGACCTGGTCTTCCACTTCTTGCTAAATAAAAAGCCTTGGCTAATATGCCTGGAATTTCTGTTGCATCGGTCACTTGATAATTCCATTTTGTAACCGGCATAGTAATATTAATAATATCTGTTTCTTGAAAGGCGTCGGTTCCTAACAAATGAGCATAGACTTGTCCTGTAATACAAACGAGTGGTGTGCTATCTATCATGGCATCGGCTAAGCCTGTTACTAAATTCGTAGCACCTGGGCCACTGGTAGCAAATACGACACCCGCTTTTCCAGAGGTACGCGCATAGCCTTGTCCAGCATGTATTCCGCCTTGTTCATGTCTTACTAAAATATGTTTTAGTTTATCGTTGTAATCGTAGAGTGCATCATAGATGGGCATGATTGCACCACCTGGATAACCAAATATAGTTTCGGCTCCCTCTGCAATACAAGCTTCTAAAACTGCTTGCGCTCCTGTTAATTTTTTTATTGCCATAGTCTCAAAAATTTATTTTACTTTACCTCTTTCATCACTTTAAAAAATTAATACTTAATTAATTTTTTAAAGTTCATCAGTCACGCAACCTTCACTTGCGTCTTTTACTAGTTGTGCATATTTCCATAAAACACCATTGGTTGCTTTTAAAGCAGGCTGTAGATAGGCAGCTCTTCTTTTGGCAATTATGGCTTCATCAACTTTCAAAGTCATTTTTTTTGTAGGTACATTTAATTCAATGATATCATTGTCTTCAACCAGTCCAATGAGTCCTCCTTTATAAGACTCTGGCGTAATATGTCCCACCACAAAACCATGGGTGCCTCCACTAAAACGACCATCGGTAATTAAGGCTACCGACTTGCCCAAACCCGCGCCAATAATGGCGGATGTGGGTTTCAACATTTCAGGCATACCAGGCGCTCCAATAGGACCTACATTTTTTATAACGACTACATCGCCCTTTTTTATTTTTCCTGAATGAATGCCCTCTATCAAAGATTGTTCTCCATCAAATACACGGGCTGGTCCTTCAAATACATCTCCTTCCTTTCCAGAAATTTTTGCAACACTTCCCCCCGTTGCTAAATTGCCATACAAAATTTGTAAATGTCCTGTTGCTTTAATAGGACTTTCTTTTGGATGAATGATGTCTTGCTTATTAAAATCTAAATCGGGTGCAGCTGCTAAATTTTCTGCCATCGTTTTTCCAGTAACTGTTAAACAGTCTCCATGTATCCAACCTTGCGCTAACATATATTTCATCACAGCAGGTACGCCACCATACTGATGCAAGTCTTGCATTAAATATTTACCCGATGGTTTAAAATCGGCCAGCACTGGAATTTTATCGCTAATGGCTTGAAAGTCATCTTGCGTAAAACTTACACCCACACTTTTCGCCATGGCAATCATATGTATTACTGCATTGGTGCTTCCTCCTAATACCATAATAACTGCTACTGCATTTTCAAATGCTTTGCGCGTCATAATATCACGAGGCTTAATATCGCGTTCTAATAATAAACGAATGGCCTTACCAGCATCCTTACATTCTTTTTGTTTCTCTTCACTGAGTGCAGGATTAGAAGATGAATAAGGTAAACTCATGCCCAATGCTTCAATGGCAGATGCCATGGTATTGGCTGTATACATGCCACCACATGCACCAGCGCCCGGACAAGCATGTTGTATAATTCCTTTGAAATCGGCTTCGGTTAATTCTCCCGCCATTTTTTGTCCAAGCGCTTCAAAGGCAGAAACAATATTTAAGTCTTGTCCATTGTAATGACCCGGTGCAATAGTTCCTCCGTAAATCATAATCGAAGGACGGTTTAATCTTCCCATGGCAATTAAAGAACCCGGCATATTTTTATCACAACCTGGTACTGCAATGAGTGCGTCATAATATTGTGCACCACAAACTGTTTCAATACTATCTGCAATCACATCTCTACTTACTAATGAATAACGCATACCAGGTGTACCATTACTCATGCCATCACTCACGCCAATGGTATGAAAAGTAAGTCCTACTAAATCATTCTCCCAAATACTTTTTTTAATATCGGCAGCCAATGCATTTAAATGCATATTACATGTATTACCATCATAGCCCATACTCACCACACCTACCTGCGCTTTTTGTAAATCGGCCTCGGTTAATCCAATCCCATAAAACATAGCTTGCGCCGCTGGTTGTGTTGGATCAAGTGTGATCGTTTTAGAATATTTATTTAGTTCCATATTTTTTCTTTAAAAACCATTTATAAAATTACACCCCTTTTATCGTCTAACCTTAAGACGAATGTTTGTTAGATAATGGTGGACTTATGTAATCTTTCATGATGCACATGCCCCTCACCGGTAACTTGTTTTTCTATATACTCACAAATTAAATCGCCTATAGCTGAAGTACTATAACTATTTACGGGGTCTATATCTTTTGAAACAAACTTATTGCTCAAACACCAGTCCACTGCGGCTCTTACAAGGCTTGCTTCTTTTTGCATTCCTAAATGTTCTAATAACATAGCTGCAGATAAAATAGATCCCATTGGATTGGCGATATCTTTTCCTTTTGCCTGCGGATAAGAACCATGTATAGGTTCAAACAATGCCACCGTATTACCTACCGATGACGAAGGAAGCATGCCTAATGAACCTGCTAATACAGAAGCTTCATCGCTAATAATATCTCCAAATAAATTCTCTGTTAAAATCACATCGAACTGTGCTGGATTTAAAATGATTTGCATGACCGCATTGTCTACAAATAAATAATCTACTGTGACGTCTTTATATTCACCTGCCATTTTTTGAACCACTTTGCGCCATAGTCTGGAAGTTTCTAAAACATTGGCCTTGTCCACTAAGGTTAATTTCTTTTTTCTTTTTTGTGCTTGTTGAAAAGCTAAATGTGCTATACGTTCTATTTCTGCAACTGAATATGAACAGTTATCGGTGGCCACTGTGCCATCGGCACTTAAGGTTTTACCTCCAAAATAAATACCACCGGTTAATTCTCTAAAAATAATGAAGTCTACATTTTCTAGTATTCTTGGTTTTAAAGGACTAAGATGTTGTAGGGTTTCGTAAGTTTTTACCGGACGGATATTGGCAAATAATTGTAATTCTTTTCTAAGTTTTAATAAGCCTTGTTCAGGACGTACTTTCGCAGTAGGATCGTTATCATATTTAGGATCGCCAATGGCTCCAAATAAAATAGCATCGCTAGCTAAACATATTTTAATAGTCTCCTCTGGTAAAGGGTTGCCTGTTTTATCAATCGCAATAGCGCCCATTAATGCATGCTCATAACTAAACTCATGTTTGAACCCCTTAGCAATACTATTTATTACCTTCATTGACTGCTCTGTTACCTCTGGACCAATGCCATCTCCTAGGATGACTGCTATTTTCTTTTTCATTATGATAAAAGTTTATCTCTTATTATTTATTTACTATTATTTATTTCTTCTTATTTATTTACTATTATTTTTTTCTTCTTACTTTTCTACTATTACTTGTTATGGTTTAATTCAAACTTTTCTATCTCTTCTTTCATGCTTAATAAATAATCAATATCATCATAGCCATTTAACATACAGGTTTTCTTATACGCATTAATTTCAAAACTTTCAGAAGCCCCAGTTGTATCAATGGTAATGGTTTGTTTTTCTAAGTCAATGGTTAAAGTAGATTCAGCTGACTGCGCAAAGATGGCTTGTAGAAAAGCATCTGTTACTGTTACGGGTAGCACTCCATTATTTAAAGCATTGTTTTTAAAGATGTCTGCAAAAAAGCTGGACACCACTACTTTAAAGCCATAGTCTTGAATTGACCATGCTGCGTGTTCGCGCGAAGAACCAGATCCAAAATTTTTAGCAGCTACTAATATCTCGCCTGTAAATTGTTTTTGATTTAAAACAAAATCGGTCTTTGGTTTTGTCTCATCATCGTTTTCATATCTCCAATCACGAAATAAATTTTTACCAAAGCCTTCCTTAATAGTGGATTTTAGAAAACGAGCAGGTATGATTTGATCCGTGTCTACGTTTTCAATGCGTAGTGGAATAAATCTGCTAGTTATTTTTTGTAATGATTGCACGGCTATTAATTTAACATAGTTCTAATGTCAGTAATCTTTCCTGTTAAAAGTGCCGCTGCAGCTGTCAGTGGGCTCACTAGCATTGTTCTAGCACCTGCTCCCTGACGGCCTTCAAAGTTTCTATTACTGGTGCTAATACAATATTCTCCTGCTGGTATTTTATCTTCATTCATGCCTAAACAAGCACTACATCCTGCCTGTCTTATTTCAATACCTGCCGCTGTAAATATTTTATCTAAACCTTCTGCTTTAATTTGTTTAGCCACTTCTTGGGAACCTGGTACAATTAAAGTTTTCACAGAAGCATTTTTTTGTTTGCCTTTGATAATACTGGCAACCAATCTAAAATCTTCAATGCGTGAATTGGTACAAGATCCAATAAATACATATTGAACTGGCATACCTAATAAACTTTGGCCAGCCTTTAAACCCATATAGGCCAATGCTTTTTCAAAGTTTTGTTTTTCTGTAGGATCGCTAATGCTATCCATTGTAGGTACCTTTCCTGTTACAGACAAGCCCATACCCGGATTGGTTCCATAAGTAATCATAGGGTCAATATCTGCTGCATTAATATTTATTTCAAGATCAAATTTTGCATCGGCATCTGTATACAGTTTTTTCCATTCTGTTAATTTCTTATTCCAATACTCCCCCTGCGGAGCAAAAGGTCTTCCCTTCATATATGCATAAGTAGTTTCATCGGGTGCAATGATTCCTCCACGTGCGCCCATTTCAATACTCATATTACAAATAGTCATTCTTGCTTCCATGCTTAATGCACGAATGGCAGAACCTGCATACTCAACAAAGTAGCCTGTGGCACCACTTGCAGATATTTTTGCAATAATGTATAAAATAATATCTTTTGATACAACCCCATTTTGTAAACTGCCTTCAATATTAATGCGCATTACCTTAGGCTTAGTTTGCATTACACATTGTGCAGCAAAAACCATTTCCACTTCACTGGTACCAATACCAAATGCAATAGAGCCAAATGCACCGTGGGTAGAAGTATGGCTATCTCCACATACAATGGTCATACCTGGTTGAGTAATACCTAACTCGGGGCCTATGACATGCACAATACCTTGGTTAGGATGGCCTAGTCCGTATAATTCAACACCGTGTTTTTTACAGTTGTCTATTAAAGTATCTACTTGAAATTTTGATAATTGATCGGCAATAGGTAAATGCTGATTCATTGTAGGCAC
Source organism: Sediminibacterium sp. (assembly GCA_040403885.1). Taxonomy (GTDB): domain Bacteria; phylum Bacteroidota; class Bacteroidia; order Chitinophagales; family Chitinophagaceae; genus Sediminibacterium. The sequence continues at coordinate 24,941 of JBBAJX010000019.1, read as the reverse complement.
ATTGTGATCCGCTGTGGCTACAATTTGGTTGGGTCTAAATAATTTAGCACCTCTTTTTTCTATTCCAGAAAAGGCTTGTGGGCTGGTGACTTCATGTATTAAATGCTTATCGATATACAATACCGAAGGGCCCCCTTCAATGATCTTGACAACATGCTTGTCCCAAATTTTATCAAATATTGTTTTTCCCATTGTAATACTTTCTTTCGTTTAGTCTTTCTATTTTACTTTCTTCTCAATTACTATTACACTTTTAAATAGTTCCTTTAATGTTCTTTATTATTCTTTGTCTTATTTCGAATACGATGTAGCTATGTTTACTAAATCGTCCTGCGTTACTTCTTTCTTTTTATCGGCTAATTGTAAAAAGGTTGGATATAAAATATCGATATCATTTCTTGTATACTGATAACCTAGTTTCTGTAAACGATGTGCTAGTGCACTGCGTCCACTTCTTGCAGTTAATACAATTTTACTAGCTTCTGCGCCTACTAATTCAGGATCGATAATTTCATAAGTTTGTGCTTCTTTCAAAAATCCGTCTTGATGTATTCCTGATGAATGTGAAAATGCATTGCCACCTACAATGGCTTTATTGGGTTGCACACCCATACGCATAATCTCTGCAACCTCATGGCTGATAGGGTTTAGAAGCCTTGTATTGATATTAGTATAGTAACCTAAGTCCTTGTGTTGATTCAAAACCATCACTACTTCTTCAAGTGCTGTATTACCTGCACGCTCACCTAATCCATTAATAGTACACTCAATTTGTCTTGCACCACCCATTACACCGGCTACTGAATTGGCAGTAGCTAAACCTAAATCGTTATGGCAATGACAAGACAAAATTGCTTTATCGATATTTCGAACATTGTTCACCAAGTATTCCATTTTGGCTTGGTATTGATAAGGCAAACAATAACCTGTTGTATCGGGAATGTTTAAAGTAGTTGCACCTGCTTTCACTACGGCTTCTATCACTCTTGCTAAATATTCATTGTCAGTACGACCTGCATCTTCTGCATAAAATTCTACATCGTCTGTAAAGTTGCGCGCTAATTTAACAGCACTCACGGCACGTTCAATAATTTCTTCGCGCGTTGCGTTGAATTTATATTTGATATGTAAATCCGAAGTACCAATACCTGTGTGAATTCTAAAACGTTTGGCTGGTTTTAAAGCAGCAGCGGCTACTTCAATATCATTTTGTACTGCACGCGATAATCCGCAAACCACTGTATTTTTTAAAGTCTTTGCTATTTGATGCACCGAGTCATAATCGCCAGGGCTTGAAACAGGGAAACCTGCTTCTAAAATATCTACGCCTAATTCTTCTAATCTTACCGCTAAAGCCAATTTCTCTTGGGTGTTTAATTTACAACCAGGAACCTGCTCCCCATCTCTTAATGTGGTATCAAATATGAACACTTTTTGACTCATCGTTAATTCGTTTATTTAGTTATATAGCCAATGCAGTTTTTGACTGAATTTGGAGGGCTTCAATCGCAAGCATCTTATTGATTATGAACATCTTACAGATAGAAAACAGGCTTTTAGCCCGTATATTGTATAAATTTACCGACTATTCACAAGTAATTCACATCATAATTATGGCTAATTTACAATGTGTAAAAGTGTCATAATTTGATTAAATGATTGATATTCAATAACTTGAACTAAAATTAGCTACGATGCCCAACCTGAGTACGGAGGCAATATTTATTTTGGTTAAATCCTTGGAAAGGGCCGAAAAGCGCAATTTCAAATTGTATGTAAAGCGCAATTCAGCCTCTGCCGATTTAAAAACTATTCAACTTTTTGATGCCCTAGATAAAATGAAGGTGTATGACGAGGAGGAACTGCTGCGCAAAAACGAGTCTATTTCCAAACAACAACTCTCTAATTTAAAGGCTCATTTATACGCTCAGGTTTTATCTAGCTTAAGAGTAGTGAAGCAAAGTGAAAATATTGATTTACAAATTCACGAGCAATTAGACCATGCTAAAATTTTATACAACAAAGGTTTATATATTCAAAGTTTACGCGTACTTGAAAAAATAAAAACTTTAACCAAGCAAAATAATCAGGTTACTTATTTGTTGCAGGTTCTATTTTTAGAAAAGAAGATTGAAGCCTTGCATATTACTAGAAGTATGCAGGACCGTGCTAAACAATTAAGTGATGAAATTGATGATGTGAATATTCGCTTAGATACTATTGCAAAAATTTCAAACCTTTCTTTACAACTATATGGTTGGTATATTCAACATGGTCATGCGCGTAATGAGGATGACAGGCTTGCATTAGACAGTCTAATGCAGGACCCGATTATGGAGAAAGTAAAATCGTCTGTTGGATTTTATGAGAAGATGTACCAGTACCAATGTTATTGTTGGTATGGTTTTATTACACAAGATTTTCTAATGCATTATAGGTATGCTCAAAAATGGGTAGACCTATTTGACGCTACAGAAAATATGAAGCAAATTGAAACGGCACAATATATTAAGGGGCTGCATAATTTAATTACTTCTCATTTTGATTTAAGAAGTTTTGATAAATTAAATGAAACCATCGCTATTTTAGAAAATTATAGCGATACCCCTATTGTACTGAATAATAAAAATAATTTAATTCAAAGCTTTATATACTTATATATAGCTAAGATAAATAAGCATTTTTTTGAAGGTAGTTTTAGCGAGGGCCTAACCATGATACCCGCCATGGAAGCGAAGTTGAAGGAAATTGATCTATACCTAGATAGCCACCGTGTACTGGTGTTTTACTATAAAATTGCCTGCTTGTACTTTGGTGCGGGTAAGCCTGCCAAGGCCATTGACTACTTAAATAGAATTATAAATTGGAAATTAAATTTAAGAGACGACTTACAATGTTATGCTCGTTTACTACATTTAATTGCACACTATGAAATGGGTAATACAGAAGTAGTGAATTATTTATCGAAGTCGGTGTACCGATTTATGTATAAAATGAAAAGCTTAAGTACAGTAGAAGAAGTATTATTTAATTTTTTAAGGAAGTCGATTCAAAGTGGGGGCGAAGAAAATAGTTTATTAAGCAGTAAGGCAGCTATTAAAAAATCATTTACTGTTTTATTAGAAACCCTGCAACCCCTCACTACCAATAAATTAGAAAGCAGGGCCTTTATGTACTTAGATATTATTTCTTGGCTAGAAAGTAAAATTCAAGGCAAACAAGTACAAGCTATTATTAAAGAAAAATTTTTAGCTTCAAAGGTTTAATAAAAAATTAAAGGAGGCTTTGATAACTGCACTACTATTTTATGATCTCTCTAGTTACAAAATTAAAACTACTGCCTGAGGCCATCATCTTAAAAGGTTTTAAAACTCTACCCCATTTCTTTTTTTGTGCTGCCCAGTCCATAGGGTCATATAACATCGCATAAGATTTACCCCAAACCTTAAATTGTCCAGCTTCTACAATAATGGCAGTTGATTCGTCCATTCCAATACCTAAAGTGCCGGGGTAATTTTCAATAACAGAAATTAAATCAAATTGTCGATTGCGCACTAATACATGCTGATCCAGTGCTGTATTGGTCATAAAAGAAAAGGCAGGGTTAAAATTGTACTTTTTACTTATATCATCTCTGGCATCGCCTCCCACCATTAAAGAGCCCATGATAGTTGCTCCTGCAGAGGTTCCCATGATAACTCCTCCTCTATCTAATAAAGCAATAAATTCATCATAGAGTTTAGTACCTGCATAAGCTTCGGCAATTAATTGCTGGTCTCCTCCTCCAAAAAATAAGCCCTTGGCATTACGCATTAGTTCAAGGTTTTTTGGATTGTCCGCCTCTTTTTTATCGCGCGTATGAATGGTGCTTAAATTAGTATAGCCTTGAGAAGTGAACTTAATTAAGTGTTCGCCTTTTTGGATATACTCTTCGTCGGTGGTGGCAGTGGGAATATACACTACGGGTTGATCCTTGCCTCCAATATAGTTTGCAAAAAAACTAAATAAAGAATCGGGTATGGAGCCCCCTCCTATTATAATGAGTTTGCCTTTATAATTATAAAACGGATTAGAAAGATTTTCCTTGTTCGTTTGTGCAAAAACTGTATTACAGCTTATAGTAAAGACAAGAAGCAAGCAAAAAAGCAGACTATATTTTTTAAGAGCGCTAAGTTTTTTAAACATAGTTTAATTTAAAATAATTGCTAAATAGTTTCTAAGCCTATTCATTATTCATACATTGCTTCAATCTCTTTTTCAAAGTTCGCTAATACCACTTTTCTTCTCAGACTTAACTTAGGTGTCATTTCACCGTTATCTATATTCCATTCTCTTGGTATTAAAGCAAACTTTTTAATTTGCTCTACTTGATTGAATAATTTATTATACTCATCAATAGTATCTTGTAACATAGCAAGCACCATTGTATTTTTTATAATTTCTGCATTGCTTACATATTCTATGCCATGTTGTTTGGTCCAGTCTTTTAATTTAGCAAAAGAAGGCACTATTAAAGCACTTACAAAACGTCTATTGTCACCCACGAGCATAATTTGTTCAATGAAAGGACTTTCTTTCATTTTATTTTCAATAGGTTGAGGCGCTACATATTTACCTCCACTGGTTTTGAATAATTCTTTTTTACGATCGGTAATTTTTAAATATTTACCGTCTTCCAAGACTCCTATATCGCCTGTATGTAACCAACCATTGATAATAGTTTCAGCCGTTAAATCGGGACGCTTATAATAACCCAACATAACGCTAGGGCCTGCTACACATATTTCTCCATCTGCTTCTATTTTATACTGGACCCCTTCAATCACAGGACCAACTGTTCCGTATTTAGAGCCGCCTGGGTTTCTTTGATTCACACTTATAATAGGACTATTCTCCGTTGGACCATAGCCTTCATAGATAGGTATTTGCGCTGCATTAAAAATACGTAGTAGTTTTACTTGGCAAGCTGCACCCCCTGTAACAATAAATTTTACATTGCCTCCCACCGCTTCTCGCCATTTTACAAAAATTAATTTATTGGCTATTTTTAATTGGGTACGGTACCACCAAGATCCTGGATTTAAATTATCATATTTTTCAGCCAAGGCTACTGCCCAGAAAAATAATTTTCTTTTAACACCGGTTAACTCTTCACCCTTCATCATTATTTTTTCAAACATCTTTTCTAAAAGCCTAGGCACGGTAGAAAATCCGTCAGGAGATATTTCTTTTAAATTATCACCAATGGTTTCTAAGCTTTCTGCATAATAAATACTCATGCCGCTATATAAATAAATATAAGAAGCCAATTTTTCAAAAATATGATTCAATGGTAAAAAGCTAAGTACTTTTTGGTCGGGCGCATCGTTGAAAGGAAATGATTTTTTCCCCATCGATAAATTAAAATAAATATTTCTATGCGTTAACATCACACCCTTTGGAGTGCCTGTAGTTCCTGAAGTATAAATAAAAGTAGCTACTTGTTCAACAGGTATGGTTTTTTTAATTTGTTCTACTTGGGCTAATAATGCGGCGTCATTATTTCTTAGTTCAGACCAATGCTTAGCGCCTGCAATACGGTCGAAAGTGTATACTTCTTTTAAGCATTCTACCTTGTCTTTAATAGACATGACTTTATCATATAGCTCTTGATTACTCGCGAACATATATTTAACTGAAGCGTCATTTAATATAAAAGTAAGTTCTATATGATTCGTTGTAGGATAAACAGGTACCCAAATAATGCCTAATTGTTGTGCGGCAAAATCGCCAAATATCCATTCGGGACGGTTGGTACTTATAACCGCAATTTTATCGCTGGCTTCAGGAGAAAAGTTATGGGCAGATAAACCTAGGCTTAATAAGCCAGCACTTAATTCATTGGCAATTTGCGCTACTTCCTTAGTGGAATATTTACGCCATTGGCCGTTTTCTTTGGCAGCTAACATATCCTGTTTAGGGAAATGTGCTAATTGATGTTCAATACAATCGAAGAGTCTTTTAGATTCCATAAAGCAAGCAAAATTGTATAACAAAATACTAAAATAGCGGGAGAAAAAAAAGAAAATAGACTAGCAAATAGGAGGAATTTTCCCATTTTAATAAATATCTAGTAGGGCATTTAATAACTACATTTAATAACTACTAGTAAATCAAATGAGTAAGTAAGCCGTCTCTTAGTTTTGGCTCAAACCAAGTGCTTTTAGGTGGCATGACTTCGCCGGCGTCGGCTATATTAAATAGTTGATCGATGGTTACTGGGTATAAACTAAAAGCCATAGCCATCTCACCACTATTAACTCTTTTTTCAAGTTCTGCTAAACCTCTGATGCCTCCTACAAAATCAATTCTTTTATCGGTTCTTTGGTCGTGTATGCCTAAAACTTTTGATAAAATTGAATTAGATAAAATAGTTACGTCTAATACACCAATAGGATCATTTGTATAAATACCTGGCTTCGCTGTTAATTGATACCAATTGTTTTCTAGATATATTCCGAAACTATGAAGTGCTGTGGGTTTGAAAGCAGACTCTTCTTTTTGAATAGTAAAATCCTGTTCAAGCACTGCTATAAATGCAGTGGCAGATAAACCATTTAAATCTTTTACCAGACGGTTGTAATCAAGGATGGCTAATTGATTAGAGGGGAATAAAGTTGTTAAAAAATAATCAGATACTTTTTTAGCTTCATCGCCTGGCTTCACCGCTTCTTCACTAATAGCTAATTTTACTTTAGCTGCAGAGGCTGCTCTATGATGACCATCTGCGATATAAGTGCAAGGCACTTCTGTTGCAAACAAGTTTGTGATTTGATCAATAATTGTTTCATCACTTACCGCCCATACGGTATGCTGAATACCATCTTCTGCCGTAAAATCATAGACAGGATTTTTAGTAGTCTTCCATTTGTCTATAATAGTATCAATACTAGCTTGGTTGCGGTAGGCTAAAAATACATTACCCGTTTGCGCTCCAGTAGTCTTGATATGATTGATTCTATCTAATTCTTTTTCAGGACGCGTGAATTCATGTTTTTTAATAATGCCATTGTTATAATCATCAATACTACTCACACAAACTAAACCTGTTTGTGCACGGCCATCCATGATGAGTTGATAAATATAATAACAAGGCTTAGATTCTTTAAAAAGAACATCTCTTTGTATAAATGCATTTAAATTTTCTAAAGCTAATTGATACACTTTTTGACTATGTACATCTGTATTTTCTGGTAAACCAATTTCACTTTTTGTAATATGCAAAAAAGAATACGCATTGCCTACTACTTCTATTTTTGCTTCTGCACTATTTAATACATCATAAGGTTTGCTAGCAACTTGTTTTGCTAATTGAGGCTGAGGACGCACTGCTTCAAAGGGACTTATTTTTGCCATGGCCGCAAAGTTCGTTCTTTTTGTTGAGAATTAAATTTTTTCAGCGAATGATTTCATCAAGTCGCAGAAAGCTTCTACACTTGAATAAGGCAAGGCATTGTACATACTCACTCGAATGCCTCCTACAGTTCTGTATCCTTTCACACCAATCATTCCTTGGCTTTTGCATAAGGCTAAAAAAGCTTCTTCTTTTGAAGTATCTTTTAAAAAGAATACAGCATTCATAATGCTTCTATCTTCTTTCGCAATGGGGCAATGAAAAGCTGGTGAATTATCAATGGTATGGTATATTAAATTAGACTTTGCTAAATTTAATTTTTCCATTGCTGCTAAACCCCCTTGGGCTTCTATCCAACGAAGGGTTAATAAACTAACATATATAGAAAAAACAGGAGGTGTATTTAATAAAGAGCCTGCTTCAATATGTTTTCTGTAATCCAAGATGGCAGGAATTTTTCTATTAATTATTCCTAGAATTTCTTTTTTTACCACCACCATCGTAACCCCTGCAGCACCCATATTTTTTTGAGCCCCTGCATATATTAAATCGAAAGCTTTAAAATTCGTGGGTCTACAAAATATATCTGAACTCATATCGCCTATAAGTAGGGCAGTAGTCTGAGGATAGCTATGATATTGGGTTCCCTCCACTGTATTGTTAGTGGTTATATGTAAATAAGTAGCGTTGGTAGGAATGTCTAATGCCTTATTAATATAAGTGTGTTTTTTATCGGCAGTGTCTGAAACTACTTTTACAGGACCGAATAAGCTTGCTTCTTTCACTGCTTTATTACCCCATACACCATTATCACAAATAGCGGCTAACCCGTTTTCATCTAGTAAATTCATGGGCACTTGCATAAACTGCATAGTGGCACCTCCTTGTAAAAATAAAACTTCATAGGCTTCGTCCACCCCCATTAATCTTTTTACAATAGTTTGTGCTTCTATAACCACTTCTACAAAATGAGAGGTACGATGTCCTATTTCTAAAATAGATAAACCAGTATTATTAAAATTATGAATAGCTTCAGCAGCTTGTTCTAAAACTTCTTGAGGTAATATAGAAGGGCCTGAATTAAAATTGTGCAATCGCATTATTGAATTATAAATTAAATATTAGTTTGCTTTAGCTCAGAAGAAAGTTTTACTCCTGCATCAGTTGAAAGTTTTACTCCTGCATCAGTTGAAAGTTTTACTCCTGCATCAGTTGAAAGTT
>JBBAJX010000019.1:0-16227 GCA_040403885.1 Sediminibacterium sp. | reverse complement strand
TTACTCCTGCATCAGTTGATGCTTTAGCATCAACTTCTTCTTCAACTGTGGTCACACCCCCTGAAATAGCATATTTCATTGCTTCTGCAGCATTAATATGTTTTGGTAATTTTTTAGTTTTAGATAATGGTAAAATAAAAGATATCCCTGATATCGCATAAGAGTGTGGTACATATACTGTGACATGATCTTTTAATCCTAGATGTTCACAATTTTCTTGAGTGATAAATCCTATTCTCCAAATATCCTCAGCATCAATACAAACCAAAACGGGCTTATCAAATTTTTTCTTATTACCAGCAAAGGCTTCTAAAAAATCTTTTACCGATGAATAAATAATTTTTACACCCGGTGTTCTTTCTAAAATTTTATCAAAGATGGACATGACTCTTTCTACAAAAAATAAAGAAGACAACCAACCTACTACTAATACAAGTGCAATGGCTACCAAAAAACCAAGTCCTGTTACTTTGGGTATTTGTCCATTGACTAAAGCAAATTGTTGAGGGAAAATAAAATTGAGTAGGTTAGGTAATATATTGTCTACCCAATTAAATAAACTTACCACTACCCAAATAGTGACCCCAATGGGTGCTAGCACAATAACCCCTTGAAAAAAACGCTGCGCTAGGGCAGTTAGTAATTTTTGCTTGAATAATTGACGCCTGATATTGGGCATTTGGACTAGTATTAAGGACCAAATTTCAAACAATTTTGCCATTCGGCATAAATAATAAAAAAATAAGCCTGGAAACTTTGAAAACGAGATAAGTTTCCATAGTTTTGCGCCTTCAAAACTACCAATGCAAGATAGAATTCTAAATAAAGCCCGCGAACTGATGTTCCAAACTGGGGTCAAACATGTAACCATGGATGACTTGGCTACGCAATTGGGTATAAGCAAAAAAACCATTTACCAGTTTTTTAAGGACAAAGACGCCTTGGTAAGTTCCGTAGTTGAATTTGAACTAGCCAACCATGCCTTAATATGTAATCAAAGCATGCAAAAAGCAGATAATGCCGTGCATGAAATTTTCCTATTAATGTCTGTGATTCAGGAAATGTTTAATAGAATGAACCCTTTGGCTTTATTTGAAATTGAAAAATATTATCCCTTGGCCTTTGATAGAATAAAAAAACATAAGGACGATTTTATTTTTTCTATGATTAGCGTCAATTTAGAAAAAGGCATTATAGAGGGTTTATACAGAAAAGATGTGGATGTAACTATTCTTTCAAAATACAGATTAGAGACAAGTTTGATTCCTTTTAATATAAATGTTTTTCATCCTAGCAAATTTGAAATGCTAAAAGTGAACTTACAAATTATAGAACACTTTGTGTATGGAGTAGCTACTTTAGAAGGCCATAAATTAATGGACGCCTATAAATTAAGTAATCATCATTCATAATGGTTACATAAAATAATTTCTACAATAAATTACAGAAAAATAAAATCTAAGTTAATAAATAAAAAAATGAAATATCTATTCCTCCTAGTTGTGCTTCTTCAAAGCCAACTAATTAATGCACAAACAGAAATTAAACCATTACATTCTTTTTCATTGAATGATTGTGTGGCCTTTGCGCAAAAAAATAATGTACAAGTAAAAAATTCTTTATTAGCCATTGATGCACAAGTACAAACTAATAGAGAAATTGCGGCGGCCGCATTCCCTACCATTGGAACTAATGTTGGAGGTACCGACTATTTAAAAATACCAACTTCTTTATTGCCAGCTCAAATTTTTGGTGGTCCTGCAGGTAGTTTTATTCCAGTTCAATTTGGAACGAAGTTCAACGCTAACTATGGTGCTAATTTTTCACAATTACTTTTTGATGGTCAAGTTTTTGTTGGCTTACAAGCGCGTGCCACTTCTTTAGATGTGCAAAGAAAAAATGCAGCTGTCACCGAAGAAGCCATTAAAGCTAATATTTATAAAATATACTATCAATTATCGGCAAGTAAAACACAGTTGAATATTTTAGATGCCAATATAGAGCGTTTAAATAAACTAGCCCACGATGCGCAAATCATGTATAAGAACGGATTTGCAGAGAAATTAGATGTAGATAAAGTAATTGTTCAATTAAATAATTTACAAACCGAAAAAATTAAAGCTAACAATGGAGTAGCCATTGGTTTTATGGGATTAAAAATGTTAATGGGCATGCCTGTGAAAGATAGCCTTGAATTGACTGATGTAATCAATGAGCAAAGTTTAAGTACGGATGTATTAGTTGAAAACGATTTTCAATATGGCGTAAGAAAGGATTTTCAATATTTAAGTTCTTTAAGTAAACTAAGTGGCTATAATGTAAAGCGTTACCAGTTGAGTTTTTTACCTACAGTGAATCTATCAGGTGCTTATTCTAAAAATGCACAACGTTCTAATTTTGATTTTTTTGAAGGAGGTAATTGGTTTACCACTTCACTTGTAAGTTTAAATGTGAATTTACCTTTATTCAATGGCTTTGCTAGAGAGGCTAGAGTAAAAAGATCGAAGATTGAATTAAAGCAAATCGAAAATCAAATTGTTGCATTGAAAAATAATATTGATAACGAAATCACTCAGTCTAAATTAAATTATATGTCTTCAGTGGCTACTGTATCATTTCAAAAAAAGAATATGCAATTAGCTGAAAATGTATATCAACAAATTAAAAAGAAATTTGAAGCAGGTACTGGTTCTAATACAGAAATTTCTGCTGCACAAGCCGACTTAGTAAGTGCTCAAAATAATTTCATGAACGCTTTATACAGTGCTTTAATTTCAAAGGTAGATTTATTAAAAGCTACTGGAAAATTATAAAACCCTCATCAATACATTAATATTAAAATAACCATAATGAAAAATATCTCTACAATCTTGACAAGTACTTTAATTTTATTCGCCTTTGCCTGCGGTGGTGGTGGTAATAATTTAGAAACGCAGAAAGCTAATTTAGCTGCCTTAAAAAAAGAAGGCCTTAGTTTAAACGCAAAAATTGCAGCGCTTGAAACAGCCATTGCAAAAGCCGGTGGTGCTGAAACAGTGAAAGCTATACTAGTAGCAGTAACACCTCTTGCCAATCAAGATTTCATCCATTATATAGAGCTACAAGGAAAGGTAGAATCTGAAAGCGTTTCTTTTGTAACCCCTCGTGCAGGTGGTGGCCAAGTAAAGGGCTTATTTATAAAAAGAGGCGACTTAGTTAAAAAAGGTCAATTAATATTACAATTAGACAATAGCTTGATTAAACAAAGCGCAGCAGCCGCTGCTCAAAATATTGAAACTATAAAATCACAGGCGGCATTAGCTAAAATGGTGTATGAGAAACAAAAGAATTTATGGGATCAAAATATTGGTAGCGAAATACAATTATTAACTGCTAAGACTAATGCGGAAGCCTTAGCTAGTCAGTTGAAGGCTGCAACAGAACAATTAGGTATGGTGCGCGATCAACTAGCTTATACAAGTGTACATAGCGATGTAGATGGTGTGGCAGAGGAAGTAAATGTGAAAGTGGGTGATTTGTTTATGGGCCCTGGTCAAATCAAAATTGTGAACACTACTCGTTTAAAGTTAACAACCATGATACCTGAAAATTATGCAGGTAAAGTAAAAGTAGGTACAGAAACAAGTTTAAGCTTTCCTGATATTCAAAAAATAGTTGCTGCTAAATTATCGGTAGTGGGTAATGTAATTGACCCACTCAGTAGAAGTTTTTATGTAGAAGCTAAATTACCTATTGATAAAAATTTTCGACCTAACCAATTGGTACAAGTAAAAATTAAGGACTACGAAAAAAAGAATGCGATCAGTGCTCCTATTAATTTATTACAAAACGATGAAAAAGGAAAATTTATTTATGTAGCTGTGATGGAGAATGGAAAATTGATTGCACGCAAAAAAGTAGTAACAGTGGGTCAGTACTATGGCAATAATATTGAAATTGTATCGGGCTTAGTAGCAGGTGATAATATAATCACCGAAGGTTATCAGAGCTTATTTGATGGCCAGAACATTACCACTTCAGATAAATAATTAAAAAAATAAAGATTAATAGATTCTTATGTCGACATTAAAAAATATAAAAGAAAAGTTCAAGGAGTTTAAACCCACTTCTTGGGCTATTACCAATAAGACCACTATTTATTTAGTGATGTTGTTCCTTAGCCTAGGAGGAATTTATCAATTTCTTACACTTCCTAAAGAGAATTTTCCAGAAGTAGTCATTCCTAATATATTCGTGCAAACAGTATATGTAGGTAACTCCCCAAAGGATATTGAAAATTTAGTAACCCGTCCTCTTGAAAAACAAATCAAAAGTATTAGTGGTGTAAAAATTAGCAAATTCACTTCTACTTCTCAACAAGATTTTTCGGCCATTACAGTAGAGTTTAGTACAGACGTAAAACCAGAAATTGCTTTACAGAAAGTAAAAGATGCGGTGGATAAAGCAAAATCTGATTTGCCTACTGATCTAACACAACAGCCTAGAGTTATTGAGTTAAACATTAGTGACATGCCTATTATGTATGTAAACATAAGTGGTAACTATAGCCCCGTTCAATTAAAAAAATATGCAGACGATTTAAAAGATAAATTAGAAAGCATTTCACAGGTGAACAGAATTGATTTAGTAGGGGCTCCGGAAAGAGAATTTCAAATTAATGTAGATAATTATAGAATGCAAAGCTCGGGCATTACATTCGATGATATAAGTGCTGCCATTCAAAGAGAAAACCTTGATTTATCGGGTGGTTTATTAGAAGTAGGTACGATGAACCGTAACCTACAATTAAAAGGTCAATTAAAAAATGCAAATGATATTGCTAATATAATAGTGCGTAACACAAGCGGCGCTCCTATTTATTTAAGAGATGTAGCTTCTATTAAAGATACGGTGAAGAAAAATGAAAGCTATGCACGTTTAAATGGTAAAAATGTACTTACGCTAAATATTGTTAAGCGTAATGGTGAGAACTTAATTTTTACTACCGATGCAGTTAAGAAAATTGTAGAAGATGCCATTGCCAACGATTTACCGAAAGATGTGAATGTGGTTATTTCTGGCGACACAAGTATTAGAACGAAAAGTTCATTTACAGATTTAGTAAACTCCATTGTCATTGGATTTATTTTAGTATTAGTAGTGTTAATGTTTTTTATGGGGGTGACCAATGCCTTCTTTGTGGCCTTATCGGTACCCTTGAGTATGTTTGTGGCATTTGTATTGTTACCAGCTGGTGACTTATTAGTGGGCTCACATATTACTTTAAACTTCATGGTTTTATTTGCCCTCTTATTTGGACTGGGTATTATAGTTGATGATGCCATTGTGGTAATTGAAAACACACACCGTATTTTTGTGCAAGGCAAAGGAAAATTAACAGCTACTACTTCCGCTAAAATGGCGGCAGGTGAAGTATTTGTGCCTGTATTAGCTGGTACCATTACCACATTAGCGCCTTTCTTCCCTTTATTATTCTGGCCTGGCATTATTGGTAAGTTTATGATTTACCTACCCGCCATGTTAATATTTACTTTAGCGGCTTCACTTGTAGTGGCCTTTATCATGAACCCTGTATTTGCAGTAGATTTCATGAACCATGAAGAAGTAAAATCTGAGGAGCCTAAGTCGGCCATGTTTAAGAAAAAAGGTTTCTGGATACCTATTGCTGTAGGTATTTTATTAGACTTTATGGGCTTTACTTTCTTAGGTAACTTATTAATATTCTTTATGATATTAGTGGTAGCCAATAAATATTTTATTACCGATTTAATTGAAAAATTCCAAACGCGCACCCTTCCAAAATTAATGGATACCTATGAGCGTATATTACGCCGTGCCTTAAATGGTTGGAGACCTGTTAAATTATTAATAGGCACATTTGTTTTATTAATATTCTCTTTCATATTTTTTGGTATTAATATTAGTACAGGCAGAGTAGGCATTGAATTTTTCCCGAAGGGAGATCCTAACCAAGTATATGTGTATTTAAAATTACCTGTAGGTAGTAAGGTAAGCTATACTGATTCTATTACTAAAATTGTAGAACAAAAAGTAGCCAAGGCTTTGGAAATGGATAATGATAAAAAGAATCCTCTAGTGGAAAGTGTTATTAGTAATGTGGCAGTAGGTGCAGGTGATCCAATGCGTGGTGACAGAAGTACAAGATCTGAATTGGGACGTGTGCAAATTAACTTTGTGGAATATGAAAAACGTCATGGTAAATCAACAGAACCTTATTTAGATGCTATTCGTGCCGAGATGAAAGGCATTCCTGGTGCTGAATTTACAGTGAATCAAGAATCGAGTGGACCTCCTACCGAGCCTCCAGTGAATATAGAAATTCAAGGAGATGATTTTGATAAATTAGTAAAAACAGCGGTAGGTTTAAAAAATTATTTAGACGCTGCACAAATTCCAGGTATTGATGGATTAAAGATGGATGTAGATTTAGTGAATCCAGAATTAACCTTAACTGTTGATAGAGACCGTGCTTTAATTGAAGGGGTAAGTAGTGCACAAGTAGGTATGCAAATTCGTACCGCCTTGTTTGGTAAAGAAGTTTCTAAAATTAAAGATGGTAAGGATGAATATAAGATTCAATTAAGAAACGAGGAATTACAAAGAAATAATTTAGTAGATCTACTGAATATGCGTTTATCTTTTAGAGATATGGCTGCAGGAGGTATGGTTAAAAATATTCCTATCAGTTCACTAGTAAAAGTAGAACCTACGAACACCTTTGGTAGTATTAATAGAAAAAATCAAAAAAGATTAATTCAATTAAGATCAAATGTAAAATTAGATCAAGGGTATAACCCTACTGCAGTAAATGCAGTCATTGCGCAGTATATTGGCAATTTCAAGGGAATTTCGGAAGGGGTGACTGTTAAACAAACAGGTGAGAACGAACAACAATTAGAAACAGTTGCCTTTTTAGGAAAGGCCTTAATAATTGCATTAATGTTAATCTTGTTTACACTCGTATTACAGTTCAACTCTATTTCTAAATCGGTGATTATCTTGACAGAAATTTTATTTAGTATTATAGGTGTGCTTTTAGGCTTCTCTATATTTGGAATGAAGGTATCAGGTGTAATGACAGGCTTAGGTATTGTAGGGCTTGCAGGTATTGTGGTGAAAAATGGAATACTAGTAATTGAATTTGCCGATGAGTTAAGATCGAGAGGTTATAAAACAAGAGAGGCCGTTATTCAAGCAGGAAGGACAAGAATTATTCCTGTATTATTAACAGCCCTTGCAGCAATCTTAGGTTTCTTACCAATTGCCATTGGCTTTAATATTAATTTCGTGACTTTATTTAGTGAGTTAAACCCACATATTTTCTTTGGGGGTGATAACGTTGCTTTTTGGAAGCCATTAAGTTGGACCATTATTTATGGATTGGCCTTTGCCTTTTTCATGACCTTATTTATTGTACCTGCTATGTATATTATTGCAGAGCGTTTACGCCGCCCCATGCGCCGTCATTTTGGTGGTAAGTGGATTAGTATGCTAGGCATTCCTCCATTAACATTTGTCTTTATTCCTTTAATGTTTATTACTACATTTATACATAGAAGGAATCAAAAAAGAAGAATCGCAAACAATAATGCGAATGGTGATAAAACAATAAATGGTTCTTGGTATTAAATATCGTGGTATTAATTAAATAATAAAACAAGCAAAATGAAAAAGAATCTAGTAGCTAACTTAATGATGGTTGTCTTCTTATCGGTCTTTCATTTTGCTTGTTCTTTGGGTACAAGTAAACAAGCTATTTCTATAGTTCAGCAAAATGTAGGAACTTTTGAAGACAAACCCGTTACTGAATATACTTTAACCAATGCTTCTGGCATGCAAGTGGGTATTATTAATTATGGAGGTATACTTACTAAAATAATTACCCAGGCCAAGAATGGTAGCTGGGGCGATGTACTTACTGGCTATGAAAAATTTGATGGTTATTTACAAAAAGGTAATCCATATTTTGGTGCATTAGTAGGTAGATACGCCAATAGATTAGCAAAGGGTACTTATACAATTGACGGCGTTGAGTACAAGGCAGCACTGAATAACAATGGTCAATCATTACATGGTGGCTTAAAAGGTTTTGATAAAATTTTATGGGAAGCTAAGCCCTTAGCTGGCGATAGCAGTATTCAATTAGTATATTTAAGTAAGGATGGGGAGGAAGGTTATCCAGGAAATTTAAAAGTAGAAGTAGTGTATACATTAACGGCTAATAATGCTATTAAAATACAGTATACTGCAAGCACGGATAAAACCACGGTGATTAATTTAACCAACCATGCTTATTTTAATTTAAGTGCAGGCAAGTCGCCTACTATTTATGACCATATCTTAGAAATTAAAGCCAATAAATATACACCCGTGGATAGTTTATTAATTCCAACGGGTGCATTAGTGGATGTGAAGGGAACGCCTATGGATTTTACCAGCCCTAAAAAACTGGGACAAGATATTGATAAAGTAATCGGAGGGTATGACCATAATTGGATTTTAAATAAAGCAGCTGGTTTAGAAGAGATAGCGAGTGTATACGAGCCTAATAGCGGAAGATATTTAACAGTAGCTACTACAGAACCTGGTCTTCAATTTTATTCTGGTAATTTTTTAGACGGTACTTTAACAGGTACTAAAAAAGGGATTGTATATAATAAGCATTATGCACTCACTTTAGAAACACAACATTTTCCTGATAGCCCTAACCAGCCTGGCTTTCCAAGCACTCTACTAAAACCAGGTGAAACCTATCACCAAACTACGGTCTATAGTTTTTCAACGAAATAATTAGAGGACTAGCTGCGTTCCCTCTTCTATACTTATACTATAAACAGTTAATTCTTTATGCATTAATTGAGCATACTTAACCGATAATTCTTTTGTAATGGCTTCTACTGCTGTTGTTTTGATAATATTAATAGTACAACCGCCAAAGCCTCCTCCCATCATTCTAGCACCTAATACATTGTCATTATTGGTTACTGCTTCCACTAAAAAGTCTAGTTCAGGACAGCTTACTTCATATAAACTAGATAAACCTTTATGTGTTTCAAACATTTTTTTCCCAAAGGCCTGCATATCGCCCTTAGCTAAATCCTGAACGGCTAATTGAATGCGAGCAATTTCTTCCACCACATATTTACATCTTTGATATAGCTTAGACACCAAACAGGCTTCTACTTGTTCCAAACTAATATCTCTGAATGTTTTTACTGAAGCGTATTTTTCTTGAATTATTTTTAATCCCTGCTCGCATTCTAAACGGCGGGTATTATATTCAGAGGAAGCTAGCGCATGTTTAATTTGAGTATCGAATAAAACAATACTATAGTCTTTTAATTCAAGGGGGTAATAAGTAAAGGCTAAACTATCACAGTCTAATAAAATGGCTTTATTTTTTTGACCATGTAAACTTGTAAACATATCCATCAAGCCGCATTTTACCCCTGCAAATTTATGTTCAGCACTCTGTGCCATCAGGGCCATTTGCATTTTAGTAAGAGATAAGGTATAAAATTCATTGAGTGCAAACAAAACAGCGCATTCCAGGGCTGCCGAACTTGAAAGGCCAGCACCTAGTGGAATATTGCCTTGAATACAGATATTGAAACCAGCAGCTAAGTCATTTTCATTAATAGATGTCAGAATTTTAGTTCTAGCTAAAGTATTTTTTGTATCAATAAAATTATTAGTAGCAGACTGTATTCTATTTACTACCTGGTCCACTACACCAATGATATAATTAACCCATAGTGTAGAATGAGGCTTTAAGTTATGGGTAGGTAGAATGATGGTTTCTTCTAAATCTAGGGCCACCATATGTATTAAGCCATCAGCTCTTTTACCTATGGCTACTTCAATATATTTATCAATGGCAGCGGGTAGTACAAAACCATGGTTGTAATCGATATGTTCACCTATTAAATTTATTCTTCCAGGAGACTTTACCACTAAAGCAGCAGCATAATTAAAATGATTTAAAAACTGACTGCGAATTGCTAACATAAAATAAATAGTTTTATGTTAATTTATAATTTTTGTAAACAAGCGGCGGCGGCTTCTAGTGTAGATTCTTTTTTAGCAAAACAAAGTCGTATAACTTTATTATCGGTAGCATTGTGATAAAAAGCAGACATGGGTATGACGGCTACTCCATATTCTTTTACTAATTTTTCTGCGAATGATTTATCCGATTCATTAGAGATGGCTGCATAACTATAGGATTCAAAATAAGAACCTGAGGAAGGAATATATTGTAAGGGAGTGCTTGTTAATAATTTTCTTAGGTAGTCTCTTTTTGCTTGATAAAAATTGCCTAAGCTTATATAGGCTTCTTTATCTAACATATATTTTGCAATACCCAATTGCTTAGGTGTATCGCAACTAAATGCATTGAACTGATGTACTTTGCGGTATTCTTTCATTAAATTTTCTGGAGCCACGCAGTAGCCTAGCTTCCAGCCTGTGCAGTGATAAGTTTTTCCTAAAGAAAAACAAACAAAACTACGCGCTAATAATTCAGGATACTTCATCACCGACTCGTGTTTTTTATCATCGTAAATTAAATGCTCATATACCTCATCACTAATTAAATATAAATTATTGGAAACCACTATTTCTTGTAACTGTAAAATTTCTTCCTTGGTCATGACCATACCAGAAGGATTATGCGGCGTATTGATTAAAATAGCCTTTGTTTTTTTGGTAATGGCTGCTTTTAAAGTATCCCATGGAATACTATAATTAGGATAAGTTAAGGCAATGGGTACCACCACCCCTCCATTAAATGTTATGTTGGGGATGTAACTATCATAAGCAGGTTCAAAAATAATGACTTCATCACCTGGTTGTATAATAGTGGAAAATGCAGAGAAAATTGCATAAGTGCCGCCCGGTGTAATAGTTATTTCAGTTTCAGGATTAATGTCTATTCCGTATAAAAAATTAATTTTCTCGGCAAGTCTTTCTCTTAAAATTGGAACCCCATTAGTATGGGCATATTGATTCCCGCCCGTTTTCATAGCCTCTGTGACACAATCAATAAGCGCTTCACTCATTGGAAAATCGGGAAAGCCTTGGCCTAAATTAATAGCATTATGCTTTACTGCCAATTGGCTCATGACTGTAAAAATACTGGTGCCAATATGGGGAAGCTTTGACTGCATACGGGTTTTAAAATTTCAATTGATTCGAGATACGCTTTAATTCAATCTCAGCCACTTTTGCTGTGTACTTTAAACTTACTAATCTGAAGCCTGCGTTTTCAAAGCTTTGTTGAGCTTGTTTCACATCTACCATGGTAGCTTGACCTAATTGATATTTTTGCAGCACTAAATTAAGTAAGGCTTGAGACATACTATAATTATCTATTTCAATAGGTAATTGTTCGATACTATTTTTATAGGCATCAAAGGTTTTATACGCATTCGTAAAAATATCCTTACTTAAGCTTTGCGCTTGTAGTTCAGCATTTTTAGAAATTATTTTTGCATTCGCTACCGTTTTTTTAGCAGCGCCGCCGCCATACAAAGGAATAGATAAGTTCACCCCTAAAAATGGACCATAAGTTTCATTCAATAAACTAAAACCTGCAGCAGAACTACTACTGTTTACATTATAACCAGTACTCGCTCGTAGTGTAGGATACATTAAGGCTTTCGTTTCTTTTTCTAATTGTTGATTTATTTTTACTTGAGTACTTAATGCAGCTAATTGTGGATTATTATTCAAGCCTAATGTAATACTATTGGCCCCCTTGTCAAAACTTAATTGATTGTCAATAGATATAGTATCATTAATAATGATAGAGGAAGAAATGTCTTCATTATTATTAATGGTTCTAGCTAAATCGGTCTTGGCTTGTGCAATAATTAATAATTGATTTTGCTTAGCTTGTAATAAAGCGTTTAAATCTATATTAGATTGTAAAATATCGGTTTGATTGGCCACCCCTATTTGTTGTCTCGTTTTTACGATGTCTAATCTTTGCTGACTCGCTTCAATCGATTTTTCAATGGTTTTTAAGTAAGCTTGCTGACGCACTACATTATAATATTGTTGCATTACTTGTGCGCTAGTGTTTTGCATTTGTGATTGCAATAAAAAACCGTTTTGCTTTTCAATCATCCCCAAACGATCTTTATAGGCCATAATTCTATAGCCATTAAAAATAATAATAGAAGCTGTAAGCCCTGCTGTTAAAGTATTCCCATCTACTCCTGTCTTAGTCGTATTACGTGTTGGGTCGGCAAATTTTTGTTGAATAGTAGCTAATGATTTATTATTATTACTAGTAGCTGCAACTGTAGGTAAAGCACCGGCTACTCCATAATCGTTATTATTTTTGGCAATGGTTAAATTATTCTCTACCAATTGAATATCGTAACTATTTTGAAGGGCTGTTTTAACAGCCTCTGTTAAAGTTAATGTCTTCTGTGCTTTGGTACTTGTAGTAGCAACAACTACTAAACAAAGAATAAGAAATAAAGAAGTTAATTTTTGCATACTTTAAAATTAAGATAGCGAACTAGAAACGCAAGAAAAATTACATCAGTGGTTGAATCATTCCATTTTCAAACCCATGCTAACCCACTAAGGTACCTATAGCTGCTCCTTGTACTACTTTTAATAAATTTCCAGGTTGGTTCATGTCAAATACAATAATGGGTAATTTATTTTCCATACATAATGTGAATGCGGTAGTATCCATTACTTTTAAATTCTTTGATATACATTCTTGGAAACTAATTTTTTCAAACTTTACCGCAGCAGGATTTTTTTCAGGGTCGCTATCATATATACCATCCACACGGGTTCCTTTTAAAATAACATCTGCCTTCATTTCAATCGCACGCAGTGAACCAGCAGTATCGGTAGTAAAATAAGGATTTCCTGTACCGGCACCAAAAATAACCACACGCCCTTTTTCTAAATGACGAAGTGCCTTGCGACGAATATAAGGTTCTGCAACTTGCTCCATTACAATGGCTGATTGCAAACGCGTATACACTCCAATTTTTTCAAGCATGGCTTGAATAGCCATCGCATTAATAACAGTGGCAAGCATTCCCATATAATCTCCATGTGCACGCTCAATACCACTGTCTGCTTCATTCATTCCTCTATATATATTACCACCGCCAATAACAATGGCTACTTGTACACCTAGTTCCACTACTTGCTTAATTTCGTTGGCATATTGTTCAATAATTTTAGGATCAAAGGGGTCTCCCGTTTTTTGATTGCCTAATAATGCCTCTCCTGATAATTTCAATAATACACGCTTGTATTTTGGCAACATAGTTCTACTTATTTTGTACTTGCAAGATAAGAATTTTGGGGCAACAAAAAAGGGTCCCCCAATGTATCGGGGGACCCTTTTTATACTATTATGATAGTTAATTACTACCTAGGTATTTGAACCATTTGGATTTTTTGCATGAAGCACTGTTCACTTGCAATTTAACCTAATGCTACACGCTTGAATTCAGTCACTTTCAATGCACCGTCAACCGACTTTACATACTCACCCACTGTTTTACCGCCGTCTTTTACAAAGGCTTGTGCTAACAATGTTTGCTCTTTAAAGAATGCATTGATTTTACCTTCTGCAATCTTAGCAATCATTTCTTCTGGTTTGCCGGCCATTTTAGGATCTTCTTTCATGGTATCAATAATGATAGCACGCTCTCGGGCAACTGTTTCTGCAGGCACTGATTCAGGATCTACAGCCACTGGGTTCATCGCAGCAATTTGCATGGCTAAGTCTTTACCTACTTCCGCAGCTTCTGCACTTAAACCTACTAATACACCCATTCTGTAAGAACCATGTATATAAGATGCTACATAAGCAGCTTCTACTCTTTCGAATTTAGCGATACCAATTTTTTCTCCAATAGAAGCTAATTTATCATTAATCATGTCAGACACTTTTGTGCCATTCACACTCACTTCATTTAATTCAGCAGCAGACTTTACATTGTTGGCAACTGCAGCATTGGCAATCACTTGTGCAAAGGCTACGAATTCAGCATTCTTAGAAACGAAATCTGTTTCACAAGAAATACAAACTACAAAACCAGTTTTATGATCTGCAGAAGTTTGTGCAATAATCACACCTTCCTTTGCTTCACGGTCGCTACGCTTAGCCGCTACTTTTTGACCTTGCTTACGCAACCAATCAATAGCTGCTTCAAAATCGTTATTGGTTTCAGTTAATGCTTTTCTGCAATCCATCATACCAGCACCTGTTGCTTGACGTAATTTATTAATGTCAGTAGCTGTAATTGTACTCATAATATATATTTTAAAATAAGATTGTTAAAAAATTTGATACTGATTAGTATCGAAAAAAAACAATTGGGTCATTAGTATCCCAAGGACACCAATAACCCAATTGGTTAATATTTATTTACCTGCTGGACGACGTGTACTTTGAATACGACGCTTAGGTGCACCTGGAGCTGTTGGAGCAGCACCCGCACCACGCTTACCTCTTCCGCCTTCAGCGTTCGCTTCGGCTTCCATACGTTTTGCTTTTGCTTCGTTTTCATTGTTGCCATCTTCAGTTTCGCCTTCGTCATCTTTAGAAGCTTGACGCTCTGCTAAACCTTCTGCGATGGCAGCAGTAATATAGTTAGTAATAATGGCGATAGATTTTGTTGCATCATCATTTGCTGGAATAGAAAAATCTACTTTGTTAGGATCACAGTTAGTATCTACCATACCAAATGTTTGAATACCTAAACGCTTCGCTTCTGCAAGTGCAATATGCTCATGTCCGATATCCACTAAGAATAAAGCGGCTGGTAAACGACCCAATTGAGCGATACCGCCTAATACTTTTTCCATTTTATCTTTATCACGACCTAATGTTAAACGCTCTTTTTTAGTTAAGCTTTCAGCACTACCGTCTGCTAACATTTTTTCAATGCTTTGCATTTTCTTTACGCTCTTACGAACAGTATTGAAGTTTGTTAACATACCACCTAACCAACGCTCTGTAGCGTAAGGCATGTTTACTTTTTTAGCACACTCACTTACAATTTCTTTTGCTTGCTTTTTAGTAGCAACGAACATAATCTTCTTACCACTTTTAGCAATTTGCTTTAAAGCAGCAGCAGTTTCTTGTAAATGATCAACTGTTTTATTTAAGTCGATAATATGTATTCCTTTTTTCTCAGCGAAAATATAAGGTAACATCTTAGGGTTCCACTTCTTCTTAAGGTGACCAAAGTGAACGCCAGCCTCAAGTAATTGCTGTTGTAATGAAGTGTTATTTTCCATTTGTATAATTTGTTGTAATGAATTAATGTTAAAATTGTTGGATTAACGTTTGCTGAACTGGAAGCTTCTACGTGCTTTCTTATGTCCGAATTTCTTACGCTCAACGCTACGAGAGTCACGCGTTAATTGTCCGGCTGCTTTTAAAGCAGGGCGCAATTCAGGGTTTAGTTCTATTAATACGCGCGCAATACCTAATTTGGCTGCTTCGGCTTGGCCTTTTAAACCACCACCTTGTGCGTTAATTACGATATCGTATTTACCAAGTGCTTCCGCTAATTTCAAAGGAGCTTCTACTTGATTTTGTAAATACACTAAAGGAAAATAGTGTTTGTAATCTTTATCGTTCACGGTAATTTTTCCACTACCCTTACTAACAAAGACGCGCGTTACTGCTTCCTTACGACGACCAACTGCATTTGTTTGCTTTTCCATTTATTTATATTTGGAATTAATTAAAATTTAAATTCTTTAGGTTGTTGTGCAGTATGAGGGTGTTTTTCACCAGCATATACAAACAATTTTTTAACCATCTTACGTCCTAAACGATTTTTAGGTAACATACCTTTAACCGCTCTTTCCATAATTACTTCTGGACGACGCTTGATTAAATCTTCAGCAGCTTCTTCTTTCTTACCACCTGGGTAACCAGAATAGTTTAAGTATTGTTTATCGTGGAATTTATTTCCAGTCAACTTTACTTTTTCTGCATTAATAATAATTACATAATCTCCGCAATCAACGTGCGGTGTGTAATAAGCTTTGTTCTTACCACGTAGAACAGCTGCGATTTTTGAAGCAATACGTCCTACGGTTTGATTAGTACCATCAACAATGTACCAGCCATGTTGAACGGTAGCCGCGTTGGCGTGCTTCGTGGTGAAATGTAGTTTACTCATAATTCTTTTGTTTTAATGAGGC
>JBBAJX010000018.1:2374-49210 GCA_040403885.1 Sediminibacterium sp. | reverse complement strand
ATAACAGCAATTTAACTTAGTTAAACTGTTGCGTTAGAAACTTGAACCGAAGTATTGGTTTCTTTCTTTGCTAATATAAGATTTATTATAGCAGTAATAATTTTTCTTTAATTTTTAGCAGGAAACCAAGTTCCAAATTTTGATAAATCGACATTGCCTCCCGTTAAAATAATACCCACTTTTTTTCCTTTGAATAAATGAGTATTGCGCATAGCGGCTGCAAAAGGAACCACACAGCTTGGTTCTACTATTATTTTCATTCTTTCATAAACCAAACGCAGTGCTGCAATAATTTCTTCTTCAGAAACTAGTAGTATATCTGTTACATGTTCTTTAATAATACCTAGTGTTTGTTCACTAAGGGTGGTTAAAAGTCCATCTGCAATGGTGTTTATAAATGGGGCTTTTTCAACTTTGCCCGATTGTATACTTAATACTGCATCTGCCGCACCTTCTGGTTCACCGCCATATACTTTTAAGCCAGGTTTAAAAAATGTAGCGCCTAAACAAGTGCCAGAAAGTAAACCACCACCGCCTACAGGGGTAATGACTACATCAAGTGTGGGTACTTCTTCTATTAATTCTTTAACACAAGTAGCTTGTCCGGTTATCACTCTATAATCATCATAAGGATGTATAAATTCAGCACCCGTTTCTGCTACTACTTTATCTAATGCGGCTTCTCTGGCTGCTTGATTAGGTTCACATATAATAACAGTGGCACCATAACCTATAACTGCATCTACTTTTACCTGAGGCGATGATTTTGGCATGACGATATAAGCTTTAATGCCTAATGTTTTGGCAGCATAGGCCAAGGCCTGTGCATGATTGCCGGATGAATGCGTAGCAATTCCATTTTTTAATTGTGCAGGACTTAAACTTAAAGTCGCATTCATACCTCCTCTAATTTTAAAGGCCCCAATTTTTTGAAAGTTCTCGCACTTAAAATAAAAATCAATACCTGTTAATTCATTAATACTTTTATTAGTAAGTACAGGTGTACGGTGAATATAAGGTTGAATAGTTTTTGCTGCAAGCTCCACTGCTTCTTTCGTTATTTTCATTTTTCGTTTTTTAAAATTTTTTGACTCCTCAATATAAATAAAAAAATAGCTGCACTAATTATTTCCTTTATAAAGTTTTTGTATATTTAGAGATGAAAACTTTTTTCATTACTACTGTTGATTCAACTACTTCATTAGAATATTCTACAACTTAATTACAATTACTTCTTACATAATCATTTTATAAATTTTATCATATGCCTTCATTGTTAACACCAGAACAAATTGCAGCCTACCAAAGAGATGGCTATATCATTGTTAAAAATTTTTGTTCTACACAAGAAGTAGATAAAATGTATTCCACTGCCTTGCGGGATAAGGCTATGGAGAAGAATGCCTTGGACTTAAACGATCAAACTGGTAAGAAAACCAGACTCTCTTTATGGTTCACACCAGGCAATGATGTTTTTGGTTATTTAACCAGATCTGAGAAAATGGTGGATTCGGTGGCTAATTTAATGGACAGCAACGCACCGGTTTGTCATTTTCATTCAAAACTCATGCAAAAAGAGCCCAAAGTGGGCGGTGCTTGGGAATGGCATCAAGATTATGGTTACTGGTATAAAAACCAGTTTATGTTTCCCGACCAGCTGGTAAGTGTAATGGTGGCACTCACCCAAGCCAATAAAGAAAATGGTTGTATTCAGGTTATAAAAGGCTCTCATAAGTTAGGCAGGGTGAACCATGGTTTTGCAGGCGAACAAGTAGGGGCAGACCAAACCATGGTGGATAACGCATTGAAAACCATGGACTTAGTCTATGTTGAAATTGAACCAGGGGATGCCCTTTTCTTTCATAGTAATATCTTACACCGTTCTGAAGCCAACTTATCCAATAGCCCAAGATGGTCCATAATTTCTTGTTATAGTTCCCAGTCCAATTTAGCCTATAATGAAACCTCTAGCTCCTGGCATACACCTATCGAAAAAGTACCGAATGAGGCAGTTTTAAACTGGGAATCGAGCTCACTTTCTGCCGCCGATTTTCTTAAAAAAGAGAACGACCCAGCCCTAAAATAACTAGCATTCGTTTGTAAAAATTGCTAAATTTTTTTTCATTTTTTATCTCTTATAAACTACAGATAATCAATTGTTTATATAATAATTAGAAATTAGTCTATAAAAAATATAGACTAATAAAATAAAATGTTACCAAATTGTTTGCTAATTGTTAATTATTTATTAAATTTGGTTTCGATTTATATACTAGACAAGTTCAGTTTAACAAAAATCAAATAAAGTATGAGAAAAAAAATCTTATGGAGTCTACTTGCATCGTGCCTATTTTTAGGAACTGCATTAGCCCAAAACCTTACCATTAATGGTAAAGTAACTGATGAAAAAGGAGATCCAATTTCTGGAGCTTCTGTTCAAGTAAAAGGTACAAGAACTGGTGCAACAGTTAACACTGATGGATCATTCACAGTGAAAGCAGCCAATGGCGCTTCATTAGTCGTATCTGCTCTTGGATATGAATCAAAAACTGTAGCGGCTGCTGCAAACCTAACTGTAAAATTAGCTACTGATGTGAAATCATTATCAGAGGTAGTTGTAACAGGTTCTGGTGTGGCAACAAGTAAAAGAAAATTAGGTATCTCTGTTGAGTCAATTACTGCAGACAAATTACCTGCTGCTCCTTCTGCTTCTATCGACCAAGCCTTGGTAGGTAAAATTCCAGGTGCGCAAATTGCTTCAGTATCTGGTAACCCAGGTGACCCAGTAAACATTGTCTTAAGAGGTATCAACACTGTACAAGGTGGTACTAAACCAATGATTTTGTTAGATGGTATCGAGATTCGTTCTACAGATATCCAATCATTAGATTTAAGTAACGTAGACAGAGTCGAGGTAGTACAAGGTGCTGCATCAGCTTCAATCTATGGTGCACAAGGTGCGAATGGTGTTATCCAAATTTTCTCTAAAAAAGGTAAAAGAGGTGCTACTCAAATTAACTTTTCATCTAGCTATGCTGTGAATGAATTGTTGAACGTAGGTAACTTCAATAAATCTAAATTAAATCCATATTTACATAATGCTGCTGGTGAATTAGTGGGAACTAGCGGTAATGTAATTGCAGTAGATCCTATCTTAGGAGTTGGTGCTAGTACTTCTTCTCAGAGTATTGCTTACCAATTTGGTGGTGCTGCTCGTTATGGTATCTTAAACCCAAACAACTATAACCATTATCCTTATACAGCTTCAGTGCCTTGGTATGATCACTTCAAGCAAATGTTCCAACAAGGAAATACAAGGAACAATTCATTAAATATTTCTGGTGCTTCTGATAAATCAGATTACGCTATTTCAGTTTCTAATAACAAAACGAACACGGCTATTATGACCGATGTAAATGGTTATTTAGAACGTACTAACTTATCTGCAAATATTGGTACTGAATTATTCAAGAATTTTAAAGTTCGTTCAATTACACAATTAGTTTACCAAAAAAATACAATGGCAGTAGGTTTAGGATTTGGTTCTGGTGGAACTGATGGTAACTCTCTAGGTACAAATGGTCAAGTGTATTCTTTCTTGAACACTTCACCTTTCTTCGACTTAAAAGCAATCGATCCAGTTTCTGGTCAAAGACCAGCTAACCAATATGGTCGTTTCTTAAGTGTAAACGGTTACAACCCTTTCTATCAAGCAACTCATCAAACTCCTCGTGAAGATAAAGTGGACGTTATTCAAAACTTTGAAGCTACTTATAAAGTGAACAAGTTTGTTGACATTAAAGCTAATTATGGTTTGAACTATAGAAGCTTTAACGACTATGTAATTTATCCAAACCAGTCAGAAGAAAAAAACGGAAGTTATTGGGAATCTTGGGCAGGTGGTGGAAATGATAACACAGGTCAAATCACCAGCTATGATTATAAAAGTACTTTCAAAAACTTTTTAAGTACTGTAAACATTAGAACCGATTTTGAAAAAGACTTTGGCTTCAAAATTCCTTTGACTACTAATACTTCATTTGGTTTTGATCATAGAAAACAAGATCAACATTATGTGGGTATGTATGGTAACTCATTACCATTAGCGCCTCCTATTAACTTTACATCTACTCAAACACAGGCAATCAATACCGACTATAGAGTACCTTTTGTTACCTATGGTTTCTTGGTGAACCAAAAGTTTGATTATAGTAACTACTTAGGTTTAACGGCTGGTATTAGATCTGACTACTCATCAACATTTGGAGCAGGTTCTAAACCATTTACTTTCCCTCATGCCGATCTTTACTTCTTACCATCTAACTTGGATTGGTGGAAAGGTAAATTACAAGCTATCGTTCCTTTCTTCAAGTTAAGAGCAGCTTATGGTGAGGCGGGTATTCAACCAGGTGCCTTCGATCGTTATCCTGTATTGAACCAACAAACTATTGGTAGCAATGTTACCTATGCATTCTCTAATCCTTCAAGAAACCCTAACTTAAATGTGGAGGTATCTAAAGAGACTGAATTTGGTACAGATTTCACTATTAATACAAACAGCAATTCAAATTGGTTAAAGTCTATCAATGGATCATTCACTTATTGGAAAAGAAGTTCTGCTGATGTTATTTATAGCATTGCAGTTCCTTTATCAACTGGTGCAAGTGGTATCTTAGATAATGCTATTGACATGAGTTCACATGGTACTCAGTTCTCATTAAATATGCCAATTTTCTCTTCTAAGAATTTAAATTGGGATTTCACTACTAACTACGGATCGCAAGTTTCTATGATTGATGCAATCAAAGGTGGTGCAACTATTCCTTTGACTTCTTCTGCTGGTTCTACTAACGTCGTGTTAGTGGGTGGAAAGCCAATTGGACAAATCTTTGCTTATGCAACTGTTAGAAGCTTAGATCAAACACGTACTAATGGTACTCCTTATTTCACAGACGCTATGAAGGCTTCTGGAAGATATGTAGTAGTTGTAGATCCAGTATATGGTGGTAATGTAGTAGTAGATACTGCTACTAAAGGCATCATGATGGGTTCTGAGCAATTACCATTAGGAGATCCTAGCCCTAAGTTCAATATGTCATTTATTAATAACATCACTTACAAGGATTTCATCAACTTGAATTTCCAATTTGATTGGATCAATGGCGCTCATATATATAACCAAACTAAAGAGTGGATGTACCGTGATGGTATTAGCAATGACTTTGATAAAGTAGTTAATATTCCTGGTTTCACTCCAGCTGCTTGGACTGCTTATCATGGTAGTTTCTACTATGCATTATGGGGTTCTACGCGTGGTGTAGGTAATAACGTAACTAAAGACTACTTCTTAGAAGACGCTTCTTTCGTAAGATTAAGAAACGTTTCTTTAAGTATTGATTTAGCGAAGACAAATACCTTCAAGAAATTTAGAAAACTACAATTAGTATTTACAGGACGTAATATCATGACTTGGACTAAGTATACTGGTATGGATCCTGAGATTAGTTCTGGTTCAGTTAACTCTTCTTTCGATAGAGGAATTGACCACAGTACTATACCCAATACTAAATCATATCAAATTGGTTTAAACATAGGTTTCTAATCCAAAAAAAATAAAAAATAATAGTCATGAATAAAATAAAAATACTTTACTTAGGCTTTTTCGCAGCATTAGTCATGTTGTCGACTAGCTGTAAAAAAGATTTAGAAGTTGGTAATCCAAATTCACCAACATTGGGTGGTAACGTTACCGAAGAGAATGGCTTAACAAAGCTAGCTCAAGGTGGCATCTATTTAAATGGGTTAAGCTATGGTGATGGATGGCTAGGTGATAGCTACTTCTCTTTACCAAGAGGTTACCATGAGGAAATGGGAGATATTATTGGTGGTGGTGAAGGTTCTAACAACCAAATCACTACACTTCCTTCTCCAGAGTCAATTAAATTAAGCTCAACCGTAACTTTAACCAATCCTTCTCCAAACCCATCCATTATCCGCGCTTTTAATTCAAGAGCGGCTACAGCTCAAGGTAATAATGCCTTGATGTATGAGTGGATGAATATGTATGCTATGCAACAAGCTTGTAATAACGTTATTGCTTTAGCAGACAAGGTTACATACACTGGCGATAAAGCAACTAAAATTGCTACTATTAAAGCTTGGTCATATTTCTGGAAAGGATGGGCTTATGCTCAAATTGGAACAATGTATTATGCTGGTATTATTACTGATAGTGCAGGTATAACAAGTAATAATTATGTATCTCACGATGCGGTTATTGCACGTTCTAATTACTACTATGATTTAGCTGTAACTACATTAGGGGCTGCTTCTAATACTGCAGACTACACTGCTACTTTAGGAAAATTAATTCCTGCATCTAGCCAAGTAGGTAATGGTCAATTGATGACAAAAGAAATGTGGGCTAGAAACGTCAATACTTTAAAAGCACGTAACATTTTATTAAATAAAATGTCAACTTTTGTAAATGGAGTAGCGGGTGTTTCAATTTCAAAAAATGCTTTCACTGGTGTAATGTCAACTGCCGATTGGAATACAGTTTTAACTTTAACAGCTAATGGTGTGAAGAGCTCAGACTATGTATTAACTGGTCGTACTTCAGATTTGAATAGCTGGTTTGGAATATACGGCGGTTCTGCTTCAGCCTTAACTACTAACAAAGCAAGTGGCGGTACTTTTAAAATTAGTGAGCGTTTTGTTCAAGAATTTGCTACAAATGACAAGCGTAAGGAAAGTAACTTCAAAGAAGGTTACCAATTTACACATGGTTTTAGCTTTGGTACAAGATGGAGTTTAAATCCTAATTGGCAAACTACCGATTTACCTGGTGGTGGAACTATTGCAGGTGTTTACTCTTATGGTACTAAGAACGTAGGCAAATATGAATTAATTATTGCTGCTAGCTACGAAGAGAATGCTATGATGCAAGCAGAAGCAAATATCCAATTGGGTAATATTGCTACTGGTTTAGGATTTATAGATGCTGTTAGAACTTACCAAGGTGCTGGCTTAGCTGCTGCATCTGCTCTAACTAAGACAGACGCTTTAACTTTATTAACTAAAGAAAGAAGAGTCGCTCTTGCTTTCCGTGGATTATCTTTCTACGATGCAAGACGTTGGGGTTGGACTTATCCAATTGCTAACGGTGGTGGTCGTTATGGTTGTACTGTATTTGATATTAAAGAAGTTGTTTGGACGAACGCAACTATCAACTACAACTACATGGACTATTGGGATGTACCTGGTGATGAGTTTGAGTTAAACGCTCCATCTGCTACTAGCGTAGCTATTAAGAATCCTAATTTCTAATTAAGAATTTAGATTAAGATATAAACTGCCCCCAATTTGGGGGCAGTTTTTTTATGCCTATTTTTTAAATTTATATGCCAAAAACAGGTAACTATTTCTTAGTTTTAGATAGTAAGCAAACCCTATATGTATTTACTAGGCATTGATATTGGCACTTCCTTTATTAAGGTTTCTCTAGTAGAAGCAGCTACACAGAAATGTATGCTAACGGTGTCTTATCCAGATACTGAAAATACCATTATCTCTCATCAAAATGGCTGGGCAGAACAATCCCCTATAATTTGGTGGGAGCAGGTTCAAGCAGGTATTTTAAAGCTACATAAGGCAGCTAAGCTTGCCCTTCCTTCCTATAATGCTAACGATGTTTCAGCTATTGGCATTGCCTATCAAATGCATGGGCTAGTATTAGTGGATAAAAATAAAAAGGTCCTAAGAGATAGCATTATTTGGTGTGATAGTAGGGCAGTTCCCTATGGCAAAAAAGCCTTTGATACAATTGGACATGAAAAATGTCTTTCCCATTTATTAAATTCTCCTGGCAATTTTACAGCGGCTAAACTAGCCTGGGTAAAAGAAAATGAACCGGAAGTATATTCCCAAATTCATACAATAATGTTACCTGGCGATTTTATTGCCATGATGCTCACTGGAGAAGTAACTACAAGCATATCAGCATTATCGGAAGGTATATTCTGGGATTTTAAAAACAATTGTATTTCAAAAGAGGTATTAAATTATTTTGGTTTTGAGCAGCGTATTTTTCCAACAGTGAGGAATGTATTTAGTAACCATGGTGCACTAAGTGCAAGTATTGCAAATACTTTATTATTAAAAGCGGGCATACCTATTAGTTATAAAGCAGGAGACCAACCCAATAATGCACTTTCTTTAAATGTGCTTGAACCTGGCGAAGTAGCAGCCACAGCTGGTACTTCAGGAGTTATTTATGGAGTAGGTAATACTTTATCTTTTGACATGCAGTCAAGGGTGAATAGTTTTGCGCATGTAAATCATACAAGTACAACAAATAGAATTGGTATGCTATTATGTATTAATGGCACGGGCATATTAAATAGTTGGGTTAAAAAATACATTGGTGCTAGTACTAATTATACTACCATGAATGAAATGGCTACAAGTATTCCAGCGGGTAGTGATGGCTTAAGTATTTTACCTTTTGGAAATGGGGCAGAGCGTATATTCAATAATAAAATTATAGGCGCTCAAATACTAGGGCTTGATTTAAATAAACATACAGAAGCACATATATATAAGGCAGCACAAGAAGGTATTGCCTTTGCTTTTAGATACGGACTAGATATTATGAGAGAAAATAAATTAGCACCTTCTGTGATTAAAGCAGGACAGGCGAATTTATTTTTAAGCCCCGTATTTACACATGCTTTTGTGAATGCAACAGGGGTGCCTGTAGCCTTGTACAATGTAGAAGGCAGTGTGGGCGCGGCATTGGGTGCAGGTATAGGCGCGGGCATTTATAAAGAATTAAAAGAAGCTTTTGCAGATACAAAGCCTATTCAACGCATAGAGCCTTCTGAAACAGACCAGTATAATTTACTTTATGAAAATTGGAAAAATAATCTAGCAAAATTTATATAAGAATATTGAATTTTAAAATCTTAAAAAATAGGAAACCTAATAGGTAATCAAAATATTGAATTCCTTAAAAAATAAAAATGATAATATCCATCAACATATTAATCAATAGAACACAAACAAATATTTTATAAACTTTAATACTCTATTTTATGTCATTACTACTTGGAGAAAAAGAATTTTTTAAAGGCATTGGACCAATTAAATACGAAGGCTTACACAGCGATAACCCATTATGCTATCATTGGTATGATGAAAGCAAACTAGTAGCGGGTAAACCTATGAAAGATTGGTTACGTTTTGCGGTAGCCTATTGGCATAGTTTTGTAGGTAATGGGGGAGATCCCTTTGGAGAACCTACACATATTTATCCTTGGAATGAAAAACAAGATGCTATAGCACGCGCTAAAGATAAAGCCGATGCAGCTTTTGAATTTATTACCAAATTGGGCCTTCCTTATTATTGCTTTCATGATGTGGATGTAGTAGACTATACCAATGATATTAATGAAAACGATAGTCGCTTACAAGCACTTACTGCTTATTTAAAAGAAAAACAAAAAGCCAGTGGGGTAAAATTATTATGGGGCACGGCTAATGTGTTTAGTAATAAGCGTTATATGAATGGGGCTTCTACCAACCCCGATTTTCATGTATTATCACATGCAGCGGCACAAGTAAAAGGCGCACTAGATGCCACCATTGCACTAGGCGGAGAGAACTATGTATTCTGGGGTGGAAGAGAAGGCTATATGTCGCTTCTAAATACCAATATGAAAAGAGAGAAAGAACATTTGGCTAAGTTCTTACATACAGCCAAAGACTATGCAAGGAAAAATGGTTTTAAAGGAACTTTTTTTATTGAGCCTAAACCATGTGAACCTACAAAGCATCAATACGATTATGATAGCGAAACAGTCATAGGTTTCTTGCGTCAATATGATTTACTAAACGATTTCAAATTAAATATTGAAGTGAATCACGCCACCCTTGCTGGTCATACCTTTCAACATGAATTACAAGTTGCTGTGGATGCGGGTATGTTAGGTAGTATGGACGCCAATAGAGGAGATTATCAAAACGGATGGGATACCGATCAGTTTCCCACTAATATTAATGAGCTAGTAGAGTCCATGCTTATTATTGTAGAAGCAGGTGGCTTCCAAGGAGGCGGAATTAATTTTGATGCTAAGCGTAGAAGAAACTCCACCGACCCTGCCGATTTATTTCATGCACATATTGGAGGCATAGATACATTTGCTCGTGCCTTAATTACAGCAGATACAATTTTACAAAAATCGGAGTATACAAAAATTCGCTCTACTAGATATGCTTCTTTTGATGCAGGCAAAGGCAAGGACTTTGAACAAGGCAAATTAAGTTTAGAGGACTTAAGAGCCTATGCCCTAGAGAATGGTGAACCTAATACAATAAGCGGTCAACAAGAATTAATAGAAAACATTATTAATAGGTATATTTAGTAATGCAAGCAGCAGATAAAAAATTGGGTTTATGGACTAGTACTTCTTTAGTAGTAGGCAATATGATTGGTGCCGGTGTATTTATGATGCCTGCTACACTGGCTAGTTTTGGAGGTATTAGTTTAATAGGCTGGGTTTGCTCGGCTATGGGTGCTTTTTTACTTTCAAAAGTATTTGCACATTTAAGTAATTTATTACCAGCTGCCAATGGAGGTCCTTATGCTTATTCTCAAAAAGGTTTAGGCGATTTTGCAGGCTTTCTAGTTGCCTGGGGGTATTTAGTTTCTACATGGTGTACCAATGCCGCTATCACAGTTTCTTTTATTAGTGCGCTTAGTACTTTTATTCCAGCATTAGCCACCAATTCGCTTCTAGCTATTTTTACAGGCCTTGCTACTATTTGGTTTTTAACTTGGATTAATTCTTTAGGTATATTTACTTCTGGGGTGGTACAATTAATTACCACTATTTTAAAAATTCTACCCATTATATTAATTGGCGTGGTAGGTTTATTTTATATTCAATGGGAAAATTTCTTGCCCTTTAATTCAAGTGGAATTTCCACCATTGCTGCTATCACAGCCACTACCACTTTAACCTTTTTTGCTTTTTTAGGTATTGAATGTGCCACCATTCCTTCGGGCAGTGTGACTAATTCAGCAGCAACTGTTGCAAGAGCTACAACATTAGGAACCCTTATTGCCACTGTGGTATATATATTAAGTACAGTAAGCATAATGGGTATGATTCCAGCAGCCCAATTAAAAAATAGTGTAACACCTTTTGCCGACGCGGCAGTGCTAATTTGGGGCCATGGGGCCGAGTACTGGGTGAGCGCAGGGGTGGCTATTGCTGCCTTTGGGGCTTTGAATGGTTATATATTAATACAAGGTCAATTACCTTTTGCCATTGCGAAGGATAAATTATTTCCTGCCGTTTTTATGAAGTTGAATGCAAAAGGCGTACCCGTTTTAGGAGTGGTTATTTCAAGTGTATTTATTTCTATATTAATGAGTATGAATTATACCAAGGCATTAGTAGAGCAGTTTAAATTTTTAATGCTAATGACTACTTCTACAATTTTAATTCCTTATATTTTTTGTACTGCCTCTTATTTAATTATGCGATTTAAA
This sequence comes from Sediminibacterium sp., assembly GCA_040403885.1. Classification (GTDB taxonomy): domain Bacteria; phylum Bacteroidota; class Bacteroidia; order Chitinophagales; family Chitinophagaceae; genus Sediminibacterium. The sequence continues at coordinate 37,653 of JBBAJX010000018.1, read as the reverse complement.
TTACCCTTTAAGTCAAGCAAAAATTTATCCATGGCTATTTTATTAGCCACACTCACTTTTATATTTTGTTTATGGCTAATAATAGGTCTTGGACAGGAAACTGTATTCTGGGGCTTTTTCTTAACCATGTCCTCTGTTCCTATTTATGTATTTGCTGTTTGGAAAAGAGATAAAGTTTAACTTCATTCATAACAGTATCCATAATACTATTCATAATATTATTTTACCGCATTAAATTCCGCTCATGTCATCGCATTCAGAATCAGGAAAACTCAATTCTTTATTTATTAAAAAAGCATCTGCTGCCTTTATAAACGATGAACACATTACCAAGTATTGGGAAGCCTTGAACTATTTAGGCAAACCAAATATTGATAAAGCACTTGAAGAGTTCGATGCTTTTGAAAAAATTTTAAATGAAAGTGGAGCGCAGATTTTTTATTTTCCTGAAGACGCTTCAGTGAATATGGATTCTATTTATTGCAGAGATGCGGCGATTGCTACAAATAAGGGTATGATTATTTGCAATATGGGTAAGGAAGGAAGAAAGCATGAACCCTTGGCCCAACAAAAGGCTTATGAAGCTGCTGGTATTTCAGTCTTAGGCGTGATACAAGCACCAGGAACCATTGAAGGAGGAGATGTTGCGTGGTTAGATGCTAAAACCTTGGCAGTAGGCCATACCTATAGAACCAATGAAGAAGGTATTAAACAAGTAAGCGCCTTATTAAAGCCATTAGGCGTGGAAGTAATAGTTGTTCCGATGCCACATTATAGAGGCCCATCTGATGTTTTTCATTTAATGTCGGTATTAAGCCCTGTGGCCAATAATATAGCAGTGGTGTATTCTCCTTTAATTCCTATTGTATTTAGAAATGAATTAATTGCAAGAGGCTTTGAATTAGTAGAAGTGCCAGAAGCTGAATTCGATAGCATGGGCTGTAATGTACTTGCTCTCGCACCTCGTATTTGTTTAATGGTAAAGGGTAACCCCATTACGAAGGCTCGATTAGAAGCCGCAGGTTGTAAAGTGATTGAATACGAAGGTGCAGAAATTAGTGTGAAAGGAGGTGGAGGTCCTACTTGTTTAACAAGACCAGTATCGCGTGACTAAAGAATGGGTATTTCAAATACATTAAATTATCTAATGTAAATAATAACGGCTTACTTAATGAATATTATGTAAAATAATTTTCATTAGTTTATTACTTTTTATTCCAATCCCATAATACTATATCCCAAGAAGCGCCACCATAGCCAATGGTATGAATAATTTCAAAGCCTGTTTTTATATGCGCTTTAATAGATCTTGGATTGTCCTGTGCTACATCGGTAATACAATAAGTAAATTCTTTTTGTAATTCAGTTTTAAAAAAGCCATACATTTTTGGAACCAGTCCTTGACCACGATAATTTTTACCTACACATAATTGCCCTACTAAAACATAATTGGTTTCTTTTAATGGCTTATTGTTAAAGCTTAGTTTATCTGTCTCGTCAAATAAACTATCTAATAAAGGGTGCCCTCCATAAATAGATTTTACCGCCACCATCGCATAGCCAACTACCTTATCGCCATCTTTTACTATAACAGATGGGCTGGCAGTATTCATTTGTTTTAAAAATTCAAAACTATATTCTGCTGTGACAAAACCTTCTTTAGCTGCTTCTTCAGCGCTAATTAATTTTTTTAAATTTTCTTTTTGTAATAAACGAATGCCTTCAATTTCTGTATCATTTTTTACACGCACTATTTCAACCATTTTTATAATTTTCTAGTTTTTAAAATATAATTGTATAAATCATATTTAGCGCCAATTTTAAGTTTAGCACTATAAATGCCATTCATTCCAGAAGCGAAATATGCCACCGTACTTGCAAGCCCCACATACATGCCAGCTTGTATTCCAAATAGCTCCATACCCATAATAATGGAGGCAATGACACAATGTGTAGCCCCCGCAAATACAGCCACAAAGCCCATTCCAGCTAGTAAGGCCATAGGTAGTGGTATAAACCAAATAAGTATATTACCTAGTGTAGCCCCTATAAAAAATAAAGGGGTTACTTCCCCACCTTTGAAGCCTGCACTCAAAGTAAGGCTGGTTAATAAAATTTTTAAAGCAAAATCAAAATTGCCAGCAGGGCTTATAAATGCATCAATAATGGAGGGAATACCTAGTCCAATATATTTGGTGGAATTAGCCACTACAATAAATAAAGCAATAATAATACCTCCAATAAAAGGGCGCATAGGTTCAAATTTTATTTTTGCAAAAAGCCCTTCAAAAATTTTTCCTGTATAAATAAATAGAATTGCGGTTAATCCAAAAATAAGACCTGCTAGCATGGTCCAACTTATTGTACTTACTGTAATACTTGGAATTATATCAATGCTATATACGGTATGTTTTACCATCCATACTAAACAAATATAGTGTGCACCAAAGGCAGCTAAAAAACTGGGAATAATATTTTCAAATTTTATTTTTTTAAAACTCATAATTTCTAAAGCAAAAACCGCAGCTGCCCATGGTGTGCCAAACACTGCAGCAAAGCCTGCACTCACACCCATTATTAATATAGTTTTTCTTTCAGCAGCTGTTAATTTAAATATACTCGAGAATTGATCTGCAATAGCACCGCCCATTTGCACCGCTGTTCCTTCTCTACCTGCAGAACCTCCGCCTACATGTGTTAGTAAAGTACTTATAAAAACAAGTGGCGCCATTAATAAGGGAATAGTTTTAGTAGAAGAACTTTTAGTACTAGTACTGCTTGTAGTTTCTTCAGCTTGATGTGTTTCTAAAATTAAATTGTTTCCTTTTTGAACAGCTGTTCCAAAGTAATGGTAAGCATAACCAATACCTAAACCAATTAAGGGTAAGAAATTTACTATCCATATATGATAACTTCGCCATAGGGTAAGATAGTCTAATGCAATTAAAAACCATGCAGTAGCAGAGCCTACTATACCTGCCGTCATAATAATAATGAATAACCATTTCAATATAAATAATAAATGTGCACTTATTTTTTTCATTTGCATTAACAACAAACTATTTCTATAGTTAATTTAGGTCAGGATTTACTGTCAGCTTCTTTACTTTTATCTTTTTTACTAAGCATTACAATGGCAATAATGACCCAAACAATATTTACAAACATAGAAGGGTAGGCCTGATGGAAGTAAGTATTTACTACAAAAAATAAACCCCCAATGATATTAGCTAAAACATATATTTTACTTGTAGCCGCTAGCCTGCCTGTTATATTGAGCGCATAGGAACCTACTATTAATAAAGAGCCTATCCAACCCAATATCTCAATGAGTATATTCATCTAATAAAAATAAGTTAAATAGCATAAAGGGCTAGGTAATTGCTGTTTAAACTTTAAACAAAATCCAAAATATTGCCTAATTTTATACTGTATGGAAAAATCATATAATAAACTACTAGAAAACAATAAGAAGTGGGTAGCAGATCAATTAGCGATTGACCCTGTTTACTTTGAGAAATTGGCGAATAGTCAAAATCCGGAATATTTATGGATAGGCTGTTCCGATAGTCGTGTGCCTGCGAATCAAATTACAGGAACATCGCCTGGTGATATTTTTGTGCATCGCAATATTGCCAATATGGTTATTCATAGCGATATGAATATGCTAAGTGTACTTTCTTACGCAGTAGAAGTGTTGAAAGTAAAACATATAATAGTTTGTGGTCACTATGGTTGTGGAGGAGTTTTAGCTGCAATGGAAAACAAGCAGTTTGGATTAATTGATAACTGGTTAAGACATATTAAGGATGTATATCGTTTGCATTTTAAAGAATTAGACGGCATAAAAGATAAAAAACAAAGAGCCGATAGATTAGTGGAATTAAATGTCATTGAACAAGTACAAGACTTAGGAAAAACTTCCATTGTTCAAAATGCATGGAAAAGAGAACAGCCTTTGCACCTTCATGGTTGGGTATATGATGTAAAAGACGGCATTATTAAAGACCTAGATGTAAATTTTAAAGGCACTAGCGACTTACACAGCGTTTTTCATTTAGATTAAAAAGCCATTCAAAAATGTTATTGCAACTGTAACATTATTTCGACAATATTTATTTGACAATATTTCAATAACGTTATTTTTATTCTTTAATTTTCAATTATGAAAAATTATTTTTTGTCCATACTTTGTCTATTGGTTTTGTCTGCTCAAGCGCAAACCTATATTCCCACTAAGGCAAATATTGCTGCAAGAGCAAATTTCCAGGACAATAAGTTTGGCATGTTTATACACTGGGGCGCTTTCAGTGCGCTTAGCGATGGTGAGTGGGTCATGAATAATAAAGAAATTAACAAAGACGATTATAAAAAACTAACTAAAGTATTTAACCCAGTTGATTTTGATGCGGCTAAATGGGTGAGCACGGCGAAGAACGCAGGCATGAAATATATTGTACTTATTACAAGACATCATGATGGCTTTTCTAATTGGGACACTAAACAATCCGATTGGAAAATTACCAACACGCATTATAAACAAGACCCTTTAAAGCTATTGGCTGCAGAATGTAAAAAGCAAGGTATTAAATTAGGGTTTTATTATTCTTTATTGGATTGGACTAGAGACGACTACCCTTATGAAACAGGTAGAACAGGAAAAAAATCGGGAAGAACTGCTAAGAGCAATTACGATTCTTATTTAAAGTTCATGAAGGGTCAATTAACAGAGCTACTTACTAACTATGGCGATATATCTTGTATTTGGTTTGATGGACATTGGGATCAAACCAACCCAGAAGGTTCAAGGGATAGAAGCTCACGTTTGAATTGGAAGTATGATGAAATTTATAGTTTAATTCATAAACTACAACCTGCATGTATGATTGGGAATAATCATCACCTTGACCCTATACCTGGCGAAGACTTTCAAATGTTTGAGCAAGACTTGCCTGGACAAAATAGTTCTGGCTTAAGTTTTCAAACGGCTTCTAGTTTACCTATAGAGTCTTGTATTACTATGAATGATTCTTGGGGTTTCAAAATTAATGACCGCAATTATAAAACCTATAATAATATTATTCAAACACTAGTGGGTGCTGCTGGTCGCAATTCAAATTTATTATTAAATGTAGGGCCCATGCCCAATGGCGAAATACAAGTTGAATGTAGAGATACCCTAGCATTAGTAGGCAAATGGATAAAGCAATATGGAGCTAGTATATATGGTACAAGAGGGGGTCCTTTAGGCCCACAAACTTGGGGGGTCACTACGCAGGACGCCAAACATATTTATGTGCATTTATTTAAGCAAAGAAATCAATCGGGATTATTTATTCCAGGAAATTTCAATGCTAAAAAAGTAAGTTTAATGGGTTCAAATACTAGCCTTGCATTTAATATTAGGAATAATGGGGTGCTTATTGATACAGATGGGCTAGCCTTGACTGGACCTGATACCATTATTGCCATTGATTTTCAATAGTTTATGTAATATTTAGTTTTACTGATTATTTTCTTAGAGTTAATATTAAGTTTACATTAAGGTAACATTGGATTCTAAACTTTGCGGTATAAATATTTATACTGTGAAAAGGTTATTAATACTCATTGGATTTATCGCAATTGCATCTATAGCTCAAGCTCAAAAAGCTAAATTAACTGGTAAAATTACTAGTGCAAAAAACGAAGCACTTGCTAGTGTTTCCCTTACTTTAAAATCAGATAAAACACAGGTTTCAAAAACAGACATTGAAGGTCGTTATAGTTTTACCATTGATGTAGCTAAAAACTATACGCTTGTTTTAACCTATGTAGGATACAAAAACAAAACTGTACAAGATACAATAATATTGCCATCTGGGCTAACCTCAACTACTGATTTTTCATATTCAATCCCTAATTAATAACCACGAAAGAGAACAAGCTTGAACCTCCAGAACCTTCCTGGTATACACTTTCAATAGGATTTTCAAAATTCTTATAGAATATACCGAATGTAAACATTTCACATTTCTCTCCAAAAACTACAGCAGTATTTTCAAATATGACAGCTATTGGTCCAAGAATTCACCCAGTTTATGGAAAAGGAAATAACTTATTCTATGCAGGTGCTCAAATTAGAAGAAACTCTGGTATCTCTATTCAAAATACTATCATCGCAGGATGGCCTAGAGGTATTACAATTGATGAGTCTAAAGTAACTACTAATGGTTCTACTTATAAGAATTTAGTGGATAGCACTGTTAGATTAAAAAATATAACCTTAGCGGGTAACACAGTTGATTTAGTATATATTGGTAAAAGTGGACAAACTACTACTACAGACGATGTTTTAACTATTTTCTCTACTCCTTTTTATAATAATACTATATTAAGTTCTGCAGATGCGAATATTATGAAAATCATTCAACCGTTTAACTATTTAAATCCTGACTTTACTCCTTATGCAAGTGCAGGTCCTGGAACATCTGGAAGCTTAAGCGCAACTTATGGTATTCTAGGTTTGAATACTTCATTGGACTATAAAATAAACGGTAGCTTCGCTGATTCTAAATTACAAAATGCTTTCTTTGATAAGACAGCTACATTTAGAGGAGCAGTTGCCCCATCAGGTACAAATCAAACATGGTGGAAAGGTTGGACAATATGGAAATAAGCTAGTATTTAAAAAGTTGTTAGATTACATATACAAAAGCGTCCCGAAAAACGGGACGCTTTTTTTTTCTTAAAATAAATAGTTATGAAAATTAGATCTTATCTGTTTTATTTAATGGCGGTCACATTTACGCTAGTGGTAATTGCTTGTTCAAAAAGTTCAACTGATATTAATCCTGTTGTGGCTAGCTGTGATGCCAATACAAGCTTTAGTAAAACTATCTTACCCTTATTCAATAGCACTTGTAATTTGAGTGGTTGTCATGACGGGCCCAACGCAGCGTCATTAAATAATTTTCAGGTTATACATGATAATGCTAGTCAAATTAGAGCCTCTATTTCAACAGGTAGAATGCCTAAGGATAAAGCCTTAGCTATAGCCGATAAAAATGCAATTCTTTGTTGGGTAGATAATGGAGCCAAGAATAATTAATTTAATTATTCTACTTTATATATTTTTCTTATTGGTTTATATACTCTTCTACAAATTTTTCGCAGTAATCTTTAATTAAACTTCTTACTGCTCTAAACTGTTCATTTATTTCATCTTCTGTACCAACCGCTTTGGCAGGATCTGGAAAATTATAATGTAATTTAATGGCCTTAGTCGGAAAATAAGGGCAGCGTTCTTTAGCATTATCGCATACGGTAATCACGTAATCAAAAGCAACACCAAAGTATTCTGTGATATTATTTGAGGTATGGTCTCCAATATCAATACCTATTTCTTTCATTGTATCAATAGCCTTTGGGTTCACACCATGCGTTTCCACGCCTGCAGAATATACATTGGCTGTGCCCGAAGTCATAGATGCTAAAAACCCATGGGCTATTTGACTTCTGCAACTATTGCCTGTACATAATACTAAAATATTTTTCATACTAGAATTTTTATATATTTTAAAAGTATTTCTTAAAGATTATTTTAATACGAATAATTCCCCCGTTATGTATTGTTCAATTTTCTTAGCAACACCCTGCACCAGGCACACAGGCAGCTTTTGGTTTTTGAGCAAAAACAGTTACAGAAAATATACCCATTTGAGATGCTTTAAAAGCAGCAATTTCTGCAGGGTTTAAATAATTCATTAAAATATCATCTGGTATAATAATGGCTTTTTCTTTTTGAATAGTTACATTTTCAAATCCATTCGCATGTATTAATTCCATATACACTTGTTTTTGAATAGCACCAGACACACAACCCGCATACATTTCTGCAGCATTTCTTATCCCTTCTGGCAGTGCACCTACTAGTACCACGTCAGAGATACTAAAATGACCGCCTGGTTTTAAGACTCTAAATATATCTTGAATAACAGCGTGTTTATTAGGCACTAGGTTGAGTACACAATTACTAACCACTACATCTGCAATATTGGAAGTGATGGGCATATTTTCAATATCGCCTTGTCTAAATTCAACATTATGGTAACCCATTTTTTCTGCATTGGCACGCGCCTTTTCTATCATGGCGGGTGTAAAATCAATGCCAATAACTTTGCCAGTAGCCCCTGTGCTTCTTCTTGCTACAAAACAATCATTGCCCGCACCCGATCCTAAATCTACTACCACATCACCTTCTTTTATTTTAGCAAACTCGGTAGGTAACCCGCATCCTAATCCTAAATCGGCACCTTCCACATAGCCAGGTAGTTTAGTATAGTCGTCTGACATGATATTGTATATTTCTGCACTGCAACCGCCTGCACCACAACAAGAAGACATATTGGTCTCTTTGTCCTGTAAAGCAATCTCACTGTATTTTGCTTTTACGATTTCTTTTAATTCTAATTCTGTTTTCATAGTTTCCATTTTATATTGTTAACAACAAGTTTTTGCTTTGTAGCTAGTAGTAAATAAGCCATCAAATAGCTTTCCTATTTTTTTCCAGTTCGCCTCATTAATACAATAACATGTTTTTACACCTGTAATTTCTCCCTGTATCAATCCCGCTTCTTTTAATTCTTTTAAATGTTGCGAAACAGTGCTTTGTGAAAGGGGTAATTCGTCTACAATATCTCCACAAATACAGGTTTGTTTTTTAAGTAGTAAACGAATAATGGCAACCCTGGCTGGGTGTCCTATTGCTTTGGCAAGCAATGCTATTTGTTCATCTTTTTCTGTATAGGGTGTCATAGTTTCTTATTAATCGTAAAATTACGATTAATAATGGATGTGACAAATAATTTACAAACTATTTTTTAGAAACTGATTAAGATCATACATAAAAAAGCTCATACACTAAAAAAGCCCAGTCTTTTGAAGGACCAGGCTTTCCATTATCAAACCCATATGAATACTATGCGTTGAAAGCGTCGGCTACGCCTTTATGTAAAATTTTTCCTGCTTTAATATTTAATCCTTTTGCTAAAGCTGCATTTTCAACACATGCTTTCTCCCATCCTTTGTTGGCAATAGCAATGGCATAAGGTAAAGTAGCTTGTGTAAGTGCGCGTGTAGAAGTTTGTGGTACTGCTCCTGGCATATTGGCCACACAGTAATGCAAAATATTTTGCTCCATGTACACAGGGTTCTCATGCGTTGTGGGTTTGCAAGTTTCAATACAACCTCCTTGGTCAACAGCAACATCCACCACCACTGTGCCTGCTTCCATTAAAGCTAAATCCACTTTCTTAATTAAATGAGGCGCTTTGGCACCATGTAATAATACAGCACCAATGACTAAATCAACAGTAGGTAATTTTTCTTGAATAGCCATTAAGGTTGAATACTGCGTAACTACATTCGCTGGCATGACGTCCGATAAATATCTTAAGCGTGTTAAGTTGGTATCCATAATAGTAACATGGGCACCTAAACCTGCAGCCATTTTAGCGGCCTGGGTTCCTACAATACCACCCCCTATAATTAATACTTCCGCTGGTTTCACACCTGGTACACCTCCTAATAATTTTCCTTTACCTCCAAATGGTTTGCCTAAATAATAAGCACCCACATTCACAGCCATTCTTCCTGCCACTTCCGACATAGGTACTAATAAGGGTAATGAACCGTCTGGTAATTCCACTGTCTCATAAGCAATACAAACTGCATGCGATTTCATCATCGCGTCGGTTAATTCTTTAGAGGCTGCAAAGTGGAAATAAGTAAATAAAATTTGACCTGGTTTGATTAGAGGAAATTCTGCAGCAAGTGGTTCTTTTACTTTAATAATCATTTCAGTAATCTCGTATACTTCTTTAGCAGTCGCTAAAATAGTGGCACCCGCTTTTGTATAAGCCTCATCAGAAAATCCTGAGCCAAGACCTGCCTTGGTTTCAACATTCACTGTATGACCTTGTCTTGTAAGTGCATCTACACCTTCTGGCGTTAAACCCACTCTGTACTCTTGAATCTTAATTTCTTTAGGAACTCCTATAACCATGATTTTTTATTTTTATTTCTGTACAAATATCTATTAAAAGAAAATATTCATTTAATATTGTAAATATTCAGTAAAATATCTTGTTTATTTGGCTAAATAGCATAAAATAACGTTCTTTACACTAGAAATTAAAGTAAAAACAGAAATTATTTCTCTATGGCACTTGACGCTATTGACCAATCTATATTACGCATTTTACAAAAGGATGCCCTAGCTAAATTAAAAGACATTAGCGCTGCCATAAATTTATCACTAAGTCCTACACATGACCGTATTAAAAGACTAGAAGCGGAAGGTTATATTCTACATTATGTAACCCTGTTGGATAGAAAAAAATTAGACCTTGGCTTAGTGGTACACTGCCAAGTAACTTTAGACAAACAAACCCGTTCTCATTTTTCTGAATTTGAAAAAACCATTGCACAATTTCCGGAAATTATTTCTTGTAGTTTAGTGTCGGGCAGTTTTGATTATTATTTAAAATTAGTCACCAAAGATGTTGAATCGTATAATAAATTTTATCAAGAACGATTAGCCGTGCTACCCATGGTGGCACATATTAATAGTCTATTTGTAATGGATGAAATTAAAATAACTACCGAACTTCCCATTTAATAATGAATTCATATTTTGAGTAAGTAAAATAAATTTAACTAAGAATAAGAAATTAACTAAGATTAATAAATAACTATGTATAATATACCTCATTTTAAAGCCAAGGATCATCAAGAAGTATTGGACTTTATGCAAGCTAATCCCTTTGTAACTATTTGTGGTGTTAGCCAAGAAGGCTTTCCGGTGGCTACACAAGTGCCTGTTTTATTAACAATTGAAGAAGATAAAATTATTATTAGCGGTCATGTTATGCGCAAGCAGGAACATACCATTGCTTTTGAAAATAATAATAAAGTATTAGTTATTTTTTCTGGGCCATCGGCCTTTGTAAGTGCCAATTGGTATACCACAAAAAATATGGGAAGCACATGGAATTACCAGTCGGTGCAAGCCAAAGGAAGTTTAGAAATCAAGGATGAAAAGCATTTATATAATTTATTAGAAAAGCTTACACTTCATTTTGAAAAAGATACCGATGCGCCTACACAAGTCAAAAATTTATCTGCAGAATACCTGGAGCAAAATATGAAGGCCATTTATTCTTTTGATATAATAGTGAGTGATTTACAACATGTTTTTAAACTAAGCCAGAACAGGGACGAAGCTTCTAAAGCTAATATTCACGCTGAATTGAGCAAGGGAGACGCCGCTTGTAAGCATATGGCAGCAGCTATGAAGGCTCAATCAAATCCCAAAGATTCCCATAAAAATCTTTAAACACCGCAACGGTTCCATATGCTTCCACATGCGGTGCAATGGTAAATTCAACCCCTTTGGAAATATAATTCTGATAATCTCTTTCAAAATTATCGGTGTATAAAAATAAAAATACGCGACCTCCGGTTTGATAACCTATAAACTTTTCTTGTTCAGGCGTGGCTGCTTTGGCAAGAAGTAACATACAACCATTTTCAGCACCAGTGGGTTGCACCATTACCCATCTTTTGGTTTCAGATAAAACGGTGTCTTCAATTAAGGTAAAGCCTAAAATACTTGTATAATACGCAATGGCTTCATCGTAATCTCGAACTACAACAGCAATATGTGCCAAGCTTTGTTCCATCTTTCAAATATACAATTAATTAAAATCTTTCTTTAACTTCACCACTCTATTTATTCTTAAAAATTCCCATATCAATGGCTGCTATTAAAAATTTAATCTTCGATTTAGGCAATGTCTTATACGACATTGATTTTAAAAAAATGAATGCCGCTTTCACCTCCATTGGTATTGAAGACATTGACCAGCATTTTACTTTGAATAAATCGCACCAGTTATTTTTAGATTTGGAAATGGGCTTTGTAAATGAACAGGCATTTTATGAAGGGGTAAGAGCCCTAGTAAATTTGCCTTTAACAAATGAACAAATTCATTTTGCCTGGAACGCCTTATTAGTAGGCTTTAGAAAAACTAGCATTGATTGGATTCAGCAAAATAATACCAAGTACAATACTTTTTTATATTCCAATACCAATCAAATTCACCACGACCATTTTATAGCTGAGTTTGAAACCATGGTAGCTAACTACCCTTTTGTATCTCTATTTAAGACGCCCTATTATTCTCATGAAATGGGTATGCGTAAACCCGACCCCGCTTCTTTTAGCTATATATTAGAGAAAGAGGGCTTACTGCCAGCTGAAACCCTATTTATAGACGACAATGAGCCCAATATTTTAGCCGCCGCCTCGGTGGGGCTTAAAGTACTTCATTTAAAAGAGGGGATGAGGGTGGAAAAGGACATTGACGCCTATTTATAAGGGCCCTATACAAGTTTATTTCTTGCTCTAATTCTTCGCTCTAGTTTCTTCCCTCTAATTTTTGAAACCTTATTTCTTTTTAACTTCCTCAAATTCAATGTATTCTGCTTCCACTGGGGCTTCTTTGGGGGCTGTTTGCGCGTTTGTATTGTGAGCAGCATTATGACTATTCTGTGCATTTCTAACAGCTTCTGCTTGCTGCTTCTGCATTTGTTCCATATTCTGTCTTACCGACTTCACCCCTTTGCTTACTGGCAATACTACTTGGAAGATTACTTTGTACAAAAAGTAAATCAATATTCCATAAATAATAAACTTAATCATACTGCAAAAATAAGGTCCTTGCCAATATTTTTGGGATATTTCATCCTGTTTTATTACCTTTGGCGTAGAATAGAAGAAAATGTGAAGGGAACGAAATCGTTCCCTTCTTCTTTTTTATGTATGCAAGCAAACGAGATTATAGCCTTAGTGAATCCAATTTTGGAACAACTTCTTAAAGAGGAGCCTAGTTATTTCTGCGTTTCGGTGAAAGTGAAGCCTACCAACAATATCAAAATATTCTTGGACGGCGACCAAGGCCTGCCTATTGAAAAGTGCACTTTTATTAACAGGAAATTATACCGCATTATGGAAGAAGCGGCATGGTTTCCGGAAGGCGATTTCTCTTTAGAAGTTTCTTCCCCTGGTATCGACGAGCCTTTAGTCTTGAATCGTCAGTATGTAAAAAATATGGGTCGCAAGGTGGAAGTAACCTTTTTGGATGAAAGCATTAAAGAAGGCATTTTAAAAACAGTAACAGAGAAAGACATATTAATAGAATGGACAGAAGGAAAGGGTAAAAAAGCAGCAGTGCAAACTTTATTAATTCCTTTTGATCAAATAAAAACAACAATCGTTCAAGTTCAATTTTAACCAACAAATCATCAAGCAAGTAGCTTGAAAAAAAATTATGTTATGGCAAGTATAAATTTAATTGAAGCCTTTCAGGAGTTTAAAGACGCAGAAAGCATTGACCGTCCTACCATGATGAAAGTGGTGGAAGACGTTTTCAAAACCTTATTAAGAAAAAAATATGGTAGTGATGAAAATTTTGACGTTATCGTAAACGCTGAAAAAGGTGACTTAGAAATTATTCGCCGTCGTCAAATTAGAGACGATGATGATGTAGATAATCCTCTAGAAGAAGTGTCTTATTCTGAAGCTATTAAAATTCAACCCGACTATGAAGTAGGAGAGGATTTATTAGAAGAAGTAGACATCTTGGACTTCGGAAGAAGAGCCATCCTAGCGGCTAAGCAAACATTAGCTTCTCGTATCAATGACTTGAAGAAAAATGCTTTAGTAAAGAAATATTCTGATAGAATTGGAGACATCATGAATGCTGAAATTTATCAAGTATGGAAAAAAGAAGTATTGTTATTAGATGAAGAAGGCAATGAATTGATTCTTCCAAAGTCGGAGCAAATTCCTCAAGACTTTTTTAAGAAAGGAGAAAATATTAGAGCCGTTATTGCTAGAGTGGATATGAAAAATAATTCACCTGTCATTATCTTATCTAGAACCAGCCCCTTATTCTTAGCCAAATTATTAGAAATAGAAGTGCCAGAAATTTTCGATGGTTTAATTACCATTAAGAAAATTGTACGCGAGCCAGGTGAGCGTGCGAAAGTAGCGGTGGAGTCGTTCGATGATAGAATTGATCCAGTAGGTGCTTGCGTAGGTATGAAAGGAAGTCGTATTCATGGTATTGTAAGGGAATTGAAAAATGAAAATATTGATGTAATTAATTTCACTACCAATACTCAATTATTAATTCAACGTTCTTTAACACCTTCTAAAATTAGTTACATGAATATTGACGCTGAAAAAATGCACGCTGAAGTGTATTTGAAAGCAGATCAAGTTTCTTTAGCCATTGGACGTAGAGGGGTGAATATTAAATTAGCTTCTGAATTAACTGGTTATGAATTAGATGTCTACCGTGAAGACGAAGAAATTGTGGATGAATTTGATATTGACTTAGATGAATTTAGCGATGAGATTGAAACATGGATTATTGATGAATTTAAGCGTGTGGGTTGTGATACGGCAAGAAGCATATTAAACCTAGGTGCTGAAGAATTAGAAAAAAGAACAGATTTAGAAAAAGAAACGATTGCAGATGTGCGTCGAATCTTACAAGAAGAATTTGATAAAGGTGAATAACCTTTGGTTTTTGAAAGTATATTTGTATTAGGCGAATCGTTCCGGGAAAACAGTCAATGATTTATCGGGACAAAAAACAACAGAATGTCAGAATTGAAACTACCAAGATTGTTAGCAGCTGCTAAAGAATTCAACATCGGTCAAGATACCTTGATTGAATTCTTAGTGAAAAAAGGTTTTCCTAAAGACGACCTTAAGCCAACAGCTAAATTAACTGAGGATCAGTATTATTCTCTGCAAGCAGAATTTCAAAGCGATAAAGTAGCTAGAGATAAAGCAGACCATGTAGAGCTTCCTAAAAATGCTGTGGCCGATAAAGACAAGGCAAAAAAACCTGTTGTCGTTGAAGTAGAGGCAGCTAAACCTGTTAAAGCAGAACTGAAAGCAGAAGATGTGAAAGCACCTGATGCAGGAGGAAAACTTAAAGACAGCAAGGCTGCAGAAAAAGAAGTAGAGAAACCAACTACTGTTAAAATTGAGGCACCTGAAGTGGAGTCTCCTAAAGTAGTTGACAAAATAGATTTATCCTTAATAGATTCTTCTACTCGACCTAAAAAAACAGTAAAGAAAGAAGAGCCAGTTGAAAAACCAGCCATAGAAACGCCTGCTAAAAAAACAGTAAAGAAAGAAGAGCCAGCAGCAAAGCCAGTGAAAGCAACGCGCGCTCCAGTAGATCATTCTATATCACCTGAAAATGTACATGGCAAAATTGAAAATATTGCTACTAAAAAATTAGAAGGTCCTAAAGTAATGGGTAAAATTGATTTACCTATTAATAGCGATACGCGTCCTAAGCCATTGAGTCAAGAGGAAAAACGCAAACGTAAACGTATTCCTTCTCATGGTCCTCAAGGCCCACAACAAGGGGCTGGTGGTCAAGGCGGTAATCAAACACAATCACAAAGACCAGGTGGCGGCTACCAAGGACAAGGTGGAGGACAAAGACCAGGTGGTGGTTATCAAGGACCAGGTGGAGGACAAAGACCAGGTGGAGGACAAAGACCTGGTGGAAATAGAAATGCGCCTCAAACTGCAGAACAAAAAGAAATTGGCCAAAAAGCCATTCAAGATAAGATCAAAGAAACGCAGGCTAAATTAGCAGGCGCAGGTGGAAGAGGAAAAAGTTTGAAATCGAAATACAGACGTGCTAAAAGAGATGAGGCTGCAGAAAATGAAACCAATGAAATCACTGATAATAAATTACAGGTTACCGAGTTTGTAACTGTAAGTGAGTTATCAAGTTTAATGGATGTTAGTTTTGCAGATATTATTAGCAAGTGTATGAACTTGGGTATCATGGTTTCCATTAACCAACGTTTAGATGCAGAAGTAATTGAACTAGTAGCCAATGAATTTGGTTTTGAAGTAGAATTTGTGGGATTAGAAGATGCAGAAGAAATGGATGAAGACGAAGAAGCAGACGATTTAGCCAACTTGGTAGAGCGTCCGCCGATTGTAACTATTATGGGTCACGTTGACCATGGTAAAACTTCATTACTAGATTATATCCGTAATGCCAATGTGGTGGCAGGTGAGGCAGGAGGAATTACACAACATATTGGTGCTTATGAAGTGACTTTGCCGAATGGTAAAGCTATTACTTTCTTAGATACACCTGGTCACGAAGCTTTTACAGCCATGCGTGCGCGTGGTGCTAAAGTCACTGATATTGCCATTATTGTAGTAGCTGCCGATGACGCAGTGATGCCACAAACCAAGGAAGCCATTAGTCACGCCCAAGCGGCGAATGTACCAATGATTTTTGCGGTGAATAAAATTGATAAGGATGGTGCACAGCCACAAAAAATATATGAGCAACTTTCTCAAATGAATATTTTAGTAGAAGCTTGGGGTGGTAAATTCCAAAACCAAGAATTATCTGCTAGGCAAGGTTTAAATGTGGATGCATTATTAGAAAAGGTTATTTTAGAATCTGATTTATTAGAATTAAAAGCCAACCCCAATAGAGAAGGTTCAGGAAGTATTATTGAAGCCTCTTTAGATAAAGGGCGTGGTTATGTAGCTACGATATTAGTACAAAATGGAACTTTAAGACAAGGCGATTTAATTTTATCTGGTCAGTTCTATGGTAGAGTGAAGGCCATGTTTAACGAGCGTAATCAACGTATCGAAATAGCGCCTCCTTCTACACCAGTAGTTATTTTAGGTTTAAATGGTGCACCACAAGCGGGTGAGAAATTTAAAGTGTACAATGACGAGGCAGAAGCAAAAGAATTAGCAACGAAGCGTGCTCAATTATTAAGAGAGCAAGGTTTAAGAACTAGAAAACATATTACACTTGATGAAATTGGTCGTCGTTTAGCCTTAGGCAACTTTAAAGAATTAAATATTATTATTAAAGGTGACGTGGATGGTTCTGTAGAAGCCTTAAGTGATTCATTACAAAAATTATCTACTGAAGAAATTGCGATTAGAGTTATTTTAAAAGGAGTAGGTCAAATTTCCGAATCGGATGTTTTACTTTCTGCAGCCTCTGATGCCATTATTATTGGATTTAACGTTCGACCTTCTATGCAAGCCAATAAATTGGCAGAAACAGAAGGTGTGGAAATTAAATTATACTCTATTATCTACAACGCTATTGATGAAATCAAGTCTGCGATGGAAGGTATGTTGGAACCAAAAATTCAAGAAAAAATTGTGGCCAATGTAGAAGTAAGAGAAGTGTATAAATTTGATAAGGCTACCGTTGCTGGATGTTTCGTACTCGATGGCAAGTTGAGCAGAAATAGCAAGATTAGAATTATACGTGACGGTATCGTTGAATACCCTAAAGGAGAAGGACAAAGTGCAGAATTAGGTAGTTTAAAACGTTTCAAAGACGATGTGAAAGATGTCGTATCGAATATGGAATGTGGTTTAACCATTAAAAACTTTATTGACCTTAAAGTAGGGGATATTGTGGAAGCCTTTGAAGAAGAGGAAGTAAAACGTACTTTATAAAATAATTAAGATTTGCTATTTGGGTAAATGATCCAAGCAGCAGAACTTTACAAAATAATAAAAAATAGATGAAATTAATTAGCCTAGCATTTTCTTTATTTTGTTTGACCTTGTCTTTTTCGGCAAAAGCACAGGTAAAAAAAGTATTAGCAGATAAAATAGTAGCCACCGTAGGCGATAAATTTATTTTAAAATCGGATGTCGAGAATGCCATTAGTGATTTCAAACGTCAAGCACAAGGCCAGGACAATGTTATTATTCCTACAGAATGTAAAATGATAGAAGGACAATTAATTCGTAAGTCTTTAGTTTTACAAGCCATGAAAGATTCTATCAATGTTACAGAAGAGGAAGTAGAAGTAG
Source organism: Sediminibacterium sp. (assembly GCA_040403885.1). Classification (GTDB taxonomy): domain Bacteria; phylum Bacteroidota; class Bacteroidia; order Chitinophagales; family Chitinophagaceae; genus Sediminibacterium. Next base: position 19,697 of record JBBAJX010000018.1, on the reverse strand, counting down.
CCATGGAAAGCCGTATTCGTAATTTCATTCAGCAATTTGGTTCAAGAGAAGTTTTAGAAGAAGTAGCTGGCCGTTCTGTTTTTCAATTAAAAGAGGATTTCCGTATTTTAATTAAAGAACAAAAATTAGCCGACGAAATGCAGGCTAAAATTGTAGAAAAAATTAAAATCACCCCTACTGAAGTTAGAAATTACTATAATAAAATACCTGTGGACAGCCTGCCTTTATATGAAAGTGAAGTGCAAGTAACAGAACTGGTAATGCATCCAAAAGCCAATAGAGATGTGGAAGAATATGTGATTAAGCAAATGTTGGAGTATAGAAAACAAATTGAATCAGGTGCCAATAAATTTGATCAATTAGTTAAATTATATTCTGAAGACCCTAGTGCTAAGGAAAACCTAGGTTTATTTAATTTGAACCGTAATGAGAAAAATTTTGATCCTGCTTTTATGGCTGGTTCATTCCGTTTGAAAGAAGGCCAAATTTCTGCACCTATTAAATCTAAATTTGGTTACCACATCATTCAACTTATTTCAAGATCGGGTGATGAAGCGGTGGTAAAACATATCTTGCGTATTCCCCCCATTACCAATGATGAAATCAATGAAACAAAATTATTTCTAGATAGTATCAGAAAAGAATTGAAGGCTAATAGGTTAAGTTTTGGAGAGGCAGTTAATAAGTTTAGTGATGATGATAATAGTAAGTTTAGCGGTGGTGCTATAACAGGTCGTGATGGTTCCACTTATGTAAATATTGACCAACTAGATAAAGACATGGTGATTTTAATGCAAAATATGAAGCCAGGCGATATTTCTACGCCGCAGGTTTATTTAGACGATCGTGGTAGAAAAACAGTAAGACTTATTTATTTCAAAGAACGCACAACACCCCATAAAGAAAATTTAAAGGAAGATTATAACAAAGTAGCACAACGTGCGCTAGAAGAAAAGAAAGCAAAGTCAATGGAGTCTTGGTTTAAAGAGCATGTACCTAATTATTATGTTTTTATAGACGACGCCTTTCAAGGTTGTGTTGAATTAACTGATTGGACGAAAGTAGCTAATCAGATTGTGAAAGAAAAAGTATTTTAACGCCACAGATTAGTATGTCATCTATTTTTTATCCAGCGAATGAAAGAGGCCATGTTCAATTTGATTGGCTAGACACTTACCATAGTTTTAGTTTTGGACAATATCATGACCCCACTAAAATTCATTTTGGAGCACTTCGTGTTTTAAATGACGACAAAATTGATGCAGCCATGGGTTTCGGTACCCATTCCCATGATAACATGGAAATTATTACCATTCCTTTATTTGGAGATTTACACCATCGCGATAGCACAGGAAGAGACTGCATTATTAAAGAGCATGATGTTCAAATAATGAGTGCAGGTTCTGGTATTCAACACAGCGAAGTCAATCCCAATAAAGATAAAAGAGTAGAATTGTTCCAAATTTGGATATTTCCCAAAGAGAAAAATATTACCCCTAGGTATGATCAAAAATCATTTCTTCCAGAAGACAGGGTGGATCAGCTTCTTACCGTGGTTTCTCCTAATGAACCAGCTACCTTATTCATTAACCAGGATGCCTGGTTGTCCTTAGGCCATTTTAAAAAGCCTTTTTCTACTAATTATTCCATGCACCAAGAGGGCCAAGGCCTTTTTGCTATCTGTATTGAAGGCTCTTGTACCCTGGGTGGCCAAGTTTTAGGGCATAGAGATGCAGTAGGCATTTCGGGGGTAGAAGCGGTCCAAATAGATGCTGCTGCCGGCTCAGACCTACTACTTATTGAAATTCCTCATTTTACAGCCGGAGCTTAGAAATTTTTTTACTTCTTTACTAGTATACAATAGCTAACTATTGTAAATTTGGGACTCCTTAAACTCCATCATGAGCGACGAAATCAAACACGAGTGTGGGCTAGCCTATATTCGACTTAGAAAACCTCTTTCTTATTATCTTCAAAAAAGAGGGTCGGTTACCTACGGATTGAACAAATTATACTTGTTGATGGAAAAACAGCACAATCGTGGACAAGATGGTGCGGGTTTGGCAACACTTAAATTAAATATTGAACCAGGCAATCCTTTCTTATATCGTTTACGCAGTAATGCGCAACAACCTATTGCCGATTTATTTTATAAAATAGGCTTAGAAATTCAAGAGCTTGAAAAATTTCAACCAGATATTGCTAAACATCCTGGTTTAATGAAAGGTCATTTACCTTTTATGGGCGAAATTTTATTGGGTCATTTACGTTACGGAACACAAGGGAAAAACAATATTGATTTTTGTCATCCCTTTATTAAGCGCAATTTAGTGCCAGGTAAAAATTTGGCCTTAGCAGGAAATTTTAATTTAGTGAACACTGACGAACTTTTTGAACACATAAAATTAGACCCGGCCCCCTTTGAAAAACAAAGCGATTTAGCTGCGATGATGGAAGTGATTCATCATTTCCTAAGCAACGAAGAATCTATTAATCCTAATAACCCCAATATTGCCGATGTTTTAAGAAATGCAGTTCCTTTATTTGACGGAGGCTTTACGGTGGGCGGATTGGTAGGTAATGGTCATAGTTTTATATTAAGAGATGCTCATGGCATTAGACCTGCTTATTATTATATTGATGATGAAGTGATTGTAGCTGCCAGTGAAAGAGCTGCTATTAGAACCACTTTTAATGTAGGTGAAAACGAAGTTTTGGAACTCATGCCTGGTCAAGCCTTGCTAGTGGACGATGAAGGCAATTACAAAATTGAACAAATTATTGAACCTAAAGAAAGACGCGCTTGCTCTTTTGAAAGAATTTATTTTTCAAGAGGTAGTGATGAAAAAATTTACAGAGAAAGAATTGCCTTAGGCAATCATTTAAGTAAAATTGTTTTAGAGCGTATTGGTAATGATTTAAAAAATACCATTTTCTCTTATATTCCTAATACTGCAGAGGTAGCCTTTTATGGTTTAGTAAAAGGCATGGAAGAGTATTTGAATAAAATTAAGGTAGAAAGAATTTTAAGTTGGGGCACTGATGTCAGTGAAGAGAAGTTGGAGGCCATGATTAATCGTAAAATTAGACAAGAAAAAATTGCGATTAAAGATGTAAAACTACGTACTTTCATTACAGCGGATACCAATAGAAATGAAATGGTGCAGCACGTGTATGATATAACTTATGGCACCGTACGTAAAGATGAAGACACCTTGGTCATTATTGATGATAGTATTGTAAGAGGCACTACTTTAAAAGAAAGTATTATTAGAATGCTATCTCGTTTAGGGCCTAAAAAAATAATTGTCGTTTCTTCTGCGCCTCAAATTAGATACCCCGACTGTTATGGTATTGACATGAGCAAGATGAACGACTTTATTGCCTTTAGAGCGGTGATAGCTTTATTGAATGAGAAGGGTATGACTCATATTATTGACGAGACCTATCAAAAAATAATTGCCTTAGAAACTTCTAATGAATTACATACTGAAAATGTAGTGCGTCAATTATACAAGCCCTTTACGCCTGAAGATATTTCAGATAAAATTGCACAGTTAATTACCCCTGAAGATATTAAAATACCTGTTGAAGTTATTTATCAAACCATTGAGGATTTACATGACTGTTGCCCGACCAATACCGGTGATTGGTATTTTACAGGAAACTATCCTACCCCTGGAGGTAATAAAGTTTGTAATAAGGCCTTTAAAAATTATGTGGAAGGGAAAAATGTAAGAGGGTATTAATTAGAAATAAATGTATTCACAAAAAAGGATCCTAACTTATTAGGATACTTTTTTATAGGTGAACTATTTTATAAGTAAACTATTTTAATACTTAAACTCTGTAACAAATAGCATTAATATTCATACCTGCACCCACAGAGGCGAAAATGACCACGTCTCCTTTATTCAATTGATGTTCCTTGTATTTACCATGTTTCACCATATCATATAAAGTAGGAATAGTAGCCACCGAGCTATTGCCTAATTCATGAATACTCATAGGCATTACATTTTCAGGAATGTCTTTAATACCATATAACTTAAACAAGGCCTTAATAAAACCTTCGTCCATTTTTTCATTGGCCTGATGTAAAAAGAATTTTTTCACCTCATGAATGTCAACGCCTGCTTTTTCAATACATTCTTTCATCGCAATAGGTACATTCTTAATAGCGTACTCATATACTTTACGACCCTTCATCTTGATATATCTTGTAGCCTCATCTCCTTCTGGATGATGAGACTTACCTAAATACAAGAAATAAGTTTCGTCCATACAGTGGCTTTGCACACTGCTAGCGAGTATACCACTGGTGCCATCTGTTGAATTTTCTACAATACAAGCACCTGCTCCATCACTAAAAATCATGCTATCTCTATCGTGTGGGTCTATGACTCTGCTTAAAGTTTCAGCCCCAATGATCAAACATCTTTTGGCTAAACCCGATTTTATAAAAGAATCGGCATGAATGACGCCTTGAATCCATCCCGGGCAACCAAATAATAAATCATAGGCCACGCAACTAGGATTATGAATACCTAATAAATTTTTTACCCTTGAGGCAATCGAAGGGACGGCATCGGATTGAATCGTACCTGCAATAACGTTACCAAAATTATGTGCTACAATAATTTGGTCTATTGTTTCAGGGTCAATGCCTGCATCTTCAATGGCTAAGGCAGCTGCCTTAGTTGCTAGGTCTGAGGTATTTATATTTTCTTCAGCATACCTTCTTTCATAAATGCCTGTGATATCTTTAAATTTCTCAAAAATTTCTGTATTGGGTGTATTAATTAATACGCCGTCTTCTCCATAAAAACTATGGTCGCTAAAGGAATTGTTGGGTATAACAAGACCAGGTATATAGCTGCCCGTTCCAGTGATAATAGTTGCCATTCGAAGAATTTAGGTTTATGAAGCTAATGCGTTCTAAACTAAGATAAGAATTTATGCTGAATCTTAATGTATTTGTAGTTAGATGTATTAATAGTTAGATGTATTTATCGCCCTTATGCCTTTTCACTTCAGCTACATATTCTTTAATAGACTGCTCTTTTTCTTTACTGCATATAAGAAGTACATCCTTGGTATCCACTACAATAAAATCATCTAAGCCCTGCACCACTACTAATTTATCCTTAGGAGCGTTAATCATACACTTCGTAGCATCAATGACAATAACATTATCAGAAGCCACTGCGTTGGCGAAATAATCTTTCTCCATATTCTCATACGCACTATTCCATGTACCTAGGTCGCTCCATCCAAAACTTGCAGGTATTACATATACATTATCTGCTTTTTCCATAATAGCAATATCAATGGATATATTTACACACTGCGGATAAATTTTTTGAATAGATTTTTTTTCTGCTGCCGTATTAAAGTTTGCTTTTTCCCCATCAAATAATTCAAACATCTCTGGTTGATACTTTTCAAATGCAGCTATTACAGTAGAGGCTTTCCATACAAAAATACCGGCGTTCCATAAAAAATCGCCGCTGGCTAAAAAGGAGGCTGCAATTTCTTGTGTAGGCTTTTCGGTAAATGTTTTTACTTTATAAACACCCTTGCTCACTTCTAGCCCCTCATATTGAATATAACCATAACCAGTATTGGGGTTGGTAGGCTTAATACCTAAAGTGGCCAAGGCCTTGATATGTGAAACAAAATCAAGTGATTGTTCTACAATTTTTTGAAAATTTTCTTGCTCTAAAATTAAGTGATCACTTGGGGCTACTACAAAAGTAGCAAGGGGATCCTTCTGGGCTAATTTAAAAGAAATATAAGCAATACAAGGAGCTGTATTTTTTTTACTAGGCTCTGCTAAAATATTTTCTTTCGGTAAATTGGGCAATTGCTTTTCTACAATAGAAACATATTCTTCTGAAGTAACAATATAAATATTTTCAGCTGGTATAAACTGCGTATATCTTTCATAGGTCCACTGAATTAAAGTTTTTCCCGTATTGAGTACATCTAAAAATTGCTTCGGATAAGCGGTTCTACTCATTGGCCAAAATCTACTTCCTATTCCTCCAGCCATAATGGCTACATAATGATGTTTGTTTTGCATACTTGTCTTTGATTTATAAAATCCCCTCTTTCATTAAGTCGTGTATATGAATCATCCCCACAAAAATATTTCCTTCAGCTACAATTAATTGACTAATATCTTTTTGTTGCATCAAGGCCAGGGCTTCTACTGCTAGTGCATCAGGCCCAATGGTAATAGGACCTGTGTGAAATATAGTAGCAGCTGTTAAATCTTGAATGCTTAAATAATTTTCTAACATTCTACGAATATCTCCATCTGTTATAATACCTAATACTTTTTCGTTTTCATCTATGACAACTGCTGCACCTAATCTGTTTTTAGAAATAACCAGTATGACTTCTTTTAAAGTAGTATTGGATTTTACAGATGGCTTAGGATTCACTTGCGCCATTTGACCTGCAGTCAATGTTAATCTTTTTCCCAAATTTCCTCCAGGATGAAATTTTGCAAAATCACTTGCTTTTACTTTTTTCAATTCCATTAAACACATAGCAATTGCATCGCCCATCGCCATTTGAGCAGTGGTAGAAGAAGTGGGTGCTAAATTATGTGCACAGGCTTCTTTTTCTACGGTGGTGTTAATTACCCATTTTGCATGGCTCGCTAAAAAACTTTCGGTATTACCCACTATGGCAATAATGGAATTTCCAAAGCCAGTTACTAATTGCACTAAATTTTTTATTTCAGGACTTTCGCCACTTTTACTAATAATTAAAACAAGGTCATGCTTGTTAATCATGCCAGAATCACCATGAATGGCATCGGCAGCATGTAGAAATAAGGCAGGGGTTCCAGTGGAATTACAAGTGGCTACTATTTTTTGGGCAATGATGGCGCTTTTACCTATACCACTTACTACTAGTCTTCCTTCAGTAGCATAAATAGCTTTGACCGCTTCTATAAAAGGGGTATCTATAAATTTTTGTAAGCCAGTAATGGCTGCCGCTTCAATTTCTAGCGTTCTATTGGCAATAGCGGTTATTTGTTTATCCATATGCTGTTTAAGAATCAGCAAAGTTAAGGTTTCATGCATATTCATCCCTATTTTTAAAAATTCCTTAAAAAAAAGATTTTTTGTAAAATAATAGAGGAGTTGAACAATAGTGAATTAAATTCGCTAACTTATATAGCTATATTATACCGAAATAGTTGATTTTAAGATAATTACAGATGGCGACCACCAAAAAAGCAATAAAAAAAGCCCCCACTACTAAGTCTAAGAATAATTCAGTTAGCCGTACCATATTATTAAAGGCATTAGAAGAGCAATTTGGATTCAAGCAGTTTAAAGGTACCCAAGAAAAGGCCATTGTCTCCTTATTGAGCGGTCGGGATACTTTTGTGATTATGCCAACAGGGGGCGGTAAAAGTTTATGCTATCAGTTACCTGCTTTAATGTTACCTGGTTGCGCCATTGTGGTATCCCCTTTGATTGCGCTGATGAAAAACCAAGTAGACCTTGTGCGTGGCTATAGTGAAAAAGATGAAGTGGCACATTTTCTTAATTCATCTTTAAATAAAGGGCAAATTAAACTGGTGAAAGAGGACTTGCTAAGTGGAAAAACCAAATTATTATATGTAGCCCCTGAAACTTTAACGAAGCAAGAAAATTTAGATTTTTTTAGCGACTTACATGTTTCCTTTTTTGCAGTTGATGAAGCGCATTGTATTTCTGAATGGGGACATGATTTCAGACCAGAGTATAGAAGACTCAAAGAAATGATGGAAGAGATTAATGCAAATGTACCCATCATTGCCTTAACTGCTACCGCTACGCCTAAAGTGCAAAGTGACATTGTTAAAAATTTATCGCTGCGAGGTCCCGAGGTTTTAATTTCTTCATTTAATAGAGCTAACCTTTATTATGAAGTGCAGCCTAAATTAAAAAAAGAAGTCACTATAAAGAGTATTGTTAGATATATATCACAACATAAAGGAAAGAGCGGTATTATTTATACATTGAATAGAAAGACCACTGAAGAATTAGCCGATTTATTAATCGCTAATAAAATTAAGGCAGTGGCGTATCATGCTGGCTTGGATCAAAAATTAAGAGCTAACAGGCAGGACCAATTCTTAAACGAAGATGTGCAAGTAATAGTGGCCACCATTGCTTTTGGTATGGGCATTGACAAGCCTGATATTCGTTATGTGATTCATTATAATATTCCTAAGTCCATTGAAAATTATTATCAAGAAACAGGCCGTGCTGGTAGAGATGGACTAGAAGGAAATTGTATTTTATATTATTCTCATAAAGACGTTTCTAAGCTAGAACATTTTTTAAGAGATAAGCCTTTGAGTGAAAGAGAAGTGGGTGCGCAGTTAATTGATGAAACAGTAGCCTTTGCTGAAAGTGGTGCTTGTCGTAGAAGAAGTTTACTACATTATTTTGGAGAAAGCTGGGAAGATAAAAATTGTGGCAAATGCGATAATTGTTTACATCCCAAAGAAAGAATTGAAGCAAAAACACAGCTGGTTCAATTGTTAAAAGTCATTGAAGCGTTGAATGAGCGTTTTGTAGCGGATTATGTAATACAAGTAATCATGGGGGATTATACGCCACAATTAGGTTTATACAGACATGAAAAATTACCTGAATTTGGAACAGGCAAAGGCCAGGATTCTTTATTTTGGAATAGTTTAGTGAGACAGGCCATGCTTGAAACCTTAATTGAAAAAGACATAGAAGAGTATGGTTTACTAAAATTAACCGACAAGGGTAAGAAGTATTTAAAAAAGCCTACCAGCTTTACATTTGTTTTAAACAATGTATTTTCAGATGAAAACGCCGAAGAGGATGATGCAGAAGGTCCGGAATCAGTAGGTGCTACCGATGAAGTTTTGTTTGAAATGCTAAAGGATTTACGTCAAAAAGAAGCAAAAAAAATTAGCCTTCCACCCTTTGTTATTTTCTTAGAGACTTCTTTACAAGACATGGCTACGCTGTATCCTACAAGTATTGAAGAATTAGATAGATGCCAAGGTGTAAGTAAGGGCAAGGCTATTAAATATGGTAAGCCCTTTGTGGCCATGATTGAAAAATATGTAACTGAAAATAATATTGAAAAGCCCGATGATTTTGTAATGAAATCGGTGGCGAATAAATTCAATCATAAAATTTACATTATCCAAAATATAGACAAAAAAATTCCTTTAGAAACCATTGCTAAAAACAAAGACCTTAAATTAGAAGCTTTATTAGAAGAAATGGAAACCATTGCGGCCAGTGGCACTAAATTAAATTTAGATTATGCCATTGATGAATGGTTAGACGAATATGATCAAGAAGAAATTTTAGAATATTTCAAAAATTGTGAAACCTCTTCACTTCAAATTGCACAAGAAGAACTAAGTGAGAACAACTATTCTTGGGAGCAATTAAAAATAATGCGCATCAAGTTTTTAAGTGTTGTTGGTAATTAGTCGTAGGGTATCAATTGTAAAATTATTTACAACTATTAATGCGTGAATTAGTTGCCAGCTGTTAGAAAACTATTTACCCTTTCAGCTACATTTTTTCTTACACTCATGTAATAAAAATTGTAATCGGCAATATGATAATTCTCCGTTTTGTACAAAAAGCTACCAAAAAAATGAGGCTTCGCTGTCCATAAAACACCTTTATGGTTTGTGGCGCCCACTACATTAGGCGTTATTTTATTAAAATCATACAATATAGCACCTGCGTTTTGAAACCTGTCTACATTCGTTATATCGGCAGACCAAGAAAGAGGGTTGGTAACAATGGCTGTAAATTTTTCTTTCTTTACGAATTCAGTTACATATCCTTCGTGAAAAGTTCTCCAAGAGCAAATACATCCTGTAGTATTGGGTTTTTCGCAGGCCTTTAGTGTTGTATAAATGGCAGGGTCCACAGGTATGCCTACTACATAAGCCACTACTAATTTTTTACTCAAAGGTTTTCCATCAAAAAACTCTTTTAATAATCTAATGGTATGAGTGGATCCTTGACTATGTGATGCAATAATGATGGGTCTACCATTATTATAATGCTCCAAATAATATTCAAAAGATTTTTTTACGTCCTGATAAGCTAATTCAAAAGCAGCCATTGCATAACCTGTATCTACTTTATTATTAGGTGTATAGGATTTAATATGCGCTTGACGATACCTTGGTGCAAAAATTCTACCTGCCTCATTGAATACAGAAGCTTGGTTAAGTAGGGTTGGATAATCTGTCTTCAGATTGGTTTTATAATCATTGAAAGAAGCAGACCATCCAAAAGGTCTAGTGCTATCTAAATAAGTAGTAGGGTGTACAAAAAAGACATCTACATTGGGATTAGGATGATAACTGGCTTTCAGTGGTGCAGGCACACTGTCGGAGGGGTCATTCTTATCGGGATGGGCAGCCCAGTATTGCAAGTTGCTATAATCGGGTACCTCTTGGTATTTTTGTTGCGCGTAAACAAGTTCCAATTTTGCATAATTGCTATTTGAACAACTACTCAAAATAAACAAGGCGATAATAGGTAAAAAGGCTTTCATAATATATGTTTTCTATTCTTCTTCAATATTGGATGCAAAGGTATAAAAATGTAATTAACTTGTATCAAGTAAAATTGACTTGACTATATGATAATAGTTGGCTCTATTCTAAGACAATAGATTTAGCATTTTGTTTAAGAGTAATTGGGTTAAATACCCTGAAAATTAATTATTTTTAGGGGTGTAGCATTTACTATTTGAAATTACTTATTTGAAATCACTTATTTGAAATTATTACGCCATATACCCTTTTTGACTGCTGTGTTAAAGCACAGTATTACTGCTTTTGGTGGGCCTCAAGTGCATTTAGGCCTCATGCAACACCGCTTTGTAGAAAAGCGCAAGGATATTACTAGCGAGGAGCTGATGGAATACAATGCTTTTTGTCAGCTCTTGCCTGGCGCCTCCTCTACGCAAACCATTATTTTAATTGCTTTTAAAAGAGGAGGTATTTCACTCGCTTTTTTAACATTACTGGTTTGGATTTTACCTGCTACTTTTTTAATGGCCATGGTAGCCATTGCCTATAACTATTTTGATTTGAGAACAGGGCTACAAAGTTTTATATTATTACAACCTATGGCCATTGGCTTTATAGCAAGTGCTACTATTTTATTGTATAAAAAAGTAATTAATAGTCTTATTACTAAAATCATTTTTATCCTAACGGCTATTTTTATTTTTTTAGTATTTAAATCTCCTTGGGCCATTCCTTTTGTAATTCTAGTAGCAGGCATTGCTACTAACTTTAGTCAAAAAAGAATTCCCAATGATGGAGCTGCGCCAAAAACCGTGAATTGGGGAGCCTTGTTTATTTTTATATTTTTATTTTTAGCAGTGGGCATTTTATCGGAAGAAGCTACCAGAAAAAACTGGGAGCAACATAAAGTCATAAACGTATTTGAAAATAATTATCGTTTTGGAAGCTTTGTTTTTGGGGGAGGAGATGTATTAATTCCTATGATGTATGAACAATATGTGGCCAGGCCCAATTCGGATCGGATTAAGAAAAATAAAAGAGATGTATTAAAAATTTCTAAAGAAGCTTTTTTAATGGGTGCTGGAATGGTAAGAGCCATGCCTGGTCCGGTATTCTCCGTGGCTAGTTATACCAGTGCGATGGCCTTAAAAGAAAAATCAATTGCTATACAAATAGGGGGAGCTGTGTTGGGAAGCCTTGGAATTTTTTTACCTAGCTTTTTAATTGTTTTATTCTTTTTCCCAATTTGGCAAAATTTGAAAAAGTATGCCATTTTTTATAGGTCCTTAGAGGGTATATATGCAGCAGTAGTAGGTATTATGCTGGGCGCCACCCTCTATTTTATTAAAGATATTTCTGTAGAGATACAGACATTCTCCTCTATCAAAATTTTGAGTTATATTTTTGTTTTCCTAATAAGCACTTACTTAATTTATACTCAAAAAATAGCTGCACAGTGGATTGTACTCAGTACCATTGCGTTTGGCTTTTTATTAACCAGTTTACATATATAATGGCTTTCACCTTAATGATTTAAAAGGTAAAAGCCTGTTAATTATAGGTAAAATTCAGTTATTTAAAGCTGTCTTTACTAATATTGCACACGCCATGAAATACAGGATTCATCACTTTTTACTTTTATTCATTCTTTGGGGTACCCAACTACAAGCACAAACTACTGCGGTGAGTGGCGTGGTGTATGATATTTCAGGACGTAGGCCTATTGAAGCAGTTATTGTATTTAGTAATTCCAATCATGCTTTTTCCGATTCCTTAGGTCGTTATACTATTAATGTTAAAGCAAAAGATTCTATTTGGTTTTCTTTATTTGGAAAGGCAACACATAAATATCCTATTGATACTATTGAAGACCTTCGCAATTTCAATGTCATGATTCATGTTACCGGATTTGATTTACCAGAAGTGCGTGTTAGAAATAGTTATTATAAATTAGATTCCATTCAAAACAGAATGGACTATGCTAAATATTTTAACTATCAAGCCCCTGGTATTAAATTAAGCAGTGGGCAACAATTATTTGGCCCCAATGGTTTAACCATTGGATTTGATTTGGATGAAATTATAAATATGTTTCGTGTCAAAAGAAATCGAAATCTACAATTTTTACAAAAACGATTACTCTCTCAAGAACAAGAAAAATATGTGGGCTACCGTTTTACAAAAAGGTTTGTCATAAAATTGACCCATTTAGAAGGGGAGGAATTAGAGCGCTTCATGAACTTCTGCCGACCTTCCTATGATGTTTTAGGTCTTTTGAATGACCTTGAATTAGGCTATTATATAGAGAAGAAATTAGAAGAATTTAAAAAGGCCCATTAGGGGCTAACCATCTCAGGCTAAATTGTCATGCCACTCATCTATTTTGTTTTAAAAAAAGGCAATTTTTGGCTATCTTGAGTAGCTAAAATTCATTGTTTTGAGAAATTTATTTATTCTTTCTTTTGTCTGCATGATGGCAGCTATTGGGTGTAAAGAAAAGCCTAAGAGTTTTGACAAGTTCAACGCTAATGCACCTGTATTCGTTGATGTTGCTATTGCAGCCACTCAAATAGTAGACAAGTCGGTAGAGGTTAATGGCTCTGTACTAGCTTCTGAGTCAATTGAACTCCGCCCAGAAACCAATGGCAGAATTACCTACTTACAAATTCCAGAGGGTAAAATGGTTCAAGCGGGAACGGTCTTAGCTAAATTAAATGATGCAGACTTACAAGCCCAATTGGAAAAAATTAAAGTACAATTAGAATTAGCCACCATCAATGAACAAAGAAATTTACAACTCTTAAAAGTGAAAGGTATTAATCAAAGCGATTATGATATTTCACTACAACAAGTAAAAAGTTCAAGAGCGGATTTAGCCTACACGCAATCGTTAATTGATAAAACAATTATGAAAGCGCCTTTTACAGGACAAATTGGTTTAAGACAAGTAAGTTTGGGTGCTTTTATTAATACCACTACTACTGTCGCTAGTTTACAAAAGACAGATAAACTTAAAATAGATTTTACGGTTCCTGAAATGTTTGAAACTTATATAAAAGTGGGAAAGACTATTCAAGTGGAAGGAATAGATGGAAAAGCTCAAAAAATGAATGCTACTATATTTGCCATTGAGCCACAAATTATTGCTACCACTAGAAATATTAAAGTGCGTGCACAACTGCAAGGTAAAATGTTACCTGGCGCTTATGTAAAGGTATATTTAGCTGAGACTACTAAGAAGCCTAGCATTATGGTGCCTACCAATGTCATTATTCCTGAATCAAAAAGCAAACAAATTGCTATTGTGAAAAAGGGTATGGCGCAATTGGTGGATGTAGAAACTGGCTATAGAACTGTTGGCGCCGTTGAAATTACCAAAGGACTGAATATAGGAGATAGCGTTATTGTGGCAGGAATGCTTTTTGTTAGACAGGGTAGTAAAATAAAAGTGGGTAAAACAATCCCTATTATAGACATCACAAAATAGTCCATAAAAAAGTCCCCTTAAATAATCTTATTAGATGAATATATCTGAACTTTCGTTAAAACGTCCTGTACTAGCCATCGTAATGAACCTTGCCATTATTATTTTTGGCTTAGTAGGTTTTTCTTTTTTGGCATTACGTGAATATCCTGCCATTGACCCTCCCATTATTAATGTACAAACTACTTATTCAGGAGCGAATTCTCAAGTTATTCAAAATCAAATTACGGAACCTTTAGAAAAGTCAATCAATGGTATTCCCGGTATTCGAACCATTAACTCTTCTAGTTCTGTAGGTTCTTCTAATATCACCGTTGAATTTAATTTAGGGGTGAATTTAGAAACAGCGGCCAATGATGTGCGTGATAAAGTGAGTCAAGCAGCTAGAAGTTTACCAGAGGATATTAATAATCCGCCCATTGTTTCAAAGGCCGATGCCAATACAGATTTTATTTTGTTAATGACTTTAAGAAGTAAAACAAAGAGTGCTTTTGAATTAACTGAATATGCAGAGAACGTTTTGCAACAACGTTTTCAAACTATTGACGAAGTAAGTGGTGTGGGGGTGAGAGGAAAAAGGTTTTCTATGCGTATTTTCCCTGATCCGGATTTATTGAATGCCTACGGCATTGCCTTTAATGACATTCAAACTTCTTTGAATAAAGAAAATGTGGAATTGCCTTCTGGTAAAATTTATGGTAAAAAAACGGAGTTCATTATTAGAACCTTAGGAAGACTTACCACCGAATCAGATTTTAGAAATATTATTTTAAAGCAAGATGCAACAGGCATTATTAAACTAGGAGATGTTGCTAAAGTAGAATTAGGTCCAGAGCAAGAAGACCAAGGTACATTCTTTAATGGCATTCAAACGGTGATGATTACTTTATCTCCACAACCTGGTGCGAATTATATAAAAATTGCAGATGAGTTTTATAAAAGATTAGAGGAAGTAAAAAAATCAAATAAATCGGATATTGAATTTGCGGTACCTATTGATAATACCAAAACAATTCGTCGTGCCTTACTTGAAGTTAGAGAGACTATTTTTATTTCATTTGGCTTAGTGGTACTAGTTATTTTCTTCTTTTTTAGAAACTGGTTAATTGCCATAAGGCCTTTAATTGATATTCCTATTTCACTCATTGCTACTTTCTTTATTATGTATATGGCTGGTTTTTCTATTAATGTATTAACCTTATTAGCTATTGTTCTTGCTACCGGTTTAGTAGTGGACGATGGGATTGTGGTCACAGAAAATATTTTTAGAAAATTAGAAGAGGGGCTCCCACTTAAGCAAGCAGCTAGAGAAGGTAGTAGAGAAATTTTCTTTGCAGTTATATCAACCTCCATTACACTTGCTGTGGTATTTATGCCTGTTATTTTCTTGCAAGGTTTTATTGGCTCTTTATTTAAAGAATTCGGAGTGGTGATTGCCGGTGCGGTATTAGTCTCTGCCTTTGTTTCTTTAACTATTACACCCGTATTAAATGTATACCTTAGTAGAAAGGACGGTAAACAAGGCAGTTTTTATGAAAAAACAGAACCCTTCTTTAAAGGCATGGAGCTAGGCTACAAGAATTTATTAATTAAATTTTTGAAACTACGTTGGATAGCTTGGGTAATTGTACTTGTCTGTGTAGTAATTATAGGGGCTATTGGAAAAAATATTCAAAGCGAATTAGCGCCCATTGAAGATAAAGCAGCTATAAGAGTAAATATGTCAGGTCAAGAGGGCATTAGCTATGAAGAAATGAAAACCAATTTCTCAAAAGCAGTTAGACTTATTCAAGACTCTGTTCCTGAACATGCTTTCACCTTTGGAAGTGTTCCTGGATGGGGTGGAGGGGGAAGTTCAGTAAGTAGTAGGGTAGGTTTTGTGCCTATTGCCAATAGAGATAGAACACAATCCGAGATAGTAAGTGATTTAAATAAGAAGTTCAAAAAATTCAAAGACGTAAGAGTGTTCTCTATCGAAGAGCAAACTATTTCCGTGGGTATGATGTCTAGAGGTTCCTTGCCTGTTCAGTTTATTATTCAAAATTTAGACTTTGATAAACTGCATGAAGCCATTCCTAAATTTTTAGAAGCGGCTAGAAAAGATAAAACTTTTCAAAACGTAGATGTGAACTTGAAGTTTACTAAACCAGAATTTGATTTAACCATTGATAGAATGCGCGCCCGTGATTTAGGATTAAGCACGGCCGATATCTCTCAGGCATTACAATCTGCTTTTAGTGGTGCTCGTTCTGCTTATTTTGTCATGAACGATCGTCAATACGAAGTTATTACGCAGGTAAAAAGAGCAGACAGGTCCAAGCCTACCGACATTAATAGTTTATATATAAGAAATAATAGAGGAGAAAGTATTCCTATTTCAAGTGTACTTAAGTTGGTAGAAAATAGTAATCCGCCTACTCTATATCATTATAACCGATTTAACTCAGCCACCATTTCAGCTTCTTTAGCGGAGGGTAAAACAATAGGAGATGGAGTAAATACCATGAATAGAATTTCTAAAGAAGTTTTAGATGAATCTTTTCAAACTTCTTTAAGTGGTCCTTCAAGAGATTTTCAAGAAAGTTCTTCTAACATTTCATATGCATTATTTTTAGCCTTGATTTTAATTTATTTAGTATTGGCTGCTCAGTTTGAAAGCTTTAAGGATCCATTTATTATTATGATTACTGTTCCTTTAGCCATTGCAGGTGCTTTATTATGCTTGAGGTTATTTGGACAAACTTTAAATATATTTTCTGAAATTGGTATAATCATGTTAATTGGACTAGTTACCAAGAATGGTATTTTAATTGTTGAATTTGCGAATAAGAAAAGAGAAAAAGGTTTAGCACTTCGTGATGCAGTATTAGAAGCAGCCACTCAGCGTTTTAGACCTATCTTAATGACAAGCTTAGCCACCGCCTTAGGGGCATTGCCTATTGCTATTAGCTTAGGTGCTGCGGCCACTAGCCGTAAACCACTTGGAACTGTGGTGGTAGGAGGCTTACTATTCTCCTTAGTACTTACCTTGTTTGTGATTCCTGCCGTATATACTTATGTTTCTGGCAAGAAGATTAATACAGGAGAAGAAACGAATTAACGATTACCTAATACATTTATTAACTACCATCAATTGCTAGATAAAAAAACAATACCTAACTTTTTTTATCTAGCATTTTCAATTTTATTAGTTGCTTGTACAAGTAGTATAAATGAAAATAATAATGAAAATAAAAATATAAGTGACTGGGCGCCAAGTTTTCATAAGGTAGATATAG
>JBBAJX010000018.1:0-2274 GCA_040403885.1 Sediminibacterium sp. | reverse complement strand
AATGAAAATAAAAATATAAGTGACTGGGCGCCAAGTTTTCATAAGGTAGATATAGCCAATCCTATTTTAGTGCCGGATACCAAGAGTATTTTTTTCTGCCCCTTGCAAAACGATACCGTACAATGGGAAGCAAAAAATGTTTTAAACCCAACAGCGCTTGTAAAAGATGGTAAAGTTTATTTATTATACCGTGCACAAGACAGTGCCATGACTTCCCGCATAGGACTTGCCATTAGTGAAGACGGTATTCATTTTAAAAGACAAACCCAACCTATATTTTTTCCCTCTAAAGATAGCTTTGCTATTTATGAAGGCAAGGGTGGTATTGAAGATCCAAGAATAGTTGAAAATCCAAAGGGTGGTTATATTTTAACCTATACCGCTTATGATGGGAAAATAGCTCGTTTATGTTTTGCCACTACAAAGGACCTAATTCATTTTCAAAAACAAGGCCCTGTATTAGCTAATCCTAAATATATTAATGCTTGGTCTAAGTCAGGTGCTATTGTTGCCGAAAGACTGGGCGAAAAAATGATTGCTAAAAAAATTAATAATAAATATTGGATGTATTTTGGAGACACGGATTTATTCATGGCCTACTCCAGCGATTTATTGCATTGGGAGGTATTGGAAAATGAAGAGAGTAAAAAAATGGTATCGGTACTTACACCAAGGCCTGGTTATTTTGATAGTCGTTTGGTAGAGCCAGGTCCATTTGCTTTATATACTGAAAAGGGAATTGTGCTTATATACAATAGTAGCAATGCAGCTAATAATAACGACCCTTCTAGTCCAAAATTTACTTATGCAGCCGCACAAGCTTTATATGATACCGCTGCGCCTTATAAACTTATGGATAGAGCTGCGAAACCTTTTATTCAACCTGACAAAGCCTATGAATTAAAAGGAGAAGTCAATAATGTATGTTTTGTAGAAGGCTTGGTCTATTATAAACAGCACTGGTATTTATACTATGGCACAGCCGATTCTAAAATTGCAGTAGCAGTTGCTTCTAACCACTAAGAGGGTTTGGCAGAACCTTAAATAAATTTACGTACCTTAATTGTCCAAAACCTTACTATGTCAAATAATCGCTTTTTATCACTAGATGTTTTCAGAGGAATGACTATTTGCTTAATGATCATTGTGAATACACCGGGTGATGGTGCGCACACTTTTGCGCCCTTTATGCATGCAAGCTGGCATGGTTTTACGCCCACCGATTTAGTATTTCCTTCTTTCCTATTTGCAGTAGGTAATGCCATGAGTTTTGTATTACCTAAATGGGATAAATTAAGTACTCCGGCCTTTTTATTAAAAATAACAAAGCGTACAGCACTCATTTTTTTACTCGGTTTTTTAATGTATTGGTTTCCTTTCACAGGCCCATTGAGTGATACAAGAATATTAGGTGTCTTGCAAAGAATTGCTTTATGTTATGGTATAGCCGCTATCATTGCACATTACATGCATGAAAGAGTGATGATGATTTTAGCGGGCGTTTTATTATTAGCCTATTGGTATATATCTATTCAGTTTGGTGATGCTGGCGATCCATTAAGTATTAAGGGTAATGCAGGTATCAAGTTTGATACTTGGTTAATGGGAGAAAGTCATATGTACCATGGTGAAGGATTTGCTTTTGATCCTGAAGGATGGCTGAGTACCCTTCCCTCTATTGTGAATGTATTAATTGGCTATAGAGTGGGAACCTTGGTGCAAGAAAAAGGGAAAACCTATGACGGACTTACCCATTTATTAATGTGGGGTGCTGGCTTTATGTTTTTGGCCTATATGTGGAATTATCAATTCCCTATTAATAAAAAATTATGGACTAGCTCTTTTGTACTTTTAACCGTTGGCTTGGATATGATTATTCTAGCCACCATTATTTATAGAATTGAACTACATCATCAACATCAATTTGCCAGCTTTTTTGAGGTATTTGGCAAGAATCCGCTGGTCATCTACCTATTTTCTGAGCTCTTATTTGTTTGCCTTAGTATGATACAGATTGGTAATCAGTCCTCTTTGCAGTGGATTTACACGAATGGCTTCGCTCATTTTGCTCCTTACTGGTCCTCCCTAGCCTTTGCCTTTTCCTATATGCTCGTTTGCTGGCTACTAGGTTATATATTAAATAAATATAAGATATATATAAGGGTGTAAATCTTATTAGTCCATTTTTTCCCATTTGTTTTTTTAGGAGCCTTAAACCTTGTACCTTTGCAGCCTCAAAACAGTACATGGAAATAAGAAACATCGCTATTATCG
>JBBAJX010000017.1:36483-53656 GCA_040403885.1 Sediminibacterium sp. | reverse complement strand
TGTCGCCGTGCAGAGCGTTGGTGCGTGAATTTACAAGAAGAAGATTTATTTGTAGAACCCATGGTCATAAAATACTTGAATAGACTAAGTGATTATTTATTTGTCTTATCAAGATATATTGGTCATTTGAATGGAGTGCCAGATTCTCCTTGGAAACCAAGGGTGTAATTTTACAAAAACTTCCCGTCTTTCATTGTTAAACTACGGTTACTCATAGTAGCCAATGATTCATTGTGTGTTACAATTAAAAAACTTTGATTCATTTCGTTTCTTAAACGAATAAATAGTTGATGCAAGGCATTCGCGTTTTCGCTATCTAAATTTCCTGTAGGTTCATCTGCAAAAATAAGTGCAGGGCTATTTAATAATGCACGGGCCACCGCTACTCTTTGTTGTTCTCCGCCCGATAAACTATGTGGTTTTTTATCCATTTTATCTGATAGGCCCATAAAGTCTAAAAGTTCTTGGGCCTTCTGATGTATTTGTTTGGAAGGCATTTTGGCAATCCATCCTGGAATAGAAACATTTTCAATAGCCGTGAATTCAGGAAGTAAATGATGGAACTGAAATACGAAACCTATTTTCTGATTTCTGTAATGGGCTAAATCGGTTTCTGAAAGCTGGGTAATATCATTGCCTTCGAAAAACACCTGTCCTTTATCTGCTTTTTCTAAACTGCTTACAATGTACAAAAGAGTCGATTTGCCGGCACCTGAAGGACCAACTATACTAACTAATTCTCCTCGACTTACCTCTAAGGAAACGCCCTTGAGCACAGATACAGGGCCATATTGCTTCCATATGTCCTTGGCTACTAGTAGATTTGGGGTTTGCTCCATGCTACAAACCTAGCAATTCCCGGTCAATTTTGACAAAATTTAAAGATTTGTTTACATCCTGTAGAAAAAACAGATTTGGTTATATCGTTTATACGGCTACTTTTGCAAAAAATAAAGCTATGTTTTGGACTTTAGAATTAGCCAGCTTTTTAGAAGAAGCTCCATGGCCAGCTACCAAAGATGAATTGATTGATTACTCCATTAGAAGCGGTGCTCCTATTGAAGTAGTAGAGAACTTGCAAGAGTTAGAAGACGAGGGTGAAGTGTATGAAAGTATTGAAGACATTTGGCCAGACTACCCAAGTCACGAAGATTTTATGTTCAACGAAGACGAGTACTAAATAATTGAATTTTTATAGAATATATATAAATCTTCCTAAAAAGTTAACTTAAAATAAAGCAACATTAAACTTAATGTAAGTACAATGGTATTAGCCACTAGTACTGGTTTACTTTTAATTAAATAGGCATAGGCTAGCCAAACGATACAACTAAAGTTGACAATAAGTATCATCAGTAAGCTAAGGCTTTCTACATTTTTTGTTTGCCAAGTTAAATAAACCTGTGGGATAAAAGTGATACAACTAAGTAGTGAGCCAAAGTATCCTATGGCTTCTACTAATTTTGGGTTTATTTCTTTCTTGTTCATTTTCTTTTTGCTTCAGTATTGGTAGGATTCAATTTATCCTTCTGTGTTTGTTATTCTGGCTTTATCCTTCTGTAATTCCTGCTTTTTGCATAATTAAATCACTTACACCAGTATTAGAGTAACCACCATCATGGAATAAGTTTTGCATCGTTACCATTTTAGTTAAATCAGAGAATAAGGTTACACAATAATTAGCGCAATCTTCTGCAGTAGCATTTCCTAAAGGCGCAATCGCATTGGCATAATCAAAGAAGTCGCCAAAACCTTTAATGCCCGTTCCTGCTGTTGTTTTAGTAGGAGACTGAGAAACTGTATTCACACGCACTTTGTTTCTTAAGCCATAATGGTAACCGAAACTGCGCGCAATAGATTCAAGCAATGCTTTAATATCGGCCATATCGGTATAGAAAGGGAAGGTTCTTTGAGCAGCTGCATAAGTAAGAGCTACCACACTTGCATGGTCGTTCAAAGCATCCATCTTATAAGCAACACTTAACATTTTATGTAAGCTCATCGCAGAAACATCTACGCCTTTTGCATAATAATCGTAGTTCAATTCAGGGTAGGCAATTTTTTTACGAATATTCACGCTCATTCCAATAGAATGTAAAACGAAGTCAATTTTACCGCCTAAAATTTCTTGAGACTGCGTAAATAAGTTGGTTAATTCTTCAACGCTAGTAGCGTCGGCAGGTATAATTTTAGAATTTGTTTTTTCTGCAAGTGCGTTAATCTCGCCCATGCGCATAGCAATAGGAGCGTTGGTTAATACAAAAGTCGCACCTTCTTCATGTGCTTTCTCGGCCACTTTCCAAGCAATAGAATTGCTATCTAAAGCACCGGTAATAATACCTCTTTTTCCTTTTAGTAAATTGTACGCCATTTGAATGGTTTATTTATTTGCTGTAAAAATAATTATAATATCTTACATAAAGACAATATTAAACTGCTAATACACTAAGAAGCTAGCAGTTCTTTGGCATTGTCTAAGGCCGACTTGCTTGGTGGGTCACCGCCAATCATGGTGGCAATATGTTGAACACGCTCTTTGGAATCCAATGTTTTCAAATAAGTATTTGTGGTACTTCCTTTTTGCTCTTTATAAACATATAAGTGTGCATTCCCCTTAGCAGCAATTTGAGGTTGATGGGTAATACATAAAACCTGCCTTGCCTGTCCTAAGTTTTGTAAAAGTAATCCTACTTGTTTGGCAGGCTCTCCAGAAATACCCGTATCAATTTCATCAAAAATCATAGTAGGTAGGTCTACCGATTTTGCTACCAGTGATTTTATACAAAGCATTAACCTGCTTAATTCCCCACCACTTGCCACTTTTTTAATAGGCTCGAACTTTTGGGTATTATTAGCATCAAATAAAATATCTACTTTGTCCTTTCCAAATAAATGATAAGGCAATTCGTCAATGGTTACTTTTATTTTAGCATTGGGCATACCCACTTGATGTAATAATTTATTTACATTATTAGTAAGTGGGGTAATTTGTTTTTCTCTCTTGCTTGTTAACTGCGCTGCTGCAGCAATCACTTCTTTCTCTAATTTTTTTACTAAACTACTAAGCTCACTAATTTGATCATTCAAGTTCAGTACTTCAGATAAATCTTTTTCTAATTGCGCTGCAATACTTAATAATTCTGCAGTGGTTTGTACTTTATGTTTCTTTAGTAAATTATAACCAAGTGAAAGGCGCTCTTGAATACTTGCAATTTTTTTATCGTCAAAATCTATTTTATCCTGCCAAGTATTTAAATCGCTGGCGATATCGGCAATTTCAATTTGAGCGGCTTTTAACCTACTTACTATCGTGGCAAAATCGGGTTGCCATTTCACAATACTTTCTAAATTATGCCCCATTTGTTTTAGTTGCTGCACAATGGGGTTATCGGAATGGTCAAGTATTTGAATAGAGGATGCTAACTGCGATTTAATACCTACCGCATTCTCTAAAAACTTTAATTCTTGGTCTAAGTTTTCTAATTCATTTTCTTGTAATTGTAAAGCGGCTAATTCTTCGTGTAAATGTTGCTTATAGCTTTCTGTTTTTTCAAAATCTTCTTTTTGCGCAATAAGACTTTGTAATTTTTTCTCGTTTTCTTTCCACTTTGTAAAAGAGCCTTGGTATTCCGCTAATTCTTTTTGGGTAGAAGCTAATGCGTCAATAACGGTTCTTTGAAAATCGGTATCGCCGAGGGCCATGGTATCGAACTGTTGGTGAAGGTCTACTAGTTTGCTGGTTAAGTCTTTTAATATAGTAAGTGTAACAGGTGTATCGTTAATAAAGGCCCTCGATTTTCCTTGTGCGTTTATTTCTCTTCTAATAATTAGTTCATCGTTTAATTCAATTTCATTTTCTTCAAAAAACGAAGTATATATTTTAGCATCGGTTAACTTAAAAATTCCTTCAATAAAACATTTTTTACTAGCGTCTTTGCAAACGCTGCTATCGGCGCGGTCGCCCAATATTAAACCAAGGGCACCCATAATTATACTTTTACCCGCACCCGTTTCCCCTGTGATTACAGAGAGTTGGTTGGATAGATCAATACTTAGATGATCTATTAAGATATAATTTTGTATTTCTAATTTGGTTAACATCGCAAGCTGCAATATACATTACCCGAAAATGATGCACAAATTTTGTTACTAAGAACGGCTACTGTTTTAAACAGCGTTGAATACCTGACTTTGCTTTCTGGTCCAAGGAATTTTTGAAAGCATGGTTTTTCATAGCAATACAGCTATTAAAATACTCAATAGCTTTAGAAAATAAGCCCTTGTGCTCATAAATTAAGCCTATTTGAAGTGCGGCACGGGCTGCAAAATATTCGGTCAGGGTCTCTCCTTTTTCAATAGCCGACTTATAGAAGCGAATTGCATTTTCGCCGTCGTTCATTAAATCGTAAATGCGTCCTAAACGATAGGCGAATTCGGTTTTATCGGCATCAGTTGTAAAGTCGTTGGAGGTTTTACCTGCAAGAACGGCAAGTGCTTGTGATTGATAACCACCATCGCTCAAGAGTCTTGCTTTTAATAAAATAGGGTGGGGCCAACTGCCTTTTTTTGCATTTTGAAAAGCCAGTTTATCGGCATCGGTAATTTGATTGCCCTGAGATAAAACATTGCTCCTATAAGCAGCTGTTTTTTTCGTATCGCCTTGTATATAGGCAATCCAGCTTAATCTTTCATAAGCATCTTTCACATAAAAATTGCCTTTGAAGGTGGAAATAAATTCTGCGAATGCTTTTTGTGCTTTTTCTAATTTTAATTCATTGATATAAGCATAGCCTATTTCATATTGCCAAAAAGGAAGGGGTAAATAGGCATCAGACATTTCCATTTCTTGCACAATGTTTAATGCTTTACCTGACTGCTGATGATTTAAAAATAAATTGGCAGCCATATAACAGTGGTACTGATTTTTTTTAAAATCATAAGGGGTGGACGCTAAAAAAGCAAAGGCTTTTTCTTGATTGCCTTCAAAGTTCATCAGCATGTAAGGATATACAAACAAAGCTTCGTTTCTAGTTCTTGCGCTGTATTCGTCCTTACTATTAATATACTTTAATACTAAAGCGTTGCCATCGGTAATTTTACCAGTCATGCCTAGCACATTCGCCATCCATTGATAGGCTTTAGGCACTGTGCCAATAATGGTAGTCATTAAGCCATAGTATATATCGCCTTGGGTGAATTTAGGAAAGGCTTTTTTATTGTCTTTAAAACTTAGGTAGGCTTTTCTAAATTCTAAAGCTGCGTCTAAGTTTTTATCAAATCGAATAGCTACAAGTGATTTATGTAAATGCGTTACACCAATGCAGTATAAATAATAAGGAGATTGCTTAGGGCCCGATTCGAAAAGTTTTAAACGCTTTTCAAATTGAGGAAATAATTTTTCGTAGTCGCTCCTAGTTTCATTAAAAAATAATTGATAAAAATCGGCGTAGTTTTCAAGTAAGGGGTTGATTAAATTTTGAGGACTGTTTTTTTTCTCAGTCTCTAACCATTTTCTTGCTTCAGGAATTCTTAAAGAAGTAATGGCATCATAAATTTGTTGAGACTTATCATTCCAATTATATTGTAATTGAGCAGATAGGGCCCCGCCCATTAAAAAAACTAAAACGATAAGTATATACCACTTTCTCATAGGGTAAAAATAAAGAAAGGGTAGCTGTTAGGCCACCCTTTCGTGTATATTTTTTAAAACTATTTTAGTTCTATTTCTTTTTAGACTCTTTGGTAACATCTTCCTCTACTAAAATACGACCGCAGTTTTCACAAACGATAATCTTTTTGTGAAGGCGAATCTCACTTTGACGTTGAGGAGGGATTGAGTTAAAGCAACCGCCGCAAGCATCTCTTTCTACTGTTACCACAGCAAGACCATTATGGTAGCTATCTCTAATACGGTCGTAGCTGTATAGTAAACGCTCGTCAATGTGTGCACGGGCATCTTCACTATTCTTTCTTAATTCTTTCTCTTCAATTTCGGTATCAGCAATAATTTTCTCTAATTCGCTTTTCTTATGTGTTAAAACACCATCTTTAACAGCAATGGTTTTTTTAGCAGCGTCTAATACCTTAATTTTTTCTCCTAATTCTTCGTTTGCATCACGAATATGCTTTTCGCCTAATTTAATCTCAAGGCCTTGCATTTCTAATTCTTTGTTAATAGCTTCAAACTCACGATTGTTTTTAACGTTCTCGCTTTGTTTTTCATATTTAGCAATTAATTCTTCACTTGTTTTTATCATTACTTTTTTCTCATCGATAAATTCTGTTATACCATTAATTTCTTCTTCAATTCTAGTTTGTCTATTTTGCAAACCTTGAACTTCATCTTCTAAATCTTTTACTTCCATGGGTAGTTCACCACGAAGAATTTCAATTTCATCGATGCTGCTATCTACTCTTTGAAGTTTGTAAAGATTAACTAATTTTTCTTCCACTGAAAAGTCTTTGACTGATACCATATTTTCAAATTTTTTGGATGCTCTTAAATAAGTGAACCTCAATCTTTAAGGTAGTGCACAGGTTCTGTGTTTACCAAGGATTCGAGGACTGCAAAGGTAGGGAATTTAAGCTTTAAATTTGCAACAATTAGGGAAGCCACCCATTGTTCGCTCTGCCCATGGCCTATATCTACCAGTAAAATCTTGCCATCGGCCTCAAAAAAGTCATGGTATTTAAGGTCGCTGGTAATAAAACAGTCTATATTTTGGGCCTTGGCATCATTGATGAGAAAACTGCCCGAGCCTCCGCATAAAGCAATGGTTTTCAATGGTTTTTTAGTAAAATGGGTATGTTTTAATACCTGTAAATTTAACTTTTTTTTGATCCATTGTAGGAATTCTGCCTCATCGGTTTCAAGGGGTAGCTCACCTACCAGTCCTGAGCCAATTGCTCCTCCATTTTGGTCCTTAAAATCTGGCTTAGCTGTTAAAATTCTCCTATTTTCTAAGTGAAGCCTATCAGCCAAGGTTTTATTTACCCCATCGAGCAGGTTGTCCAAATTGGTATGAATGGCATAAAGCGCAATATTATTTTGGATGGCCTTGACCACTACTCTCGATACAAAATGATGACTATCAAATTGTTTCAGCCCTTTAAAAACAATGGGATGATGACTTACAATTAAATTCAAGCCTTTGGCAATTGCTTCCTCTACCACAGCCTCGGTACAATCTAAAGAACAAAGTACGCCCGTGCAATTATGGTCGGGATTGCCTACAATTAGGCCTGCATTATCATAAGGTTCTTGCCAAGCTAGCGGTGCCCAATTTTCTAAAGCAGAAATAATATTAGTAATTTGCATATCTAAAATTAAATATAAAACCCAACTATTTAAGTTTTAAATTGTTAAAGAAATTATGAAAAAGGCAGTCTCCGTTTTTTGGTTTAGAAGAGATTTAAGATGGCAGGACAATGTCGGCTTGTACTATGCATTGTATCAAGCCAAATTAGAGGGGCACCAGGTGCTACCTATATTTGTTTTTGATAAAAACATTCTAGATCAATCTGTAGATAAGGCCGATAGAAGGGTTGACTTTATTCATCAAACCCTTACACGTTTACAAAGTGAATTGGTTGAAAAAAGAAAATCGCTTTGGGTGCAATATGGAAAGCCTATTGAAGTATTTGAAAAATTATTTACTGAATTTAATATAGCCTCCGTTTACACCAATCACGATTATGGTCCGAAGGCGAACGCAAGAGATAAAGCTATTGAAGCACTTGCCATAAAAAATGGAGCAAGCTATCATCATTTCAAGGATCAAGTTATTTTTGAAAAAGACGAAGTTGTAAAAGACGATGGCAAACCTTACACTATTTATACGCCCTATGCCAATAAATGGAGAGCGGTTTGGGCACAGAAAATTCCTAAAAAACATCCTTCCGAAAAATTACTCGATTATTTTTTAGACACGAAGGCTTTCAAACTACCTACTTTAAAAGAAATAGGTTTTGAAAAAACAGATTTAGTCATTCCTCCTATGAGTTATGATACGAAGCTGGTGAAAAATTATACCGATCAAAGAAATTTTCCGGCATTAAATGCCACCACGCATTTAAGTGTGCATTTGCGCTTTGGAACTATTTCTGCCAGAACCTTGGCCTTAGAAACCCAAAGTTTAAATGCTACTTTTTTCAATGAATTAATTTGGCGCGATTTTTATCATATGATTTTATGGCATTTTCCACATATAGCTGAAGGAAAATCGTTTAAACCAAAATATGATTTAATTAAATGGCGCAATAATGAAAAAGAATTTGAAGCTTGGTGCCAAGGCAAAACGGGTTACCCCATAGTGGACGCGGGTATGCGTGAATTAAATACCACTGGTTTTATGCACAATAGAGTGCGTATGATTGTGGCCAGTTTTTTAACCAAGCATTTATTAATTGATTGGCGTTGGGGCGAAGCTTATTTCGCAGATAAATTATTAGACTTTGATTTAGCTGCGAATAATGGAGGCTGGCAGTGGGCTAGTGGAAGTGGTTGCGATGCAGCGCCTTATTTTAGAGTATTCAACCCGCGTTTACAAACCGAAAAATTTGATAAAGAATTAAAATATATCAGACATTGGGTGCCAGAGTTTGATAGTTTAGAATATCCTCAGCCCATTGTGGTGCATGAGGCAGCGCGTGAGCGTGTGCTTGCAGCTTATGCGAAAGCGTTGAAGGAATAGGAATTAATAAAGTAATTATTAAAGTTGAACTGATAGTTTTAATTGTCCTCCAAGCCCGTCTTGAATGATACGCATTAAAGTAGATAACCTAATATCAGAGGCATCGTTTTCTATTCTAGAAATATAAGATTTATTAGTACCAGATTTTTTTGCTAATTCTTCTTGGGTCATACCAAGCTTTAATCTTGCTTCTTCTAGCAAAACACCTAATTTAAAAGCTTCAAATCCTTGCTCCCATTGCTCTCTTTTTTTATTACCTCTTTTCCCATACTTATAGTCAATTAACTCTGTTAGGGTCTTGATGTTTTTATTTTTTGTTGTTTTCATTTTTATATTCCTCCATTATTTTTAAGGCCTTGGTGATTTCGGATTTTGGTGTCTTCTCTGTTTTCTTCTGAAAAGCATTTCCCAGTACAATTATATTTCCTTCGTAAAAAAAGCAAAATATCCTATAAATGTTACTAGACACTTCCATCCTTATTTCATATAAACCCTTTGTTCCTTCAATATGTTTTAAATATTTAACAGGTACAACAGGTATTGTCGAGATGAGTGTAAGGGTCCATTCTATTTTTGTTTGTACCTCTTCAACTTGATCATCATAGAAATCTAGAAAGTATCTTTTAAAAGTTATTACAATTCTTTGCATCTATGAAGTTACCTAAATAGACAACAATTCAAAATTAAACTATATAAAATTTGTAAAAAAATTATTTTCTAAGTAATTGATTAGAAGTATTTTAGAAACAATTCTAAGAATGGTAGATTATAGTTTATTAGAATAAGTTTTTTCTAATTGTTCTATTGCTTTTCTTCCAGTATCTCCCATATCCATCGTAAAATCGTTCACATATAAATTAATATGCTGACGCATTACTTCTTCAGACATTTCTTGTGAATGTAATTTTATGTAATCGGGTAGGGTATCGTAACTATTTTTAAAAGCATAGGCTACACTTTCTTTAATAAGTGCATCCACTTCTTTTATAATACTAGCATCAATATCATTTCTTGCTATAATTCCACCAAGTGGTATTGGTGCATTATATGTTTCTTCAAAATAAGTGCCTAGGTCCATCCATTTACTTAAGCCTTTAGAAGCATAGGTAAAACGGTTTTCATGAATAATCACGCCAGCATCCACAGCACCACTAAGTACCGCTTCTTCAATATCATTGAACACTAAGAATTCTTTATTAATAACACTCGGAAAGGCTAAGCTAAATAATAAATGTGCGGTGGTATTAATACCTGGAATGGCCACACGCATAGTATCTATATTGGGTTTGCCGCCCGCTTTGTTTTTATCTTCTTTATAAACTAATAAAGGCCCCACGCCTTTGCCTAAGGCGCCTCCACTATTTAGTAAACTGTATTTATTTTTTACTAGTGGCCAAACGCCGTAACTAATTTTTGAAAAAGGAAGCTTGCCTGCAATAGCCCATTCATTTAAAGTTTGCACATCTTCTAAATGCACTTTAAAATTATAGCCCTTGGTATCTATTTTATGATTTATTAAAGCATCAAAAATAAAAGTATCGTTAGGGCAGGGGGAAAAACCCAATTCATACTCAGGCATGGTTAGGCAGTTTATGAAGTGCGTCTAAATATTGCAACAAAGTTTCATTTAAATTATAAATAGCTTCTTTCATTTTCCATTTAGCTTTATTTCTTTCACCCACATAATTAGAGACTGCACGAATTTGAATAAAAGGAATATGTAAATCGCGTCCCATATAGTGAACTGCAGCGCCCTCCATGGATTCTAAAGAAGCTTTATAACGGCCACTGTATAATTCCATTTTATTTTTATCAGTGCTAATAGTATTTATAGTCACTGCTTTTTTAGTAGGAAGGTTCAATACATTGTATTGCTTTAACCATGGGTTGGGTAAAGATTTTTTTTCATAAGGTGCGTCATTGGGCTTGTCTAATTTCAAATCAAATAAATCTTTCCAAACTTTATTTTCCATCACGCCAATATCTCCTGCAAAATCATCCTTCACAGCAAATACTTTTCCCAATGGAATTTTTTTATCAAAGCTGCCACAAACACCCACTTGAATAATAAGGGTGGGAGTTTCTTGCACAAACATTTTCATTAGAGAAACGCTGCTGGCAAGTAAGCCAATACCCGATTCGTGAAAGCCCACCGAAAAACGCTTGTTGTTGGTAGCAAAAGAGGGGTTAATTTTTTGAAAGCTGGGCATCCATTCCCCGTTGGTAGCCGCAGTTATAATTACGCGCATGTTACAAAGGTCGGTAAAGGCCTCTGAAAAATGGTTAAGTTGGCCATCAAATTTATATCTTTGTATAAATAAGGCAGACATGGTGTATTTAACGAGGGCAGAACATTTTAACGCAGCGCATAAGCTAGCGAATCCTAATTGGAGCAAAGAAAAAAACGAGGAAGTATTTGGGGCTTGTGCGAACGAAAATTGGCATGGGCATAACTATGAAATATTGGTGACGGTAAAAGGGGCACCCGATGCTGAAACAGGATTTTTATTTGATGTAAAAAAGTTAAGCCAGCTTATTAATAAATACGTGATTGATGAATTAGACCATAAGAACTTAAATATAGATGTGCCATTTATGCAAGGGCAAATGTGTAGCACTGAAAATTTGGTTATTGCCATTTGGAAACAACTAGAACCTCATATACCTGCTCAGGTAAAATTGCACTGTATTAAGTTATATGAGACCCCTCGTATATATGTTGAATATTTTGGTGCCTAGAATCCCTTTGTTTTGTCCCATAATCCTATCGAAAAAGGGTAAAATTCTTAAACGTTTAACTCTTTGTATCAAAGACTAAACAATTCAAGCCCTTACACGTTATAATTAATGTAACTTTGACCTCTTAATTTGAAACATGGAACATAAAGTAGCAGTATTTAGAAAAGAGCATTTTAATGCTGCCCACCGATTGTTCTGTGCCAACTGGTCAGATGAAAAAAACATGCAAGTTTTTGGACCCTGCGCCAACCCAAATTACCACGGACATAATTACGAACTAGTAGTACAAGTAAATGGAGTACCAGATCCTATTACAGGATTTGTGGTAAATACCAAAGACCTTAGTACAATTGTTAAAGAAGAAATTATAGCCAGGTTTGATCACAAAAATTTAAACTTAGATACTGACGTTTTTAAAAATTTAAATCCTACTGCAGAAAATATTGCAATAGTTATTTATGATTTAATAAGACCACGTATTAATAAAGAATTAGACTTAAAAATTAGGTTGTATGAAACAGAAAGAAACTTTGTCGACTACCCCGCTTAAGGAGCAGCATATCGATTTAAGTAATTTATTAATTGAAGAAATGGGCGACGAGCATAAGGCATCATCCGTTGATACTCCAATGCGAAGCGATGCATTTGATATTTCAGATGAAGAGAAGATAGCTGCCATAGCGCCGCATTTCAAAGCCATCATGGAAATATTAGGAATGGATTTGCGAGACGATAGTTTAAAAGGTACCCCTGTTCGTGTTGCTAAAATGTATGTGAAAGAATTATTCCAAGGTTTGAACCCTGCGAATATGCCAAGCATGACATTGTTTGAAAATAAATTTCAGTATAATGAAATGTTGGTTGAAAAGAATATTAATTTTTACACGAACTGCGAACACCATTTTGTGCCTTTCTTTGGTAAGGCACATGTAGCTTATATAAGCAGTGGTAAAGTTATTGGACTAAGTAAATTGAACAGACTGGTTGAATACTTTTCAAAGCGTCCACAAGTGCAAGAGCGTTTAACCATGCAAATTGGAAAAGCACTTCAAACAATATTACAAACACAGGATGTGGCAATAATGATGGACGCAAAGCATTTATGTGTGTCTAGTAGAGGTGTAAAGGACGATAGTTCAAATACTATTACTACTTATTTTGGTGGCAAGTTTCAAGAGGAGCAAAGGAAGATGGAATTCTTAAAATATGTAGATATAAGCGAATAGTTTGTTTTTGGTTTGGTTAGTTAGGTAGAAAATTAATGGCGAAGTAAACTTCGCCATTTTTTATTTATTTTTGTCAAAACACAATAGATGTCAAAACACGCATTTGTATTCCCAGGACAAGGAAGTCAATTTGTTGGAATGGGAAAAAATTTATACGAGACTAATGCTACCGCTAAAGAAATGTTTGAGAAGGCCAATGAAATTTTGGGCTTCAATATTAGTGATATTATGTTTACTGGAACCGATGAGCAGTTAAAACAAACCAATGTAACGCAGCCTGCTATTTTTATACATTCAGTTATAGCCTATTTAACCATACCTGCAGAAAATGCTATAACACCTGATATGGTGGCTGGTCATAGCTTAGGTGAGTTTAGCGCACTGGTTGCTAATAAAACTTTAAGCTTTGAAGATGCACTTCGTTTAGTAAGTGTGCGTGCAAAAGCTATGCAAGCTGCTTGTGAAATTCAAGCATCTACTATGGCTGCAGTTTTAGCCTTAGCCGATGAAAAAGTAGAAGAGTTATGTTTGCAAGTACAAAAAGAAACAGGAGAAATTGTTGTGCCTGCTAATTATAATTGCCCTGGGCAATTAGTAATTTCTGGAAGTATTAAAGGAATTGAAATTGCTTGTGAGCAAATGAAAGCAGCAGGTGCTAAGCGCGCCTTGGTATTACCAGTAGGAGGTGCTTTTCATTCACCACTTATGAACCCAGCAAAAATTGAATTAGCCGCAGCTATTGAAGCCACTACATTCAACTCGCCTATTTGTCCAGTCTATCAAAATGTGGTTGCTACGGCAGTCACAAACCCTGCTGAAATAAAGCAAAACTTAATCGCTCAATTAACCGGAGCTGTGAAGTGGACACAAACCGTTCAAGCAATGGTAGCCGATGGCGCCACACATTTTACAGAGGTAGGCCCAGGTAAGGTTTTACAAGGTTTGGTGCAGAAGGTATACAAAGAAGCAGTGGTAGAAGGAGTAAACTAAGATTTAACACTAATACTAGATTATAAGCTAGCCCTTCAAGCAATCTTGAGGGGCTTTTTTCGTTGTTCTAGTATGCAGTTATACCTGCATATATTAAAAATAAATATAATATTTTAATCATATTGAAAAGAAGGATTCTATATATTATTTTGGGGATCTTGCTGCTTTCAAATATCACATTTGGACAAGAAAGCTTTAATTTAAACTCTGGAGCAAGCACTGCGTCAAATGATGGAAATTTTTGCGGTAGAGTCAAATTCGATGTTGTAAACTCCAATAGTTTTAAAGTTGATGTTGATATAATGCAGAAGGTTCCAGGGAGTGGAACATATGTCTCAACTGGGATAACTTATACTATTTCTGCAAATCAAACAGCTAATCTTAATTCATCTGTTTCAACTTCAGGAAGTTATTCTTATTATGCTATTTTTTTGAAAACATCTGATAATTCAAATTTATCCAACACTTCGGCAACGCCAATAATTATTGTAATTAATGCATTGCCAAATGCGGGAACAATTACAGGAGCGAGTGAAGTGTGTGTGGGTTTAACAATACCATTGACATCAAATCCAAGTGGAGGATCAGGAACATATAGTAGTACTGCATGGACATCAAGTGCGGTGAGTAAAGGTACAGTTGTGAATACTGGAGTAGTGACGGGATTAGAAGGAGGTTCAACAAATATTACATATACTGTAACAGATGGTAAAGGTTGTGTGTCAACAGCGAGTGTAGTAAAAGCAATTACAGTAAATGCTTTACCAGTAATTAATAGTTTAATGGACACCACTAAGGTTTGTGGAACAAAAACTATTCTAGATGCTGGTACTGGGTATTCAAGTTATTTATGGAGCAATGGATCAACGGCAAGATATATTAGTACAGATGTAAGTCAGAATTATTTTGTAACTGTTACAAACTCATCATCATGTTCAAGTATTGACTCTACTTTTTTAAGTATAGTGGATGCTAAGTTATTTAATAGCGATACAACAATTTTAGCTGGAAACACTGTTAATCTTAATGCACATGGAATTTTAAACAGTGCTGATCGTGCTGTGCTTTATGATTTTTCAAATACGAATGCATTAAATGATTTTGTTACTTTAACAACTTCTAGTGGAACAGTATCAATAACTACTAATGGTCAAACAGGTAAAGGGGTTGAGCTAGTACGAGCAAGTAATTGTTGTAGTGACGCAGAGATGAAAACAACTAGAGAAAATTTTGGTTATGGAACATATGAAGTAGATGCGTATAGTGCATCTGGGATTGCCGATCAGAGCTTTGGTATTATGGAACAATCGGGTTCTTGGTTAAATAGGGTTATAAATATTGGAACTAGGCCAGCGAGTACTGATAATCCAGGTTGGGATGTTTACTTTAAAGGAATTAGCATTGCTTCATCAAATAGTAGCCCGGTTAGTAATAGCACATGGTACAAGATAAAGGTATACATTACGCCAACGACATTGAAAGTATGGTTGAATACCACCGTTATTTTTGATGGTGCTTTGCCATCTGAAATTACTAATCCAAGGGGAGCCATTAGAGTGGGCGCCTTCGATGTGAGTAGGTATGATAATATAAAATATACACCTCTCCAAGAATTATCCTATTTGTGGTCTACTTCCAGTACGAATCAAAATATTACAGTAACACCCACTGTTACTTCAACTTATCAATTAAAAGTTACCGATCAAACCACCACTTGTAATACCTCCGTGGATATTAGAGTATTGAAAATAAATATTACAAATGCTGATGCAAGTATTTGTAATAATACGACTCAGACATTATATATTGATAGTTCATTCTCTAAATATGCAAGTTGGCAGACAAAAAAACCGGGTATAGAATTTTATAATATAAAAAAAGATTTAAACGGTAATTTGTATGCATTACCTTCTTTAAACAATCAGAAAATTTATAAAAGTATTGATAGAGGTGAAACTTGGAACCAGATGGCAGGTTTTCCAAGTTTAGGAAGTAATAATTTCATGGCATTGGGTGTTGACCAAAACAATGTGATTTACGCTTCAACTAATAATAATGGAATTTATAAATCTATTGATGAAGGCGTTACTTGGACACAATTGCAAGATTTTGGAGGGGGGTGCGGCCCAATGGATATTTTATTTGCTAATAACTTTTCAATACTAACTGTAAAAGGTTTTAACCGGGGTATCTGGTCTTCTACTGGAGATCTTTTTAGTTGGCAAAAAAAAGTTGGAGGTTTTGACCCTAATACTGTAACCCAAGATATATACGGAAATCTATATGCAGGTGGCAATAGTGCTGGCGGGAAGGAATTGTATAAATCTTCAAATTTAGGTGCAACTTGGTCAAAAATTTCTAGTTCATACGGAGTTCAAATTATCAGAGCCGATGGTAATGGAAAAGTTTTTTTAACTGAAGGGGGTACTTCGCCATTATTAGTTAGTAGTAATCAAGGTGCAAGTTTTACACAAATAAATACTTTGAGTCTTCCTAATAGTGGGATCTCATATCCTGAAGACATTTTATTTACAAATAATAAAATGTTTATTACAAAAGGTCAAGTTTATTATTCAAAAGATGATGGAGCAAGCTTTATACAATTAGATAAAATAACTTTTCCAACAGCGGGAATTTTCAATTATGGCCCAGGGGGAGCCCCTAGTGGTAATTATGGCGATTCAACAAACCGAATGGAAATGATTGGTAATAGATTATTTGTGGCAAGTTTGGATGGATTAAAATTTATTGATATTGATAATTTGAATACCACTGTGACATGGTCAACAGGAGAAGTAGGTAATAAAATTGTAGTGAATCCTATTTCAACATCACCCGGTAATACCGTCACTTACTCTGCAACTGTAAGCTATGGCGCAGTAACAGGATCAGATCAAGTCACTTTTACATTACCAACCAAACCCACCATTACTGCATCTGGAGCTACTACTTTTTGTCAAGGCGGGTCGGTAATATTAACAGCAAATTCTAGCCCAGCAGGGGTTTATTCCTATACTTGGCAAACTGGGGCAATTACACAAGGCATTACTGTTGCAAGCGCAGGTTCTTATAGTGTTACAGCTGTTAATTCAATTGGATGTTCAGAAACATCCACTCCGACAATTATAACAGTAAATGCATTACCAGCAGCGCCTATTGCAAACTCGGTTTCTTTAAATTATAATGGTTTGCAGCAAACTACGCCCGATTTGATTCCTCCTTCTGGTCAAAGTATTTCATGGTTTACTTTACCTGTTGGTGGTGTTAATTCATCAAAACCACAAGGTATAAATGTAGGGACTTATAATAGTTATGCAAATGCAATTATAGATGCAACAGGTTGCATAAGTTCATCAAGAACGCTTGTATTTTTAACAATAAATAAAAAGTCACTTACAATTACAGTAGATCCGAATCAAACAAAAGTATATGGCGCTGCGAATCCTTTGACATATACATATGCAGTAAGCCCATCAATTACTGGATTAGCTTCATTAACTGGAACCTTAATCAGGGCAGTGGGAG
>JBBAJX010000017.1:0-36383 GCA_040403885.1 Sediminibacterium sp. | reverse complement strand
TCCAAACTATACAATAAATTATATTGGTAATAATTTTACGATAACAAAGAAGTCATTAACAATAACAGCAGATAATAAAACAAAATTTTATGGAGCTGCTAATCCAATATTTACTTATACTTATTCAGGGTTAGTAAATGGAGACCTAGCCACTTTCACTTGGCCCACTATCATTACAACAGCTGATCAAAATTCTCCAGCAGGAACATACCCAATTATTCCTTCTGCAGCAACTGATCCAAACTATACTATTACTTATGTTGATGGTATTTTAACGGTTACTAAAACAGCATTAACTATTACAGCAAAGCCTCATACTATTTTATATAATGGAACAAATTATAGTGGTGGCAATGGAGTTATTCTTACGGGAATGGCAACTGGCGAATCTATTAGCAACTTGACTGGTACATTAAATTATAAGGGTACCTCACAAGGCGCTATAAACGTAGGTACTTATACAATTATTCCTGATGGACTAAGTTCTCCTAATTATAATATCAATTATGTTGGCGATGCTTTAGAAATTAAAAAAGCAACACTGAAAATTATTGCAGGAAACCAAATTGTAAACTTTGGAACACCAACATCAAAAATATTAACAGATGCTACTTTTACATATGCTAGTTTATTGGGTGGTGATAACGCTTCAGCAATTACTGGATCACTTAGTTATTCAACTAACTATACGCCATTAACCTCGCCAGGCAGTACTGGAATTTATATTGAACCTATCATTACTGGTTTGAACGCTGCAAATTATGAGCTCATTGCTGAGAAAGGTAATATAACTATTACTGCGCTGTTGACATCCTCTGCCTTCCAAATGCCCAATGCCTTTACACCCAATAGCGATGGACATAATGATACTTTTAAAATTATTCAAAATGGGTATGTAACTAGTATCATAAGTTTTAGAATTTTTACCAAATCAGGTAAACTTATTTTTAGCGATAAAGATGGCGCCTGGGATGGAAGATATGCAGGCGTAATGTTAGATTCAGATGTATATATATGGATTGCCGACTTTATGAATAAAAACAATGTGCAAGAACATTTAACAGGAACCGTTCTTTTATTAAAATAGATAATGCAAAACAAATTTGAATAAAAAGTACTTTATATTATTGTTATCGTTAATTGTTTTTGTAGTAAATACTTATGCGCAACTAGGCATTGTTTTATCTCAACCCTATATGAATTCGCAGTTTTTAAGTCCAGCCACCGTAGGTAATGGTATTTATGAGCAGCGAATTCAAAGCAATCTTAAATCCCAATTTTTAGATGGTAATAATTTATATAGAACCTTGGTTTCAGGATGGGATAGCCGTTTTAAAAACGCCGACCCGGAACAAAAAAATTATTTTGGAGTTGGGGTGCAAGTTATTTCAGACCAAGCTATGGCAGGGGTGATTAATGCTAATTATATCACACTCGCTTCTGCTTATCATCTTTTCTTAGATCCGAATTTTAAAAATGAACTTTCTTTAGGTTTGGGTGTAACTTATGGCCAAACTTATTTAGATAAATCTAAACTGCGTTTTGGAGAAGGCTTTAATATTGACGGATCTTACACTGCAGGAAACTATGATTATTTAAATAGCATCAAATCCTTTCCTCAAGATTTTTATTTTAATACTGGCGTACTTTTTACAAGACATACTGAAAATAATTTTATACAAGGTGGTCTTACAGCCTCTTTTTTATCGAGGCCCAAAGTTTTAGTACTGAATGTGGATACAGCTTCAGGAATGAAGTCGGCTGCTTTTTTTAATTATGAAAAGGTCTTAGAAAATGGAAACACTATTATGACCCATCTTTCTTTTTCTAATAAAAATGGATTGAATCAAGCAGTGGTAGGGGGTTTATATAGTTTTCCTTTTAAAGACAAAATGGATAAAATAAATCGTATTTATATTGGATGCTTTGACCGTTTAGGTGAAGCGATTATACCTAGTGTTTCTTTAATGATGGATAAATATACTTTTGGATTAAGCTATGATATTTATAACAACGACTTATCGGGCGCTAATCTAAAACAAAATGGTTTTGAAATTGCACTCTCAGTTTCTTTTGGTAAAAAAAGAAATGATTGGATGAGAACTATTTTTGATTAAAATGAATGGCACAATTGAGCCATTCAGGGTCGAAACTTGCATTGTACTTTTTATAAAAATTAATAGCAGGCTCATTCCAGTCTAATACCTGCCAGTTCATTCCAATAAATTTTTTATCTTTTGCTTCTTGTATCAATGCCTCAAATAATAAGCCTCCTATTTTCTTTCCACGCATTTCCTCGGTCACTAATAAATCTTCTAAATACATTCTTTGTCCTTTCCAAGTAGAATAACGCACATAGTATAAAGCCATGCCTACTACTACACCACTTACCTCTGCTACAAATGCCCACCAGACTGGCTTTGGGCCAAATCCACTTTCTTCAAAATGAGATAGGGTAACCGTAACTTCATCTGGTGCTTTTTCATAAACCGCTAGTTCTTGAATAAGTTCTAGTAGTCTAGCGCAATCTTTTTTTTCAGCGCGGCGTATAAAAATGTCCATTAGAATAATTAGTATTTATAAAAAATTAATAGCAGATTAAATTTTAGAAAGCGCTTGTGCTAGGTCGGCTTCTAAGTCCTCGTAGTTTTCAATTCCTACGCTCATTCTTATTAAACCATCGGTAATGCCATATTTAATTCTCTCTTCTCTAGGTATGCCAAAATGCGTCATACTTGCAGGATGAGAAACCAAGGTATCCACCGTGCCTAATGAAACGGCGCGTGTACAAACTTCAAGAGCATCTAAAAATTTCTTACCAGCCTCAATACCTCCTTTTAATTCAAAACTTATTAACGGTGCATGTTCTTTCATTTGCTTGGAAGCAATGGCGTGATCGGGATGGCTAGTTAAACCTGTATAGTTCACTTTTTCAATAGCTGTATGCTTGTCTAAAAACTGAGACACTTTAGCTGCATTGCTGCAATGTCTTTCCATTCTTATTTCTAAAGTTTTCATGCCTTGTATTAATAAGTAGGAATCAAATGCATTACTATTGCCACCTAATAATACATGCCATTTCCAAACCTTGGTTTTCATAAATTCTAAGTCTTTTCCTAATAAAACTCCGTTTAAAGCAGAGCCATGTCCGTTCAAAAATTTAGTAGCGGAATGAAAAACAAAATCGGCACCTAAGGCAAAGGGTTGTTGTAAATAAGGTGTAGCTACTGTATTGTCTACAGAAACTTTAACACCATGTGCATGCGCTATTGAACAAATGCTTTCAATATCAACACACTGTAAGGTAGGGTTAGCAGGGGTTTCCAAATGAATTAACTTAACATTCTTATTGACTTCAATGGTTTGTTTTAATAAAGCACTATCTCTTACATCAATTAAAATTGTTTTAATACCTGCTTCTGTTAAAATTTTTTGCATTAATTCTTGCGTGCCTCCGTATAAAGAAAAATGAGAAATGAGTGTATCGCCTGCGCTTAAATTACTTAAAAACAAAGTGCTCATTGCAGCCTGTCCACTTGAATGTAGTAATGCTTTTAATTCAAGGGGTTCTCCTTTTTCATTGGTTAAACCATGCGCTTCTAATGCTTCTATAGTTTGTTCTGCAGCAGCGAAAGTGGGGTTACCCCATCTTGTATATAATTTTGTTTTATCGCTTCCTTTAAAACGCTCCATACCTTCTTCAGCAGTATCAAATGTGAAAGTAGAAGTGGCATATATAGGAGTGGTGTGAGAAGAATTATTTTTCTCTTTATTGGCTGTATGTAATGTTAAAGTGCTAATGCCTTTAAATTTTTTAATTTTCATTTTTTCTTTATTTTTTTCTTTATTTTTATCTTTATCTTTTACATCAGTTTTCTAAATATACATTAATAAGCCCATTTTATCCAGCTCGCCCCCCAGGTAAAACCACCACCAAAAGCAGCTAAAATTAAATTATCGCCTTTGTTTAATTGTTTTTCCCAATCCCATAAACATAGTGGAATGGTGGCGGCTGTTGTATTTCCGTACTTTTGTATATTAATCATTACTTTTTCCATAGTAAGCCCCATTCTATTCGCGGTGGCATCAATAATACGTAAGTTAGCCTGATGCGGCACTAGCCATGCAATATCATTACCCGTTAAATTATGTTTTTCCATTAGCTCTGCACTCACATCGGCCATGCCTTTCACTGCAAATTTAAATACAGGTTGTCCGTCTTGAAAAGCATAATGTTCTTTAGCCATTACTGTTTCAAAACTGGCAGGTTTTAAACTTCCGCCCGCTTTTAGATTTAAATATTTTCCTCCACTTCCATCACTTTTTAAAATAGCATCTTGAAAACCTAAACCATCGGTACTCGGTTCTAATAAAACGGCACCTGCGCCATCACCAAATAAAATACAAGTGGCTCTATCGGTATAATCAATAATGGAACTCATTTTATCTACACCCACTACAATTACTTTTTTATACCTACCCGTTTCAATAAAACTAGCGCCAGTAGTTAGTGCAAATAAAAATCCACTACAAGCGGCGCTTAAATCAAAACCAAATGCATTTTTAGCACCCACCTTATCGCCCATTAAATTTGCGGTAGAAGGAAAGGGCATATCCGGAGTTACTGTTGCACAAATAATGCAGTCAATTTCTAAGGGGTCTAGTTTTTTCTTTCGAATTATATCTAGTATTGCTTCTGTTCCCATATCGGAACTTGCCTTGCCTGGTTCACGAAGAATTCTACGCTCCGAAATACCTGTTCTAGATTTAATCCATTCGTCGTTGGTATCTACCATTTTTTCAAGGTCGAAATTGGTCAGTTTAGTTTCTGGAACATATCCTCCAACAGCAGTTATGGCGGCTCTCAAAGTAGGCGTCATAGAATATCATTTAGTTTAGCTTACAAATATCCGAAAATTTGCTTAAGAATTGGTTCAAATACCCATTTTTCGTTGCTTATTTGTTAATTTTGAACGTATTATGATAGCATTTCTACAAGGCCAATTTGTTCAAGTTACCCCTGCCAAACTTATCGTTGATGTGGGAGGCGTAGGATA
The DNA here is from genome assembly GCA_040403885.1 of Sediminibacterium sp. Taxonomy (GTDB): domain Bacteria; phylum Bacteroidota; class Bacteroidia; order Chitinophagales; family Chitinophagaceae; genus Sediminibacterium. Next base: position 31,326 of record JBBAJX010000017.1, on the reverse strand, counting down.
TGAAGTAAATATAAGTTTACATACCTATGAAGCCATTTCCAAAAAGGAAAAAGGAATGCTTCATACTTACTTACATATTACTGAAAATGCACAAGTGCTTTTTGGTTTTTACGAACAGCAAGAAAAGGAATTATTTCTTCAATTAATTAGTGTTTCAGGGGTGGGGGCAAGCACCGCTAGAATGATGTTGTCTGGTATGCGCCCCGATGAAATTATAAGAGCCATTGTACAAGGTGAAGCAAGGCAATTAGAACAAATTAAGGGTATTGGAAAAAAATCGGCAGAAAGATTAGTACTTGAATTAAGAGATAAACTGTCTAAGATGAATGTGGCTAATAATCCGAATGGAGGATTTGCTTTAACCAATAAGAACACGCCTCATCAAGATGCAGTGCAAGCCTTGGTTTCTTTAGGCATTCAAAAAGCCGTTGCAGAGAAAGCGGTTGACAAAACTATACAGGCAGAGGGTGCTGAAATGAGTTTAGAATCATTGATTAAGGCAGCCCTTAAAAACTGTTAATTTAAAACTTCAACTTTTTTCTTTGAAACTTTTGCAAACAATTTTATTGTCAGGCTTATTACTTCTTTGGGGGAGTGAATTGTTAGCGCAATCAAAAGCTTTGCAAGTTCCCTTCAAAGATACGGTAGCTGGAAAAAAAACAAAGGACAGTGTTCGAGTTTATTATGGAAGAGATTCTTTGCATTACACCATTAAGGATAGAAGAGGCGATTTTTTATCACAACCTAGTAATAACCCATTTGACTTATCGGATACAAGTGTTGTAAAGCGCAGAGTCGATTACGATGCTGCTACTAAATCCTATTCCATTGCCGATTTAATTGCAGGCAAGGCTCAAAGACTGCCGTCTACATTAACCTTTGATGAGTTTTGGAAATTAAAAACGGCTAAGGATGAGCAGGCCTATTTTATGCAAAGGGCTAATTCCCTGGGAACCTTAAATCGTAAAATGAGTAGGCCTAAAACAAAAGTGTATGATAGTTATTTTGATAGATTGTTTGGAAAAACAGGATCTGATTTAAAAATAGATATAAAACCGGTAGGTGAAATTAATATTAAAGCTGGGTATCAAGGTCAGGTAGTTGATAATCCCACTTTACCCGAGCGGGCTAGAAAAAATGGCGGTTTTGATTTTGATGCGAACACCAATTTTAGTATGAACGCCAGTATTGGTGATAAGTTAAAGTTTCCTATTAACTTAAACTCTTTATCCAATTTAGGTTTCGACAATCAAATTAAATTAAGCTACAAGGGTAAGAAGGATGAAATTGTGAAAAGTATTGAGGCAGGAAATATTAATTATATTTCGAGAAGTACTTTAATACCTAGCACGCAAAATTTATTTGGAGTAAAAACTCAATTACAATTTGGAAAATTATTTGTGACGGCGGCTATTGCGAATCAGAAGTCACAGAGACAATCGATGAATTTACAAGGAGGTGCCACCACACAGCGCTTTCAAAAAAGATTAGACGACTATGAAGAAAACCGCCACTTTCTATTAGCACAACATTTTAGAAAAAACTACAATAAGGCCATGAGTACCTTGCCCATTATTAATTCTCAAATACAAATTAAAAGAATTGAGGTTTGGGTAACGAATAGAAATGGCCAAACCACCAATGCAAGAGATGTAGTGGGTTTGGTAGACCTAGGTGAACGCTATCCGGGTAAAAAAGAGTGGGAAGAAGTTTCAAGAAGAGATACCCTTCCCGATAACGGTGCCAACCAATTATATGCTAAAGTAATTAATAACCCGCTAGCAAGAAATCCTGCCGGGGTTTCTTCTGTATTAACAGCTGCAGGGCTTAGATCTGCAGAAGATTATGAACGCACATTTGCAAGAAAGTTAACGGAGAATGAATATTTTTTCAATCCACAAATTGGATTTTTATCTTTAAATATTCCATTACAACCCGATGAAGTATTGGGGGTGGCCTATCAATATACCTATAATGGTAAACTGTATCAGGTGGGTGAGTTTTCAGAAGGCATTGCACTAGACCCCAATAAAGGAGTACAACAAATTTTATATTTAAAATTATTAAAGGCTACTACACAAAGAACCGACCTTCCTATTTGGAACTTGATGATGAAAAACGTGTACTCATTAGATTTATTCGGTTCTATTCAACCACAAGACTTTCAGTTAAACTTAATGTATGAGTCGCCAGGTAATGGTTTAAAAAGATATTTACCTAATTCAGATGCGCCTGTAAGAGGTTTATCCTTAATTAAAATTTTAGGTTTAGACAGGTTAAACAATAGAAACGACCCACAACCCGATGGACAATTTGACTATGTAGAAGGCTATACGGTACTGTCTAAAATGGGCCGTATTGTACTTCCTTATTTAGAACCTTTTGGGGAAGACTTAGAGAGGCTTGCATTTTCAAGTGCTGAAATGTTGGCTATCAAAGAAAAATATTTATACAAAGAATTATACACTAAAATAAAATCGGAAGCACAAACTTATACTAACTTAAATAGGTTTGTAATGGAAGGCCAAGTAAAAGGAAGTGCAGGTGGTGCGGAGATTAGTTTAAACGCATTCAATGTTCCTCCAGGTTCGGTAAGTGTGAGAGCAGGTGGACAAATTTTAAAAGAAGGTATTGATTATTTAGTAGATTATGGTTCGGGTACGGTAAGAATTATTAACTCAGGTATTTTAAGTTCTAATATTCCGGTGAATGTTTCTTATGAAAATAATTTAGGATTTGGTTTTCAGGAAAGAGGATTTAGAGCTCTTCGTTTAGATTACGTGCAGAGTAAAAATTTCAACTTTGGTGTATCAAGTTCTAGATTAAGTGAGCGTCCTTTTTTCACTAAAACAAATTTTGGATCAGATCCGATTAAAAACTCTATGTATGGTTTTGATTTTAATTATAGAGCAGAGCTCCCTGGTTTAACAAGAGCCTTAGACCGCTTACCTTTTTATCAAACAAAAGTAAAGTCTTCTATCACAGCCTATGGAGAAGCAGCTTATTTACAACCGGGTCATGCACAACAAATAGGTAAGGCAGGTAGCGGTGTGGTCTACTTAGACGATTTTGAATCGACCAGAACCAATATCGATTTACGTTTTCCATTCACCGCCTGGGCCCTGGCTTCCACTCCCATGGATAAATTTAAAGAAGGAGCTTTATCTGATAATATTGACTATAATAAAAATAGAGCAAGAATAGCTTGGTATACTATTGAACCTACCTTGCAAGATAAAAACAGTTCCAATAACCCCATAAGTAGTAATCTTAAAGCATTAAGTGATCCAAGAGTGCGTCAGGTATTTACCAATGAATTATTTCCCAATAAGACCACTAATATTACCGATGTGCAGTTGCCTACTTTCGATTTAAGTTATTATCCAAGAGATAGAGGCCCGTATAACTATAATTATGAGGGTAGTGAATTAGATGCGGCAAGACCAGGAAAATTTAATAAAGAATCGGCTTCTAAAAAATGGGGTGGTATTATGCGTGCCTTAGACCAAACCGATTTTGAAACCAGTATAATTGAGTATGTAGAATTTTGGGTGCAAGACCCGTATATAAAATCATCTGCTACCAGTGGTAAATTAATTTTGAACTTAGGAAATGTAAGTGAAGATATTTTGCGCGATGGCCGACGCTTCTATGAAAATGGAATGCCTACACCTACCATTCCTGCCAGTGTAGATAGTTCTACCTGGGGAAGGCTGCCTACCAATCCTATTCAAGTAACTAATGCATTTAGTAATAATGCTGAAGATAGAAAATACCAGGATGTAGGTTTAGATGGACTTACAGATAGTTTGGAAATAAAACAAAGAGCCGATGTTATTGCGAAATATAATTTAACAACGGCCACTGAAATAGGCAAGCAATTTTTTGCCGATCCTAGTGCAGATAACTATGTATGGTATAGAGATGCTAAATATGATGCAAACAAAGTGGACATATTAGGTAGGTATAAATATTTTAATAACCCACAAGGGAATTCTTCTTTAGCAGGTACAAGTGAATTCAGTACTGCGGCTACCTTGCTTCCCGACAACGAAGACTTAAACAGAGACAATACTTTAAACGAAACAGAAGCTTATTTTGAATATGAAATTCCATTAGATAAAGGGCGTATTGGTGGAACCAGATACGTGACAGATACAAAAATAGTGAATGTAACACTAGCTGATGGTACACCTAGTTCAGAGAACTGGTATTTATTTAGGGTACCCATAAAGTCTTATTCAAGTACAGTGGGTGGTATAAGAGACTTTAAGTCGATTCGCTTTTTAAGAATGTATTTAACAGGCTTTGAAGATTCTATTACACTTCGTTTTGCTAAATTAGATTTAGTCCGTAATCAATGGAGGCAGTTTGCCAATGTGGTTGACTATAATGAACAGTATTCACCTTTAACCGATTTAACTGGACTTAATACACTTGCCGTAAGTGTGGAAGAGAATAGCAGTAGGGTGCCAGTTAATTATATTATTCCTCCAGGTATTGAGCGTGTACAATTATTAAGTAATAATGGAGTGAACTTGCTGCAAAATGAACAAGCCTTGTCTATACAATTAAAAGGTTTAAAGCCAACAGGCAGAGCAGGCGCTTCGCCAAGAGGGGTTTTTAAAACAATGAATGTAGATGTAAGACGCTATGGAAGACTCTCCATGTTTTTACATGCTGAAAACATGCTTAATAGTGTAACTAAAATTAACGACGGCGATTTAACAGCCGTTATTCGTATGGGTCAGGATTTTCAAAATAATTTTTATGAGATTCGCATTCCTCTTCGCGTAACTAAGGGAGAGTTAAATGGTAAAGTAGTGGCCGATTCGGTATGGCCAGCTGACAACGAATTAAATTTAAGTTTAAGCGATTTAATTGCACTTAAAATGGAGAGGGATAATAATTCAAAATTAGGTGCAGGATCTTTATATGGAAAAGATTTTGGTAGACAGCGGTATACTGTAAAGGGTACACCCAATTTAGGAGAGATAAGAGGCGTATTAATTGCGATTGAAAATACCAAGGCTTCAAGTGCCGTGGATGCAGAAGTGTGGATCAATGAATTAAGATTATCAGAGTTGGATGAAAGAGGTGCCTGGGCTGCCTTAGGTAGAATGGATTTGGTATTAGCCGATTTAGGAACCATATCGGTTTCCGTAAATAAACGTACAGCAGGTTTTGGCTCTGTGGAACAAAAAATGAATGAACGCTCTAAAACGGGACTTACACAATTTGATATCGCCTCTACTATAGATGCTGGAAAATTATTACCTAAGCAGGTTAAAATTTCTTTACCAGTTTTTGCAAGTATTAATAGAACTACTGAAAATCCAATGTTTGACCCCTTTGATAAAGATGTGTTGTATTCCGATAAAGTAAAAAATACAAAGGATGTATTTAAAAGAGACTCCATTGTAGCAGCCTCTGTTGACCAGACTACCATCAAAACTATCAATTTCACAAATGTGCGTGTGATGCCAGGTAAAAGGTCGAATATGTTTAGTATTAGTAATTTTGATTTTAGTTATTCTTATTCTCAATTGCAACAAACAAGCCCGCTTGTTGAGTTAAATCAATTAACTAAACAAAGAGGAGCCATTGGTTATACCTTTAATAATAGAGTAAAAAGTATTGAGCCTTTTAAGAAAGTTTTAAAAAATGCTTCGCCATGGTTTGCTTGGATACGGGATGTAAATTTAACACCTGCTCCAAGTTTAATTAGTTATAGAACTGCATTAGATAGACAGTTTGGTGAATTCACGCCAAGAATTGTAGGTTCAGATGGTTCAATAGATAAAGCAGAAACCACTTTCGATAAATACTTTACCATGAATCGTATATTTAATATGCGTTGGCCGCTCACTAGGTCGCTTAATATAGATGCGACGGTGAATGTGAATTCAAGAATTGATGAGCCCAATGGAAAACTAGATACACAGGAGAAAAAAGATTCCTTAACAAGAATGTTGCTTCGTGCAGGAAGAAATACTTTGTATAATCAAAGAGTATCGATGCGTTACGATATTCCTACTTCTAAATTTCCTTTGACCGATTGGATATTGTCTAGTTATAATGTATCCACTAATTATAATTGGATAGGAGCAAGCAGGCTAACAGAAGCTCTGGGTAATACCATTGAAAATACATTCTCTCAACAAATTAATGCGCAGTTTAATTTTGTTAGCCTTTATAGAAAATCAAAATATTTAAAAGCTTTATTGTCTGATCAAAGATCAACGGGTGCTAGGCCTGAAACCAATCCGCTCTCTTCTAAAATATTAATGACCAAGGAGGAAGCCTTGGCGGGTATGAAGGGTAAACAGCGCGATTCTACCTTGAAAAAATGGAAAGAGGCAAGAAGATTAGAACGTATTGCACAAAGAGTATTGAAGGCCAATGAGCCTGTAAATGTACCTGAGGGTTTAAAACCTATTGCTAAGTTTTTTACCATGCTTCAAACAGCCAATTTTGATTATGCGGAGAATTATAATAGCAGACTTCCAGGTTATTTAAGTGGAGTCCAGTATTTAAATAATGATTTTAGTGGACTGGCTCCAGGACTTGATTATACTTTTGGTAGACAGCCCGATAGTGCTTGGTTAAATAAACAAGAAAGGGATAACAAGTTTACCAGAAGCCCTGCATTTAATATGATATTCAGACAGGGCTTTGAGCAAAGATTGACAGGAAGAATAATGTTAGAGCCTGTTAAAACTTTAATCATAGATGTAAACTTTAATAAAACCCTTACCAAGGAGTATACAGAATTATTTAAGGATACTAATAGTTATGAAAATGTATTGAACCCGAGGTATGATAATAAAGTACACGCCAATCCACTCTCTGCTGGTGGTTTTAATATTAGCTATATTGCCTTGAATACTTTTTTTGATGTGCACGACCCTAATATTATTTCAACACAGTTTAAAGCTTTTGAAACTTACAGAACTACTATTTCAAAACGCGTGGCTGCGAACAATGGCTATTGGGCCGACCCTGCTATTGGAAAAAGTACTACTACAAAAGATGGCTATGCATCGGGTTATGGTAAATATGCGCAAGATGTTTTAATTCCAGCCTTCATTGCAGCGTATACAGGGCAGGATCCTAAAAAAGTAAGTTTATTAAATCAAAATAATTCAAGTATAAGGTCTAATCCATTTTCAGGTATGTTGCCTAAGCCTAACTGGACAATTATATTCAATGGTTTATCAAAGCTTCCAGTCTTGTCTGAATTATTTACCAATATTAGTTTAACACATGGGTACAATAGTAATTTATCCATGAATAGTTTTAATAGTTCTTTGCAATATACCGACATTTATAGAAGAGGAGCTCCTTCCTTTAAAGACACGATTAGCGGTAACTATATTCCTTATTTCTTAGTCCCTAATATTACTATTAGTGAAAGAATGGAACCACTGCTTGGATTAAATTTAACTACGGTTACACAATGGTCACTTCGTTTTGAATACAAGAAGAGTAGAATTTTATCACTCAGCTTAGTCGACTATCAATTAAGTGAAAATAATAGTACTGAATGGGTATTTGGAACGGCTTTTCGTAAAAAAGGACTGAGGCTGCCATTTACAATTCCTGGTTTAAATAATAATAAATTAAGTAATGATTTAACCTTCAGGCTTGATGTTGCCACCCGTGATATGTTTAATAGTAATAGTAGGTTAGATCAATCCAACGCTTATGGAACCGGCGGTCAAAGAGAAGTAACGCTTCAGCCTTCAATTGACTATGTTTTAAATTCCAAAATTAATTTAAAATTCTTCTACGATAGAAGAAAAGCCACACCCTATATATCTTCTTCACCGCCCATTACCAATACAAGGGCAGGGGTAAATATAAGAATTGCGTTGTAGGCGAATTATAATTAATATTATTTTAGTCTAATAGTTTATAGCCTTGTAGTTTAAACTAAAATAATAATAAATAAGTTTTATACTTTTTTAAAGGCCCACTTAAACATAATTTTCCAAGTTACTTTTTTACCGTATAATAATATACCGGTTCTATAAATACGCCCGCTTAACCAAGTGGTAAATATAAATCCTGCAATAAGGCATAACATACTTAAAGCTAATTCCCAATAACTTACTGCACTAGGAACGCCATAGGCCACACGTGCCATCATGACCATGGGAGAACTAAAGGGAATCATACTTGCCCAAAAAGCAATAGGTGTATTGGGGTTTTGTGTAACCATATTGGTAATGATATAAGAAAAAATGAGTGGCATGGTAATAGGAAACATTAAACTTTGAGCATCTTGAGGGTCTTCGTTGACTGTGCTACCTACTGCTGCAAATAAAGCTGCATAAAATAAATAACCTCCAATAAAATAAAAAATAAAACAAAAAATTATTAAAGGCCAGTTAGCGGTAGAAATTGTATGTTGAAAATCGTAAATTCTTTTTGCTGATTCGCTTGCTTGCATCATACCGCCTGCCATTTGTCCATTACTTTGTTGTAAACTACTTACCTGATGTTGAATATCAGATGGCAAAAAGCCCAAGGCCACACTGGTTAAACTAATTATTAAAACAATCCATAATAAAAACTGAGTTAAACCCACAGCACCAATGCCAATAATTTTGCCCATCATTAATTCAAAAGGCTTTACGCTGCTAATAATAACTTCAGCAATACGATTGGTTTTTTCTTCCATCACTCCACGCATTACCATGGCGCCATAAATAAACATGGTCATATATATAAGTAAGCCACTAGCATAACCAATGCCCATGGCTAGCCCTGCATTACTTTCTTTACTAGAACTGCCTTTGTCTTCATAGGCTTTTAATTCAGCTACTTGTGAGGCTTTGTGTATAGAATCCAACATATTTTGCTGAATGCCTGCATCTTGTAACATTTGGTCCTCAATAGCGCTATTAATTCTGCTGCTTATACTTTCTTGTAACATTAAACCCATCGATTTTTTTGATCTAAGCACATAATCCGACTTAGTACCTTTTTCAAATTGAGGCAAAATTAAAATATCGGTATATCCTTTTTGGATATAGTTCGTGGTATCTACATTAGCTGGGAAGCTAAAACTAATTTGATTGGTATTTTTTAAAGAAGTTCTGATAAAGCCATTCGGGTCTATCACAGCAATTTTTCTATATTCCACTCCTGTCACAGAAAAGTAGGCGGAAGCAGCCACTAAGCCTACAATTAATAAAGGTGTTAAAAAAGTGAGGATTAAAAAACGCTTATTTCTTACCCTGCTAGTATATTCTCTTTGTATAATTAACCAAGTCTTATTCATCTTAATTTTTTTATATTTTTTGAAATGCACGAGCCCCTGCATGCGTACCTTCTACTAATTTTATAAATATTTCATTCAAAGAAGGTAATACTTCATTAAAACCAATTAATTCAATTTTTTGCTCAATGATATGTTGAAGTACATTATTTACTGTATAGCCCTCATTAATTTTTATCAAATACTTAGATGCGGCCTCACTAATAACGGTAAAAATACTATTGCTACTTACACTAGACCCTACTTTAATTTCAATGGAAAAATTATTTTCTTTAAACTGTTGTTTGATGCCTGCCACAGAGCCATCTAAAATTTTCCTGCCTAAGTTCACTAGTACAATATGGTCGCAAATTTCTTCCACTTGTTCCATACGGTGGGTACTAAATATAATGGTTGAACCTTTTTTAGCGAGTGCGTATATTTCATCCTTAATTAAATTAGCGTTCAAAGGGTCAAGGCCGCTAAAAGGCTCGTCTAATATAATTAATTTAGGTTCGTGTAAAACGGTAATTACAAATTGTAATTTTTGACTCATTCCTTTACTTAAATCCTCTACCTTTTTATTCCACCAGCTTTCCATCTCAAATTTCTTGAACCAGTATTTTATTTTTTCAGTGGCCTCTGCTTTTGACATACCTTTTAATTGTGCAAGGTATAAAGCTTGTTCTCCAATTTTCATTTTCTTATACATACCTCTTTCTTCAGGCATGTATCCAATTTTTTCAATATCGAGCATGGGATTAAATGCAGCGCCCTCTAATAATATATGACCACTGTCCGGATAAAATATACCGGTAATCATGCGCAATAAAGTGGTTTTACCTGCACCATTAGGGCCAAGCAATCCAAAAATACTTCCTCTTTCAATGTCGAAACTAATATCGTCTACCGCTTTTTGAGTAGCGTAATATTTTTTTAAATTTTGTAAACTTAATAGGGCATCCATAGTAAGAAATTTATAGTTCAAATATAATCCCATTTTCACATTCCTCATTTTTAAATAAGGAAGAGTGGGAAATTTGACCATTTACTATGAAAATTAACAGGAAGAGTGGGAATAGTTTTGATTATCTTCGCAGGAAATTTAGCATATATGTTTAATAAGAAAAGGCTTTATATTTCACTTGCGTTTATTTTGGTGGTAGGACTTTCTAGTTGGGGTTTTTTAGTGCACCGCACCATTCATCAAATTGCCATTTATAGTTTGCCAGAACCTTTGCAATCTTTTATGCATAAAGAAATGGCTAATTTAGTTTCTAATGCAACAAGGCCCGATGTTCGAAGAAATACCGATAAAACAGAAGCCACTAAACATTTTATTGACTTAGAAGCCTATGGTCCGAATGCTGCGAATAATATGCCCATTGATTGGGTAAATGCGGTAAAAAAATACAATGAAGATACCTTGCTTAAATATGGTTATGTGCCTTATGTAATTGTAGACCAATTAGATAAATTAACCAACGCCTTTCGTTCAAAAAACAAAGACAGCATTTTATTTTATGCTGCTGATTTAGGTCATTACATTGGAGATGCGCATGTGCCTTTACATACCTCACTTAATTATGACGGTCAATTGACTGGACAAAAAGGTTTACATAGTTTATGGGAGTCCTTTGTACCTGAATTAAGAATTGACCAATATCAATTATACAATGCGCACAAGGCTACTTATATTAAAAACCCTAGCGAGGCAATATGGATAGATATTAGAAATGCCGCTGGCTTAGTGCCTGAATTATTAGCCATAGAAAAAGAAGTTTCTATTCAGTTCAAGCCAGAAACAAAATATAAAACACAAATGCGCTACGGTCGTGAAACAAAAGTATACACTAAAGAATTTGCCGAAGCCTATGCGAATGGATTAGGACCTACGGTGAATAAGCAACTAATAGCTTCTGCGAATATGATTGCTGATTTTTGGTACACCGCTTGGGTGAATGCAGGTAAACCTGTTTTGACAACGCGTGAAATTTCGCCAAATCTCTCTTCTGAATTAAAATCATTTAAAATGAATCATTTAATTCAAGACAATTTATTATTAAGTAAGAAAGAAAAGCCAGAGAACTAGTATTCTTATAAGATAGAAGCTATTTGTTGTGCTAGCCTTTGCCCATCCATAGCAGCGCTCACAATACCACCTGCATAACCTGCGCCTTCAGCACAAGGGTAAAGGTTTTTAATTTGTGGATGATGTAATGCTTCTGCCTCTCTTGGAATACGCACGGGCGAAGAAGTCCTGCTTTCAGTAGCCACCACAATAGCATCATTGGTATAATATCCTTTCATCTTTTTCCCAAAGGCTTTAAAACCTACTTGTAAACTACGGTATACGAAATGGGGTAGCACTTCATTTAAAGGCGCCGACTGTAATCCTGGTAAATAACTGGCATCAGGTAAATTCGCAGATATTTTATTGGAACAAAAATCTATTAATCTTGTAGCGGGGGCTACTTGTAATCCTCCTCCCAATTTAAAAGCGGCTTGCTCTACTTCTTTTTGAAAGGCTAATAATAATAGTGGATGATTTTCGGGTAAACTGTTTTTATTTTTCTTTAAATAATTCGCAGCTATGGGTACATCTATTTGCACTACCATTCCACTATTGGCATAGGGGTTATCTCTTTTACTGGGGCTCCATCCATTCACCACAATTTCTCCAGGGGCAGTGGCAGCGGGTGCGATAATACCACCAGGGCACATACAAAAACTAAAAACTCCTCTTTCACTTACTTGTTCCACCAAACTATAGGAGGCAGGAGGCAGGTTAGGGTCCCGCGTTAAACAATGATATTGTATAGCATCAATAGCCGACTGAGGATGTTCAACCCTTACCCCTAAAGCAAAAGGTTTGGCTTCAATGCTAATATTTTTTTCAAATAATAAAGTAAAAATATCTCGAGCAGAATGGCCAGTAGCTAAAATATAGGCAGCTGCTTTCATTCGATCTCCATCGGCCGTGATAATTTCTTTAATGGTATCATTTTCAATTACAAAGTCCACTAATTTTTTTTCAAATAAAACTTTACCACCACTTGCTTCAATTTGTTCACGCATGGCTGTAATAATATGGGGTAGTTTATTGGTTCCAATATGCGGATGCGCTTCGTATAAAATATTTTCATCTGCACCGAACTGATAAAAAATCTTTAATATTTTATCAATGCTTCCTCTTTTATTACTTCTTGTATATAATTTACCATCGCTATAAGTACCAGCACCTCCTTCTCCAAAACAATAATTACTCTCCCGGTTCACAATGCCTTCTTTATTTAAGCTTGCTAAATCACGCCTTCTTGCTCTCACATCTTTACCTCTTTCTATTATAATGGGTCTTAATCCTAGTTGAATACATTCAAGGGCTGCAAATAATCCGGCAGGGCCCGCCCCAATAATAATGACCTCTTTGGCATTAGAAGCAAGGGTGGGGAAAAGGAGGGGTTCGATAAAGCGCTTGGAAATTGGTTCCTTTATGAAAGTAATTAGGGTCAGGTTCACCCAAATTTGTTGCCTACTTCTTGCATCAATCGATTTTTTAAGAATTTGGTAGCCTGTAATGGAGCTTTCGGCTTCGCCTGTAATTTGACAGATAGCCTTAATTAGGCTGGGGCCATGGGCCGATTCTGTTGGGGTAAGTCGAACTTGTATTTTGGTTTGCATGGGTTAGGTTTTTATCCTAAAAAAATGCTGAATAAATATTAGATAAGAAAGTAGTTTGACTACTATACTTAGTCTACTATAATTGTATAATAATACTAATTAGAAAGGCAAATCGTCGCCGGACTCGTTGGTAGGTATGTCAAAGTAGGTTGAAGTTTCAGTAGGGGCTGTACTGCCTCCTAAAGCCACTGCCTCCATACGCCAAGCGTCTAAATTGGTGATATAGTTGTCCTTACCTTCCTTATTCCACTTAGACCCCTTTATATTAAAGAGTACTTTTACGGTGTCTCCTAGGTTGAAGCGGTCAGGCATGGTTGTACGGTCCTGAACACATTGGAATTTAACGTAATTTGTTATTGTTTTACCATTAATATCGTCGGTTTTTTCAACAACAAATTCCCTTGTTTTAAAGGTTTCTTTTCTCTGAATGATTTCGTATTTAGCAATTAATTTGCCGGTTAATTCGTAGCTCATAATTATGATTATATAGGTAAAGGTAGTATTTAAAGGCCAAATCTAAATAACTGTACCCAAATGCAAATAAGTATAAGTTTTTAAAGAAAAAAAATACTTAAAAAATAAGTGGATAACTATGCATATTTAAGAAAAAGGATATATCTTGAACGCCGGATAAGGGGTTATGAAACACGGAGTTTCAAGGGTTCTGGGGACATGTAAAAAAAACCAAACAAAAAAGTTTTTTTTTCAACAATAAGTCGTCATATTCGCATTCCGGTTTACAATTCCTTTATCCAGAGTTGAAGATCATATCGTACCTTTTTTTAATTATACAAAGAGCAAGAAGTAAGATGGCTAAGAGCGCAGATTTAATTTGGAGTAACTGCTTAAAAATTATTAAGGACATTGTCGAATGGCAGCATTTTAAAACATGGTTCGAGCCAATTCAACCAGTTGACTTAAAAGACAACGTTTTACTCATTCAAGTTCCCAGCCAATTTTTTTACGAGTACATCGAGGAGCATTATGTTAATTTATTAGCTAAGACTTTAAAACGTGAATTGGGAAAAGAAGCTAGACTTGAGTATCGTATTATGGTCGATAGCGGAAACAACAAGAAAGGTTCAATGGATGTTCCAGCTAGCGGCATGAAAACTTACAATAACAACGAGATGAACTTCCCGTTGGTGATTGACAACCCTGTGAAAAATCCGTTTGTGATTCCTGGGTTGAAGAAAATGCAAATTGACCCTCAATTAAACCATAATTATACCTTTGAATCCTTTATTGAAGGGGATTGTAATAGGGTAGCGCGCCGTGCTGGTAAAACAGTAGCTGAAAAGCCAGGAGCCAATTCTTTTAATCCTTTGGTTATTTATGGAGGAGTAGGTTTAGGTAAAACACATTTAGCCCAAGCAATAGGAAATGATGTAAAACGCATTCATCCCAATAAAGTGGTTTTATATGTGAGTTCTGAAAAATTCATTAATCAGTTCCAAGATCATAGTCGTAATAATGCCATTAATGACTTTATTCATTTTTATCAATTAATAGATGTCTTAATTATAGATGATGTTCAGTTTTTTAATAGAGCTGAAAAATCTCAAGATGCCTTTTTTGCCATCTTCAACCATTTACACCAAAGCGGTAAGCAATTAGTTTTAACATCTGATAAAGCCCCTAAGGATTTAGAAGGACTGCAAGAGCGTTTACTAAGTCGTTTCCGTTGGGGATTAAGTGCCGATATTCAAGTACCCGATTACGATACCCGTATTGAAATCTTGGAAAAGAAAATGAAGGCCGATGGTTTAGAGATGCCAAAAGAAGTAGTGAAATATGTGGCCTACAATATTAACACGAATGTGAGAGAATTAGAAGGTGCTTTGATATCCTTATTAGCACAGTCTTCTTTGAATAAAAAAGAAATTGATGTTGAATTAGCGAAGAAAGTATTACGCAACTTTGTGAAAACAAGTAGTAAAGAAATCACCATCGACGCTATACAAAAAATGGTTTGTGAATTCTTCGAAGTGCCTTATGATAAATTGTTACAAAAAACACGTAAGCGTGAAATTGTTCAAGCGCGTCAAATTACCATGTACTTAGCAAAGGCTTTCACAAAGAATTCTTTGAAAACAATTGGAGAGCATTTTGGAGGACGAGATCATACCACGGTTATACATTCTTGTCAAACAGTAAAGGACTTAATGGATACCGACTCTATGTTCAGAGAGAACGTGATGGAGCTTACTCAAAAAGTGCAGTTAGCGGCTATGTAAGAAGCCCTTTGACCACTACAAATTATTAAATAACTATATTCTGGTCCGGAACGAACTTTATTTGAGTTTATTCCGGACTTTTTTTAGGTATTTAAGGCCAAGCTGCTTATTTTTGCAGCCCTCGAAAGGGGTTTTGGAGGAGAGGTGGATGAGTGGCTGAAATCAGTAGTTTGCTAAACTGCCGTACGGGTTAAACTGTACCAAGGGTTCGAATCCCTTCCTCTCCGCTCTCATTTAGTTCTTGGATTAGATATAAAGTAGTAGAATACACCGGAAACAATATTTACTAGGCAACTAGTAATAGGAACGGGAAGTAGCGCAGTCCGGTAGCGTACCTGGTTTGGGACCAGGTGGTCGCAGGTTCGAATCCTGTCTTCCCGACCAAAAAAGAAAACATAAGCCTCAACGAAAGTTGGGGCTTTGTTATTTAACGAATGAACAAATCAAGTTTACTTGAATTTGTGAATGAGTTAAATAACAATAAGCCTAATGAATAAAATTCATTAGGCTTATGTTTTTATGCTTTTGCACTGAGGGTTAACAGGATCACCGAACGAAGTGAGGTGATCCTGTTATGCAAATTAGGTAAACATATCCAATAAATTAATGTACTAAATTGGTATAAATTAATTTGAGGTTTTTAAACCATTCATAAATAAACAATGGTAGAACAATAATGACCATTTTGTTATACTCTATTGCTCTAATGAAATCTAATTGTACAACTGAGATAATAGCTCTTGTAATTCCACATCCAAAACACTCAACACCAAAAATATTTTTAATTAGACAAATTGTATGCTGTTTGTTGAGCCAATCTAATGGTATAATATATAAAAGATAAGGCAATATTATGTATGCGAATAAAAGTATAATATTTTTACTTTTATTAGAATAGATTTTGGAAATATTCATAATAATAAAATTTTAGGAAATAAGATGAAGAATTATTAAACTCCATCTTATTTAATTTTATTTACATCATAGATATTATCTTACCAATTTTTGCAAAATTATATTTTTTTGCTCTTTCTTTAGCAGAAAAAATATCTACTAACCACCAGATGCCACAACCGTAAACAGTAACGATTTTTAAAATTCCTAAACCAACATCATCTAACCAAAAACGCTCCCATCCTAGTATAATTGCTATCAAGAAAATTGTTGATGGTTTTTGAAGTTCTATCCCTTGGATTAGATAAAATTTATCATCATCCATTTTTTCAAGTTTGTCCTTAATAACCATGAGGTCTTGTGGCTTAAAACTCTCGGCATTCAAACCGATATACATGTCAACTTTAGATTTTTCCATTTTATATTTTTTGGTGGTTTAAATTTTTTTATATAAGATATTATAAATAATATCTTATCAAGGTAGTGTAATTAACTTAGTAATACATTAAAAAAAATAATTATTTAAATGCACCTTAATCCAATAATTGTCATTCAAATAGATAAAAAATTTTACAAAATTAATTGATTTTCATAGACTTGCAGATGTATAGTTTGTGTTGATGAGGTGATCCAAATACTTTTTAAAAAGGTATAGGATTACTTGAAATTTATAATCGCCCACTTCAACAAACTATTATTCTCTTTAGGCAAGTCTAATTTCTTTTTAATATTATACCTATGGTTACGAATTGTTTTTTCAGAAACAAATAATAATTCAGCTATTTCTTTACTCTGTTTTTGCTGGGAAATTAAACTTAGTATTCTGCTTTCGGTGGCTGTTAATTTTTTATTCGTTGTCATAGTTTATACTATTTGTTTAGTAGTATAAACTTATTATATATAATTTCATTTTCGGTTAAAGTATTTTAACAAATGAGTATATGAATAGAAAATTTATATAAATTATAGAATACTTTCGAATTATTTTTAAAAAAGTAATTAAACTATTTTAAGATAGGTTTTAGCAGTTCAAACTTACCATCGATAGTTTTTGCATCGTATTCTAAGCCAAGTATATGCGCGACTATTGGATATATATTTACATTCTCAAAGCCATCAATAGTCAAACCTTTTTTAAAGGCAGGGCCCCAGGCCATAAAGCTGGCAAGCATTTCAGGCATATGGTTATCATAACCATGTTTACCTAAAGTGGGTTTAGACTTCGATAAATTAAAAACTTTTGGAAAATGAGGTACAACAATTAGGTCACCTAATCTATTAAATTTATCATCTGCTTTTTTATGATGCCAGTAGGCTGGAGTCTCATCTAGTTTATAAACAGTTACGCTTGTATCATTTTTTAGCGCATTATAAGTAAGTTCTATTTTCGATTTATCCTTGGCATATAAATGTAGTTGCGTATCGCCCCAAGGCACTGTAAAAGAAGCGGTATCAATACTAGAAGGTAATGGTTTAGCATTTTCATTATCTACTTTGGCCATGCCATGGTCTGAAACAAATATATAATTAATGGGTAAATGTAAACTTGCTAGCGATTCTTGCAAGGCATTAATACTACTATCCACAAATTGAACCGATTTTTTTACGCGTATATCGTCTGGCCCATAAGTATGTGCATCGTGGTCAACATCTGGGAAATAAAAAGTAATGAAGTGTGGGCGCTGGTCTTCGGGAAGGCTTAACCAATCCTTCACAGCTTTAATTCTAGTGGCTATATCAATTTTATCATTATAGATATAATGATAAGTGGGTTTAATACCTTGAATTTCGGCCTCTGATGCTACCCAATAAAAACTAGCACTAATCATTTTTTGCTGCTCTGCTAAAACCCATAGTGGGGTTCCTCCATACCATTT
This sequence comes from Sediminibacterium sp., assembly GCA_040403885.1. Lineage (GTDB taxonomy): Bacteria > Bacteroidota > Bacteroidia > Chitinophagales > Chitinophagaceae > Sediminibacterium. The sequence continues at coordinate 13,372 of JBBAJX010000017.1, read as the reverse complement.
ACCTTCAGCCACCATTTTCTTATTACCCATATTGTAAAAAGCACCTGTGGGAACATCGATATAACTATTATCTACTAGTCCATGGTGCGCGGGGTATAAACCTGTAACAATACTATAATGGTTAGGAAAAGTTACAGAAGGATAAGAAGGTATCATGTATTTTCCACGAACGCCAGCTTTAGAAAGTGCTTGTAATTTTTTGGCTTCATATAGTTCAGTAAAATCGGCTCTAAAACCATCGGCAGAAATTAAAATCACATAGGGCTTGTTCATTTGTTCCGGACTATTCTTTCTACCACTGATAATTTGTTGCTCCATGATGCTACTATTAACTACTGGGGTACTTGTATGTGCATTATGAGTAGTATCCTGGGCGCTAACATTCAATAATGCAAATACACTTACAATAAATAAAAAACGTTTTAACATAATGATAAATTTAAATTGATTGAAACCCCCACTTGCTAGAATGGTTTTTTATTTAATTTTTGTCTTATAAATATACTTATGGGCAGCGTTAATAGAGCTACTAAAATACCACCTGCCAAGTCCAATGGAAAATGTTGTGCTAAATAGATGCGTGAATAACTACATGCAAGTGCATATAATAAAAAAATAACAAAAACATATTTATTGGGGAATAAATAAGTGGTCAATAAAAATAGTGTAAAGGCCGTGGCGGTATGACCGGAAGGAAAACTATTAAAAGTATGAATTTCAACACCGGCTACGGTATGAATTTGCGTAGCGTTTAACCCGCTGGCCATAGGGCGCATAGCGGTATCAAACATATAATTTTTAGCGAATTGTGTAAGCAGGGTAGATACTAAAAAGTTCATTAAAATAAAAGCGGTATCCTTTTTATACAAGCCCACCAGTACTATAAAATAAGGAATCCAGATCCACCCCTCGGCCAAATAGCTACTGTATTCAAAAACCTTATCTGCCGCAAAGCCTAGGTTTGCATTTAAATAAAGAAAGGCCTCATTCTTGCCCCAAAGCATACTCATTGAAAACAAACTAGCGGCAAGGCTAATACTTAATAGTACTGCAATTATAAAGTGCTTTTTTTGCAAGAATCTGGTTTTTGCAAAATTACTAAATGTTTATTCTTTGTTCTAAACAAATTATTTAAAAGGTTGTTATAACTTTATTCCCTCTAATGAGCCAAATTAAAGAATATATAACCGTAGTAGGTGCCCGAGAGCACAACCTCAAAAATTTCGATATTACCATTCCTAAAAACCAGTTAGTGGTGTTTACGGGGGTGAGCGGAAGCGGTAAGTCCTCCTTGGCTTTTGATACCCTTTATAATGAGGGTCAGCGACGCTATATGGAAAGCTTTAGCGCTTATGCTAGGCAGTTTATGGGTGAAATGGAGCGTCCCGATGTAGACCAAATTACTGGTCTTTCCCCGGTGATTGCCATTGAGCAAAAAACCACTAATAAAAACCCAAGGTCTACAGTAGGCACCGTTACCGAATTATATGATTTTTTAAGATTATTATATGCGCGTATAGGTAAGGCCTATAGTTATAATACAGGTAAACCCATGGTGAAATTTTCTGAAGCAGAAATTATACAAAATATTTTCACCCAGTTCAAGGACAAGAAAATTAATTTACTAGCACCCGTGGTGCGCGGTCGTAAAGGGCATTACCGAGAATTATTTGAAGAAATTAGAAAGAAGGGATTTGTGAAGGCCAGGGTAGATGGAGAGATTATTGAGCTTAGACCTAAATACCAAGTAGACCGTTATAAAATTCACGATATTGAAATTGTGATTGACCGCATACCCGTAACAGATGCGATGAAAACAAGATTAGGAGAAAGTGTTGCCCAATGTTTAAAAATGGGCAAGGACTTACTTTTTGTTTTAGAAGAAGGTAAAACAAAATTGGTTCAATACTCTAAACAATTAATGTGTGAGACCACGGGTTTAAGTTATGAAGAACCTTCTCCTAATAGTTTTTCATTTAACTCACCCTATGGAGCCTGTCCTAATTGTAAAGGTTTAGGCAATGTATATGCCATTGATATGGGTTTACTTTTGGAAGACAATTCCTTAAGTATTAATGAAGGAGCCATTAGCCCATTGGGAGAAGAAAGAGAGGCCAGTGTATTTAATCAAGTAAAATTATTCGCCAGAAAACATAAAATTAATTTAGACAAAGCCATTCAAGACTTATCTAAAGAGCATTTGAATTTAATTTTATTTGGAGATAAAAATATTTCTTCCAGTTTGGACATGGACTTAAACGATGAGAACATTCCTAACGAATATACAGGTAGCTATGAAGGTATAGTGCCCATGATGAAAAGATGGTTTACCTCTTCTCAAAGCACCGACCAGTTAAAAGCTTGGGTAGAAGGCTATATGGAATTAAATACTTGTCCTACTTGCGAAGGCGCGAGACTTAGAAAAGATAGTTTATGGTTTAAGGTGAATGATAAAAATATTGCCGCTTTAAATGATATGCATTTAGACGCCTTACAGGAATGGTTTAAAAAAATACCAGCGAAGCTCGATAAAAAGGATACTCAAATTGCAAGCGGAATTTTAAAAGAAATTGACGACCGCATTTCATTTTTAATGAATGTGGGTTTATCGTATTTGTCTTTAAGCAGACCTTCTAAATCCCTTAGTGGGGGCGAGTCTCAAAGAATTCGCTTGGCCACTCAAATTGGTTCTCAATTACAAGGCATTACTTATATATTAGATGAGCCTTCAATTGGACTTCACCAGCGCGATAACCAAAGATTAATTACAGCCCTTAAACAATTACGCGATATTGGCAACACCGTTTTAGTAGTGGAGCATGATAAAGATATTATGATGGCTGCCGATTACTTAGTGGACATTGGTCCTAAAGCAGGTATTCATGGAGGCCATATTGTAGCAGAAGGCACACCACAGGAAATTATTAAATTAAAATCGGATACTGCCCTATTTTTAGCAGGCAAGAAATTTATTGAGATTCCTGCAGAAAGAAGAAAAGGAAATGGACTTTCGATACAAATTAAAGGCGCCACAGGTAATACTTTACAAAAAGTAAACTGCAGTTTTCCTTTAGGTACATTTACGGTAGTGACGGGTGTGAGTGGAAGTGGAAAGTCTACTTTAATTAATGAAACTTTATATCCTATACTTTCTCAGTTTTGTTATAATAGCAAGACTAAGCCTATGCCATTTGTAAAAGTGGAAGGCATAGAGCAAATAGATAAAGTAATAGAGATAGACCAGTCGCCCATTGGTAGAACCCCTCGTAGCAACCCCGCCACCTATTGTGGTTTCTTTACCGATATCAGAACTCTATTCGCTTCTGTGCCTGAAGCAAAAATTAGAGGCTACCTGGCTGGTCGTTTTTCATTCAATGTAAAAAGTGGTCGTTGTGAAGTTTGTGAAGGTGGTGGAATGCGTGTGATTGAAATGAATTTTTTACCCGATGTATATGTGCACTGTGAAAAATGTGGAGGTAAGAGATACAATAGAGAAACATTAGAAATTAGATATAAAGGAAAGTCCATTAGTGATGTTTTAAATATGACAGTGGAAGAAGCCTGTGAATTTTTTCAAGCCGTACCTTTTATTTATAGAAAATTAAAAGTACTACTAGAAGTAGGCTTGGGTTATATTACTTTAGGACAGTCGGCGGTGACCTTAAGTGGGGGTGAAGCGCAGCGTGTTAAATTAGCCACCGAGCTTGGTAAAAAAGATACAGGTAAAACATTTTATATTTTAGATGAGCCTACTACGGGCCTACATTTTCAGGATATTCAATTATTAATTGGTGTATTGAACCGATTAGTAGATAGAGGTAATACCGTACTTGTTATTGAGCATAATATGGACGTCATTAAAGTAGCCGATCATATTATTGACCTAGGTCCAGAAGGAGGAAGTGGTGGAGGACTTATTCAATTTACAGGAACACCAGAAGATATGATTAAAAAATCAAAAACACATACGGCTAAGTTTTTAGCACTAGAAATGAAGCAGTAGCGTTAGTGAATTTTTAAAATAAGAATATTAATAAAATAAGTATACTACTAAAAAGTAATTCTACTATTTTTCTGCGCGTATCATGGGAATATGATCGATCTCATCTTCTATATATACATCACCCGATTGTTCAAAGCCTTGTTCGTTGTAAAATTTCTTTAAGTATAATTGAGCGCCAATTTTAATAGGCCCTTTTCCAAATAATCTCTCACACTCACTAATAGAGTATTGCATTAAGGCCTTGCCAATACTTAAGCCTCTATATTTGGGAGCACTTACCACACGGCCAATACTTTGGTAACCATCATACATTATATCTTTATCAAATAGTCGGGTAGTGGCTATTACTTCATCGCCCATAAAGCCAATAGTGTGAAGTGCTTTTTGATCGGTATTGTCTAGGTCTAAAAAAATACATTTTTGTTCTACTACAAATACCTCACTTCTTAATCTTAATATAGCATACAATTCATTCAATGTTAGTTCGGTAAATGATTTGGTAACCCATCGTAAATTACTGTTAGTACTCATAAAACAAAAATAGGGATAAAATAAATAAGATATACTAAATTAAAGTTCAAATAAATATAGATAAAATGAATAAGTACTTAATAACCATACTTTCCTTTCCAGCGTTCTTGTAAAAACTTTTTAATTTCTTGTTCTCTACTATTTTGCTGAGGATGATATAAGGTGGTGTTTACTATTGTATCTGGAAGGTATTCTTGCTCTATGAAATTTTGCTCGCCCTTATGAGAGTACTGATAGTTTTTACCATAAGATAAGTCCTTCATAAATTTTGTAGGGGCATTGCGTAAATGAAGGGGCACGGGTAAATTACCTGTTTTGTCTACCAAGGCAAGTCCACTACTAATGGCTTCATAAGAGGCATTGCTTTTTGGTGAGCTGGCTAAATAAATAGCACATTGAGATAAAATAATTCTACTTTCTGGGTAACCAATTTTATTTACTGCATCAAAACAGGCATTAGCCAATAAAAAAGCATTAGGGTTGGCATTGCCAATATCTTCACTTGAAAAAATTAACATTCTTCTTGCTATAAACTTTACATCCTCACCGCCTGCAATCATTCTAGATAGCCAATACACAGCACCATTAGGGTCGGAGCCACGCATACTTTTTATAAAGGCCGATACAATATCATAGTGCTGCTCTCCATTTTTATCATACAAGGCAATATTAGTTTGCGCCACTTCCATCACCCAATCGTTCGTCAATAGTAAAGGGCCACCAGTTTTTTCTATATCAATTAAGGCTTCTACTGAAAGCTCTAATAAGTTCAATAATTTTCTACCATCACCACCCGACAATTGAAACAAGGCTTCAGTTTCTTTAATTTGAATATTTTGTCCTTTGAAGAGTTCATCTTTTTCAATGGCTTGATTAATTAATTTTAATAAAGCTTTTTCATCCAAGGCTTTTAAAATAAAAACCTGACATCTGCTTAATAAGGCGCTGTTTACTTCAAAACTTGGGTTTTCTGTAGTGGCACCAATTAAAGTAATAATGCCTTTTTCAACGGCGCCTAATAAGGCATCCTGTTGTCCTTTATTGAACCTATGAATTTCATCAATAAATAAAATAGCACCCGATTTTGTTTTGGCCTCTTCAATCACTTCTCTTAATTCCTTCACGCCACTACTAATGGCACTTAATTGATAATAGGCGCTATGAAAGGTAGTGGCAATAATATTGGCTAATGTAGTTTTACCTACGCCAGGAGGGCCCCATAAAATCATAGAAGGAACCTTTCCTTTAGAGATGGCCTTTTGTAAAACACTTTGCTCGCTAGAAAGATGTTCTTGCCCGACTAAATCGTTTAGGGTTTGAGGTCTTAGTCGCTCTGCTAATGGAATGGCCTGGTTCATTGCTATAAATATACAAAATTAGATAGTTCGTACTTATTCAAATAAATACGCATACTGCTTTAAAAGGCGAAGGCTGGTTCTAATATGCATAAGTCCTACCATACCTGTAAAAAGAAGAAATACAGAAACCCCCTTTAATAAAGATAACATAAGGGCACTAGTTAATTCTTTGGGAATACTGGGCTGGCTTTCAAGAAATTCATCAATAAATTTTAATAAAACTATATCACTACTTATAAGCACACTTATAGCATTGATGAAAAATAAACTGCATAAGAAAAAACTTACATAAGCGTTTACCTTAATCCAATCTTTCAATTTTGCAGTTTGTGCTATTTCTTTTTCTATACCTGCTTTTAAAAATTTAAAACTTGCAAAAGTATAAATAACCAAACAAGCTAAAATAAATACCAGTATAAGTACACTTGGGTTGTACAAAGAGGATAGCAACAGTGTAATATCCAAAAAGGCAAAAAATAAAGCAATGGGTATAAGTATATAAGAAAGAACCGTGTATAATTTTAATTGAGGAGCCATGCTTTGTAAAGTATTAGTCTATTATTGTTTTAGTGTTATTCTAGTTTTGTTCTAGTGTTATTCCTTGTTTTAGTCTTTTTTTAAATTCAATTTTATTTGCAATTCTTCAAACTGCTTATCATCAATGCTGCTAGGCGCATCTAGCATTACATCACGACCACTATTGTTTTTAGGGAAGGCTATAAAGTCGCGAATACTTTCACTACCTCCTAATAATGCACATAAACGGTCAAAGCCAAAAGCAATACCACCATGTGGAGGCGCACCGTATTCAAAGGCGCCTAATAAAAATCCAAATTTATGTTGTGCCTCTTCTGGACTCATACCTAATGCTGCAAACATTTTTTCTTGAAGCGCTCTTTGGAAAATACGAATAGAACCACCGCCAATTTCATTACCATTCAATACCATATCATAGGCATTGGCCTTAATACCTGCATAGGGGTGTTCTAAATATTTTGCAGCGTCTTTAATTTCTGGTGCATTATTAATCATAATTTCAATATGATCGGGCTTAGGAGAAGTAAACGGATGATGCCTTGCTACCCAGCGGTTGCCTTCTTCGTCATATTCAAATAAAGGGAAGTCTAGTACCCACAATAATTTAAATTCATCTTCTTTTCTAAAGCCTAATTGTTTCCCTAATTCTAATCTTAATTCACTAATGGCTTTTCTTGTTCTTTCTTCAGGCCCTGCAAGTATTAAAATTAAGTCACCCGCTTTGGCATTAGAGCCAGCGGCAATGGCTTTTAATTTATCTTCTGTATAAAATTTATCTACACTACTTTTAAAACTACCATCGGTATTGCATTTAATAAATACTATACCCTTCATGCCAATTTGCGGACGCTTTACCCAGTCCGTTAATTCATCGGTTTGTTTACGAGAATATTCACTGCAACCAGGAACCGCAATAGCTACCACTGTTTCTGCTTCGTCAAACACTTTAAAGTCGGCACCGTTAATAAGTGCAGCTTTATCTTGCTTCTCAGCAAATACATGGGCAGGTTTTTTCAAATTGCATACTTCCATACCAAAACGAATATCGGGTTTGTCATTACCATACTGCCACATGGCATCTTCCCAAGTCATTCTTTGAACGGTCTGGGTGTAATCAATATTCTTAACGTCTTTAAATATGCTCTTAATTAAACCTTCAAACATATTTAAGATATCTTCTTGCTCTACAAAACTCATCTCACAGTCTATTTGTGTAAACTCGGGTTGTCTATCGGCTCTTAAATCCTCGTCTCTAAAACATTTTACAATTTGGTAGTAACGGTCATAACCACTTACCATTAATAATTGCTTAAATGTTTGTGGCGACTGCGGTAAGGCATAAAATTCACCTGGGTTCATTCTACTAGGCACCACAAAATCACGCGCACCTTCTGGCGTAGATTTAATTAAAAAAGGAGTTTCAATATCCATGAAACCTTTTTCATGTAAATAGTTTCTTGTAGCGCGGTTTACATTATATCTTATGGTTAAATTCTTTTTTACAGCGTTTCTTCTTAAATCCAAGAAACGGTATTTCATTCTGATATCATCTCCGCCATCTGTGTCGTCTTGAATAGTAAAGGGAGGCACCAAGGATGCATTTAATATGGTGAATTCAGTTACTTTAATTTCAATTTCACCGGTAGGAATATTTGCATTTTTATTGGAACGTTCAATAACCGTTCCTTTCACTTGAATCACAAATTCACGGCCCAGGGGTTGTGCATCTAATTGCGCTTGCAATTCCTCACCCATTAAAAGTTGGGTAATACCATAGCGGTCTCTAAGGTCTATAAAATTAATGGCCCCGAACTTACGAATGGTTTGAACCCATCCAGCTAAGCTTACATTTTTATTGACAGATTGAATTGTTAACTCTCCACAATGGTGCGTACGGTACATAAAAATCTATTGATATAGGTTTGATGAGCAAATATAGCCCAATTCCTAGAAAAACCCCATCTTTGCGCCATGAACAACAGTACTAAATCCCTTACCGCTAGACGTGTTGTTTTATCAGGATTTTTCTTTCTTACAGGTATTTGTTTTGCCAGCTGGGCCAGCCGTATTCCCGATATTAAAATGCAATTAGGTTTAAGCGATGGCGCTTTTGGAGGCATCTTATTTTTTCTTCCCATTGGATCTTTTGTAGGTATTCCTATATCAGGAAGTGTTACAGCTAAAAAAGGCAGCAAAAAAATTATCATTCTAGCTTCTACCTTATACCCTTTATCACTTATCTCCTTGGGCTTTGCAAATACGACTACACTTCTTGCAATAGGATTATTTTTATTTGGAATGGCAGGTAATTTATTTAATGTTTCTATTAATACACAAGCAGCAGCACTTTCTAAATTATTTGAAAAAAGTATTACTTCAAGGTTTCATGGCTTTTGGAGTTTAGCAGGTTTTACCGGTGGCTTATTAGGTGGTTTTTTTGTAGCAAATGCTATTTCACCTTTAGAACAATTTACTTTTGTGGCTGTGGTAGGTTGGGTATTTTTATTTTTTGGACATCCTTATTTATTACCAGGGGAACCTAATAAAAATCATGTTTCTAAAATTTGGAATAAACCAAGTCCTTTAATGTGGCAGTTTGGACTCATTGCATTTACTAATATGATTTGCGAAGGAATGATGTTTGATTGGAGTGGGGTATACTTTCAAGATATTGTGAAAGTATCGAATCAATGGAGAACTACAGGCTACATTTGTTTTATGGCTTGTATGACAACGGGCAGAATGTTTTCCGATAATTTAATTAATTATTGGGGTGCCCGTAAACAATTGGTATTAAGTGGGCTTCTTGTAACACTTGGTTTAGTAATTGCCACAGCATATCCACATTTAGTGGTAAGCTCAATTGGTTTTATGTTAGTAGGTTTTGGAGTCTCTTCTGTTATTCCAACAATATATGGAACAGTGGGAAGAACCACAGAACCTAGTAAAGTGAGTATTGCACTAGCCTCTGTTTCTTCTGTCGGATTTTTTGGGTTTTTAATTGGCCCACCCATCATTGGATTTTTATCTCAAGCCATTGGACTGAGAGGGGCTTTTTTAACAGTAAGTAGTTTAGGTATTATCACTGCCTTAAGAGCGAATCAATTGAAGAAGTATTTATAGTTACTCTAAATAATTTATAAATTATTTATAAAGTATTTCTGAAGTATTTTCTAAATTATTTTCAAAAGTAGTTATAAGGTAGCAGCTACTTCCTTATGTCTTGGCTTATATATTAAATAATAGTAGGCTAATATTAATGAACCTATAATAAAGGGAATCATGGCTAATTGTTTAACAGTAATAGTTCCAAATACAATATTATTGTCTACTCCAAAGAATTCACTACACATCCAAAAAGAGTTGGCCATTATCCAAACGCTAATAGCTAGGTTATGACATAGTTCAGAAACAATATGTCTTGTTCTCCAAGCAATAATAAAAGAAATAGTTAATGTGGGAATAATCATTGCAATACCTAACCAGGTAATTCCCATACACCAGGCGATGTCTTTAAAAATCCAAAAAACAATATGCAAATTTTCCATTTTACGATAAGCAATAGGAATGTTGTATAATTTTTTTTCATCTTCGTTCATGATGCAGTCAATGGTTTTAATGAATGATGTTTAAAAATATTGAATTTTTTTATTTTTGGGGAACTTTTTTTAGTACCTTATTTAGACGCTCATTAAATGCTTGAACCTTTGAACATCTGCCTCGGCATTCATTGGGGCATTGGTTTCAATATGCTCAATTAATTGATGGGTGAAATAGGGAGCTAAGGAGCAGCCCTTGGTGCCCATGCCATTACAAATACCTATTTGAGTATGAATAGGATGCAATCCTACAAAAGGACGGCGCTCGGTATTGGCAGGTCTTATTCCCACTAGATGATCGGTAATGGTGTAAGGAATTTTTAAAACTGCATTTAGGCTTTCAATTGTTTTTTGTTTAAAAGCTTCTGTAGGCACTGTACTAGCATAATCCCAATCAAAGCTAGAACCCACCCAAAATAAATTTTCTTTCCAAGGTACAATGGCTAAATTATTTTTATAAATATGCTTTGCAGGCAGTCCTTTTATTTCTACAATAAGTGCTTCTCCTTTATTGGGCGCAAAGGGCAGTATTTTAAAATAAGGGTTCATCATACTATTTACGCCATCACAAAATATAATTTTCTCCGCACTTATATGATTCCATTCCAAGCCCTTGTCTACTAATTTCAAATGGTTGTAATCAAAATTCGATTCAATATAATTTTCAGCAAATTGTTTTTTTCCTGCTTCCAAAAAAGCCATTAAGTCAATCCAATAACAAGACTCAATTTCTCCTGTGCCAAAATGCATATTAAAAAAAGAGTCCCATGTTAAGGGGTTATTTTTTTTTAAATACACATTATCATGATCCATTCGATACTCAAAACTATCTTTCATTTGTTGTGAAGGATGAATTAAAACAACAGGGGCAGTATTAATTATTTTTGTGTTTGTTTTTTCTTGAAAGCTTTCATAGCTTGATACGGCAAATGGCAATACTGCTTCTATCATCCATGTTTGCACCATTCTTCTACCCGTTACTGGGTTCATCACCCCACTTGCCACCTTCGTGGCAGAGGCAGTGCTACTATCGTTTACAATGGAGAATGAAATATTTCTTTGCTGCAAAAAATAACCCAGCCAAGTGCCCACTAAGCCTTGACCAATGATTAAATATTTAACGTTTTTTTCCAAAAGGAATTACTTTATTGGTGGAAATAACGAAGCCAATACTATCTTTTACATTTCCTACATGGGCTACTAATACTAAATCAAAACTATCGCTGTAGTCGTTGGGTACTGTAAAAGGAAACTCCACTTCAAATTTTTCATTTTGAATGGTGGTAAAATATTGAAAAGGAAAAATATTTAAAAACCAACCATCTACCGATTTTTGTGTTTGATGGTTAATAAGTGATAAAACAAGTGTTCCAGTTTTTTCTTCTTTTAAATTATGACTTACACTCACTTTTAATTTGACCGTCTGACCCGTTTTTAATTTTACGGGTGCAAGGCAATGTATCTTAATAGCAGGCTTATCTTGTGCCAAGTTTAATTGACTGCATAAAAAAAAGGTAAATAAAAGTAGTGCGTATTTCATAGGACAAACTTACAATAAAAAATCCCTTATCTTTTTTGGATAAGGGATTACTGAATATAAATAGAGGTCTATTTCTTTTTCAAGGCTTCTGCCATGGTAATTCCAATGTCTGCAGGGCTAGCCACCACATGTATTCCGCAGCTTGCCATAATTTTCATTTTAGCAGCAGCAGTATCATCGGCACCACCAATGATAGCACCCGCATGACCCATTCTACGACCTGGAGGTGCTGTTTGACCAGCAATGAAACCCACCACAGGTTTTCTTAAATTATCCTTAATCCAATGGGCAGCATCTGCTTCCATACTTCCCCCAATTTCTCCAATCATGATAATACCTTCTGTCTCTGGATCGTTCATTAATAATTCTACCGCTTCTTTAGTAGTAGTTCCAATAATAGGGTCGCCACCAATTCCAATGGCTGTTGAAACACCTAGACCTGCTTTTACTGCTTGGTCTGCTGCTTCGTAAGTTAAGGTTCCACTCTTGGAAACAATACCAATCTTTCCTTTTTTGAAAATAAAGCCTGGCATAATTCCCACCTTAGCTTCTTCTGCAGTAATTACACCTGGACAGTTGGGTCCTATTAAACGAGTTGTTTTTCCTTCTAAGTAATTTTTTACTTTCACCATGTCTTGCACTGGAATACCTTCCGTAATACAAACCACTAATGCAATCCCTGCATCTGTGGCTTCCATAATTGCATCAGCTGCAAAAGCAGGAGGTACAAATATGATACTCACATTCGCGCCCGTATTTTTAACAGCATCGGCTACTGTATTAAATACAGGTTTTTCTAAATGCGCCGACCCACCTTTTCCAGGGGTTACACCACCCACTACATTGGTGCCATATTCAATCATTTGAGTGGCATGGAAACTTCCTTCAGTACCGGTAAAACCTTGTACGATGACCTTTGAATTTTTATTGACTAATACTGACATTTTCGCTATTTTGTTATTTGTGGCGCAAAAATAGGCTAATCGAGGTTTTTTTACACTTATTTCACAACAAAAATTGAAGGTTTTTTTATAAATGGCTTGCATGTGCTACTTTTGCCGTTCTCTCAGACAAATTAAAAAAAACAATTATGGCAACAACTTCAGACATCAGTCGTGGAATGATTCTAAAACTAGACGGTAACTTATATTCTGTAGTAGAATTTGGAGAAAACAAAACTGCCCGTGCAGCAGCTAAAATATGGGCCAAATTAAAAGGGGTAGACAATAAAAGATCTATTGAAAAAACATGGAATAGTGGTGAGAATATTCATCCTGTGCGTGTGGAAAAGAAAACTTTTCAATACTTATATAAAGACGATAGCGGCTACAACTTAATGAACACCGAGACTTTTGAGCAAATTGCGATGTCAGAAGAAATGATTGACGCCCCTCAGTTTTTAATTGATGGCGCTGAAGTATTTGTATTTATGAATACGGAGACCGAGCTTCCTATTGGAGCAGAGCTTCCAGAAAAGATAGACGTTAAAATTACCTATTGTGAAAATGGCGTAAAAGGAGATACTGCCACCCGTGCCCTTAAAGCTGCCACCATTGAATCGGGAGCGACTGTAATGGTGCCTTTATTCGTAAACGAAGGAGAGAAGATAAAGATTAATACCAAAAACGGAGAATACGTAGAACGAGTGAAGTAAATTTTTCTTTACCCTTTTTAAAATATAAGGGCTCGAAAAATTTCTCTAATGATTTTTAAAAAAGCTCCCCTAGAAAACGGGGAGCTTTTTTGTAGATTTTTCTTTACCCTTTTTAAAATATAAGGGCTCGAAAAATTTCTCTAATGATTT
>JBBAJX010000016.1:0-56362 GCA_040403885.1 Sediminibacterium sp. | reverse complement strand
CCTTCAAACTGTCTTTATTTTCTAAGGCAAAGAAAATTTTAGTTTTTGATTTAGGAAAATAAAAAAAGTAAATACCTCCTAGTATTGGCTTTTTAGCACTAAGCGTAAAACTACCTTTCGATAAATTAATGGTGTCTTTTGGTATAAAGTTTTTCTCATCAAATACAGTTCCTCTAAAATAGACAACTGTATCTAATGTATTAATAGCCTTAATTTTAATTTGATATTGCGCATTAGCCAAATTCGCTAATACCAATAGAATAATTATAAATAAGTAGGATTTTCGCATTGCTAGGTTTTAATCTTGCTGATGTTTACTTACAATATAAAGCAATAAACTTATCTATATCTTGATAATTTTTCTTTTTAGCAGCTTGCAAGGGGCCACAAGCATCACTATTCTTTCCCATGGCTACAAGTGACATGGCTTTAAAAAACTCCGACTTCCCTGTATTATTGCCTGCAATAGAAACCGCTTTATCGAAATATGAAATGCTTTTTTCAAAATTCTTATTGGTGTAATAACAAATAGCCACATTTTCATAGTGGGTATAGTTATTAGGCTCAAGCGCGCTTGCCTTTATATACATATTTGCTGCTTGATTGTATTTCCCTTTTGCAAACATTTTTCCACCTTCTATAGCAAATTGATTAGACATTCCTACTGCTTGCCCATTATTTTGATTACCCAATACTCCTCTTGAAAGTAAATTTCTAGCATTATATAAAGCAGCTGTATCCTTAGGAAAATGAGCATAAGCGCTATCTAAGATATTCATCATGTTTTTATCGGCACCCCCTTTCACTTCATACATAGCCATTAAGTATTGATTCACGGCTTCACCCCCATCTCTATACTTCTTATATACATTATATACTTTATTAATTTCTACAGTATCCTTCTTTTTAGCAGCCGCGAATAAGGCATTCTTATAATAAGAAGTTGCTCTTGGCCAATTGTAAAAAGCACGGTAAGCATAATATGCTGTGCTATCATAGTTCTGCTTAGCTGCATAAATAGCAGTTCTAATAAAGTCGTTATAATGCAAGGCCGGGTTTACATTTTCACTTTCATTTAATAAACGCATCGACTCATCGTACATTTTATCTCTAAAATAATACCTAGCCACTAAGGCCTTAATAGGTAAGGTAGAAGTAGATAAATTGGGGAACATAGGAAAAGCGCTCTTCACTTCGTCCAATACCATTTTAGGATCGGCATCAATTTCCCCCATCACATATTTTTGTACTTTCAAAGATTCGTAAACTTGGTTGTTGATGAAGATGGAAGGAAGTAAAGTAGCAATAGTTAATAATACAAAAGAATATTTTGAAAGAGTTTGACTAAACAATGTAAACTTAGGCATTACTATTAAATCTTCATTCATTAGAAAAGCAGGAGCAATTACTAAGGCAAAAGAAAATGCTAGCATGGTTTGCATGATGGTTCGCTCTGTAGGGAAATTAAAAAAGGCATCTATAAAATAACAGGCTAGTACCATTAAGGATATAGTGGCTATTAAATGATACTGCTTTGCATTTTTATTTTGCCAAAGCCTAAGTGTAACAATTCCAAGTACTATAAAGAACAAGAAATAACAAACCATGCCTATCACACCTAAGTCTGCTCCATTTTCAAAAAAATCGTTGTGTGAATGATAGGGCACATATAAATCATTGGTTCTTTCTTTTTCATAAGGAATAGATGCTAATTTCCAGTTACCATAACCAGCGCCTAAAACAGGGTGTTTTTTTAAATAATCTAAGGCTGCCCACCATAAATGAATTCTAGAACCTTCTTCACTAGCAATAGTAATATCACCAATTCTTTTGGTAACTGAACCATAACCACCTTGCGATTCCTGCATCTTAATAGCATTACTTAAAACAGTATTTGCCGATAAAAAAGCAAGTCCCACGGGTATTATAAATAGAAGTAATTGAATAGTAAGCTTCTTTTTATTTTTATATAAGAAAATAACACTGGTTATACAAAAAAGTAAAACAATTAATAAAAGGGCTACATAGGTTGAACGTGTATTCATTATAAATACAGCAAACACGCCTAAAAATAAAGTAACAAAACCAATAATTTTTTGAAAAAACTTTCCCGTTACAATTAAGTATAATGCAAATGGTACTTTAATAAGTAAGCTAGCTGCCATTACGTTTTTATTACCATTATTACCAGTTAAACTTACTAAATTTTGATCCAAAGCCATGGTATCCATATTATTCACAAAGCCTTTAATAACATAGAGGGCGTCATAAATTAATATTAAACTAAGAATAACGCATAAATAAGTATAAAGTGAACTAAGGTCTTTTTTATAAAGCAATACAGAAATATTTATAAATATTAAAAACGTACTAGCCAGCCTTGCTAAACAAACCATGGCTTCAATAGCGTTCATGGCATAACTAATAGAAATAATTGCCCAAATAAAATAGATTAAATATATAAGTGTAAAACGACTATTGAAAATTGCCTGAATAGCTTCTTTATACTTATTCATATTCAATAACAAGTATCCGAAAACCACCAAATCCACCACACTGGTATACAACCACTGAGCCCCCATTACATCGGCGCCCCCTAAATCGGGAATAAAATGTACTATTAAATAAATAGCAGCGAAAAATAAGAGAACATAATCAGGGCCTTTTTTCATATATTAAAACTAGTATATTTATTGGATTTATTTAACCCTAACCTTCATAACCAGTTTTTTAATGGGTCCTTCCCCTATCATGGGTGCATGCACATCTTCTGGGAAATAAATACTAAACATACCCGCATGTAATTCAAAAAATAGTGTGGGCGCATCGGCGTAAAACAAAACATCTTTCTCTTCACTATATTCCCCCTTGGGCTCAATACAACTAGTTCTTGCTCTCCAACCCACTGTCTCTTTTCCTTTAACAATAATTTGAATATCTATATAAGTATTATGGCATTCAAAACCTGCTAGTGACTCTTCTTTTGGTACACAGTTACCCTCCATTATTATTGCCTTAATATCTTCCCCGTCCACAAGTATAGTACCAGGTTCCATATTAAAAAAAGAAGAAGTTACAATGTAGTCGATAGCCTTTGCAAAACGCGGATGCAAATTGGCGTATTTATTTATCTCACTTAATTTATCTATTACCATGGTTCTAAATTTTGGCGGCTATTATTACTTAGTCAGTTTGCTATTTAGTTAGATTTTTTATTATTCAAATCAATTACTTCTTTGTTTCTATTTCTTTTTAATCTCTTCAATTTTCTCTACCACCATTAAATCATCTACATCTATATTCATTGGAAGCTGCCCTATTTTCACAATGGCTCTTTTTCCTTTAAAGCCAATCACTTCTCCCACCTGATAATTCTTTTTCAATTTCACCATAGCCCCCACAATAATGGGTTGCTTGGTTTCCTTGTACTGCTTATCTACTTTTTTAGACAATTTATTAATTACAATCTTATCATTGGTCTTAAATAATAAATTGTATAAATTCTTCATCACTTCTTCCTTCTTCTCGGACTTTTTCCAATCAAGTGCTATTTGCTTAATTTTACGCTCCATATCTTTTAAATATGCAAATTTTTCTTCAGACACTCTATTCTGTTCTTTTAATAATTCAATTTGTTGAACATGCTTTTCTTTGTTTAGCACTTTATCTAGTTCAGTCTTCAGGCTATCATTTTCTTTTAGCTTCTTATGCAGTTCTTTTCTTTCTTCTTGCACCAATTGCAAATCTTGTTCGGTTCTATTTAATAATTTATCTAATTCAAAATGATGACCATCCACTAATTTTCTAGCCCTATTAATTAAATGTTTAGGTAGTCCAATTCTCTCTGCAATGGCGAAGGTATAAGAGCTACCAGGCTTGCCTATGACTAATTGATACAGTGGTTCTAGCTTTACTTCATCGAATTGCATGGCTCCATTAATAATGCCTTTATTATGGTTGGCCATTACTTTTAAATTCAAATAATGCGTGGTCACAATTCCTTGTGCATGTCTATGCGATAATTCTTCTAAAATAACTTCTGCAAAGGCACCTCCTAAATGCGGGTCACTACCACTTCCTAGCTCATCAATAAAAAACAAAGTTTTACCATTGGCATTTTCTATAAAATGCTTCATGTGTAATAAATGACTTGAATATGTACTCAATTCAAAGGCTAGGTTTTGTGTATCTCCTAATTGAATAAACAATTGCTTGTAAATACCCATTTGTGAAGTAGCACTCATAGGCACTAGTAATCCACTTTGTAGCATTACTTGGTTAAGTCCCAAGGTTTTCATAGAAACAGTCTTACCACCTGCATTGGGGCCACTAATAATTAATATACGCGCCTCATCATCTAATTCTAAATTAACCGGTATGGTTTTCTTACCCGATGTCTTATTATATATGTATAGTAAGGGATGATAAGCATCTATTAAATGCGTAATGGCTTTATTATTTACCATGGGCCTGTTGGCATTCATATCAATAGCCAGTAAGGCCTTGGCTCTTATAAAATCGAAGCTTCCTATAATTTGTGTATAGGTTAAAAGCAAACTTGAATAAGGTGATAGTTGAGCGGTTAAGGCCCTTAATATTTTTTGAACTTCTTTTAATTCATCTTGCTCTAAGCCGTATAATTCATTATTAAGTTCAATAGTTTCCTCCGGTTCTATAAATGCAGTTTTTCGACTATCGCTTTCTCCATGTAAAAAACCTTTTACTTGTCTTTTATATTCAGAAAAAACGGCCACTACTCTACGGCCATTGCTAAAGCTTTCATCTATATCGGCGGTATAACCCGACTTAGCTAGTCTTTGTATCACTTTTTCGAAAATGCGTCGCAGCTCCTGCCTTTTTTTAAATAACTGATGTCTAATTTTCGCAAGGTCATCAGAAGCTTTATCTTTTACTGAACCTCTATCGTCAATAATTAAATCAATACATTCAATAATGGCTTTTTCATAATAGGCATTTTTCACCACTTCATACAAATTGGAGTAAGCCATCTGCCTTTCTGCATCGAACCATTTAAATACTTGTTGAATATGATCACATAATTTTCTAACAAGCAACCACTGCTCCCCTGTTAATTGTGCACCAGGTATACCTAGTAATTTTAAATCCTTTCTAATATCTAAAATAAAGTCAGTAGGAAAATATTGGTTCGCTAGTTTGATGAACTTAAACTCCTCGGTTTGTCTAAGGGCTTCTTCAATATATTTTTGATGGGTATGAATACGCATTTCATTGACCTGCTCCACCCCCATATTGGTCTGACAATAGTTCAATAAAATAGTTATTATTTTATCAAATTCTAATTGAGTAAGGGCATTTTCGGGGTATACGTTCATAGGTTCTAAATAGTGCACGAAATTACTTAAATAAACAT
Organism: Sediminibacterium sp.; assembly: GCA_040403885.1. Lineage (GTDB taxonomy): Bacteria > Bacteroidota > Bacteroidia > Chitinophagales > Chitinophagaceae > Sediminibacterium. Next base: position 50,970 of record JBBAJX010000016.1, on the reverse strand, counting down.
TAACTAAATGAGAACAAATAGAAGCAAATTTTGTTATAATTTTATGCCGGATACAATCATTATCCCAATTAACAAAAAAGACAAGCCCTAACTTATGAAACTAATAAATAAAGCCTTTCTAGTATTATTATCCTTAATATGCTTAACGGCTTGCGCACAACCGGCAAAACAAAAAACCACTAAAAAAATAGATATGACCCATACTGAAACCATTACCCTAGGCTCGGGCTGCTTCTGGTGTACCGAAGCCATTTATCAAAGATTAGAAGGCGTTGTAAAAGTAACTAGCGGCTACAGCGGCGGTTTTGTAGACAACCCGACTTACGAACAAGTTTGTGATAAAAATACAGGCCATGCTGAAGTATGTCAAATTGCATTTGATACTACTAAAATTAGTTTAGACGATATATTAGCAGTGTATTGGAAAACGCATGACCCTACTACACCGAATCAACAAGGCAATGATGTAGGTCCTCAATACAGAAGTGTAATATTCTTTCATAACGAACACCAAAAAGAAGTAGCTGAAAAGTACAAACAAGAATTAACTGCAGCGAAAGCATGGGATAAACCAATTATTACAGAAATTACTGCCTTTACAAAATTTTATTCAGCAGAAAGCTATCATCAAAATTATTACAACAATAATGGCAGTCAAGGTTATTGCCGATATGTAATTGGGCCTAAGTTAGAAAAATTTGAAAAAGTTTTTGCTAGTAAATTAAAGAAAGACGACGAGTAGCAGATACGTGAAATGATAAACAAATCAAGTGATTAGTTCTGCGCAGCTACCCTGCCTAAACTATATAATCTTCTTTGCCAGTAAGGGTCAGACAAGTCGCTAATAGTTACGCCTTGGCTTGTAGAAGCGTGTGCAAATTTATTGTTGGCTAAATAAATGCCTACATGCGAAATATTTCTTCTGCCATCGGCTTTAAAGAAAATTAAATCGCCTTCTTTTAAATCGTTCCATTCAATTTTAGTACTCTGCTCATATTGTTCTGCAGCAGTGCGTTTTAAATTCACACTATAAATGTCTTTCATTACATCAAGGGTAAAATAAGAACAGTCTACTCCATTTTTGGTACTCCCTCCTAAACTATAAGGTGTGCCCCACCACTCATCTATTTTTTGAAGCAGTGGAATATTAACAATGGACTCCACCGCAATATCCATTTTAATAGAATACTTTAATTGCAACCAGTTTAATTTTTCTACCTCCGATAAATTAGAAGGCATTTTTTCATAATTCGTAGCGCTAGTCGTCACTGGTTCTACACTTAGTCCATCAGATACATTTTTAATATAAATCTTACCTGGCGTTACCGATATATTCGTTAAAAATTCAATCTCCCCACCTGCACTGTTTCCTTTATTGATGTTTTGAGTCACAGGCTTCTTTGCCGTTAGTTGCTGCGCCTTTGCTTGCACATTAGATGAGATAGTCTTAAGAGAACTACAGCTTGCTAAACTGCTAGCTGCTATCACCATACATATATATAGATATTGCTTGTTTTTTAACATCGATGGCAAGTTAAGTTAAGTCAAGCTAAAAAGGAATAAATACCCCATTTTTAACCCTTTTTTGTGGAAAATTAAGGCCATTTTGCCATTGGTTTTTAACGATATTTGTAGCCTTAGCCAAAATCCGAATGCCTACTTTTTCCCATTTACACGTTCATACCCAATACTCTTTATTAGATGGCGCCGCTTCTATTGAGGGCTTATATAATAAAGCCATGGGCGATAATATGCCGGCTTTAGCCATTACCGATCACGGAAACATGTTTGGGGCCTTTAAGTTTGTAAGTCAGGCTTGGAAAAAAACAAAGGTTATTGGAAAAGATAAAGAAGGAAAAGATATTCTAGCTCCTGTGGTAAAACCCATTGTGGGTTGCGAGTTTTATGTAGTGAAAGATAGACACGCTAAACAATTTACCAAGGACGCTAAAGACCAACGCTTTCACCAAGTGCTACTTGCTAAAAACGCAGTGGGTTATCAAAACTTAATTAAACTTACTTCACTTGGTTTTATTGAAGGCATGTATAGTAAGTACCCGCGTATTGATAAAGAATTAATTTTAAAATACCATGAAGGTTTAATTGCCACTACTTGTTGTATTGGTGCCTATGTTCCTCAAACTATTTTAAAACAGGATGAAGCCACTGCAGAAAAAGAATTCAAATGGTGGTTGGATATTTTTGGAGAAGATTATTATATCGAAATTCAAAGACATAAAATTCCAGAGCAAGAAATTATTAATGCGCAGCTTTTAAAGTTTGCTAAGAAATTTAAAGTGCCTGTTATTGCTACTAACGATAGTCACTATATTAATGAAGACGATGCCAATGCCCACGATATTTTGTTATGTATTAATACCGGAGAGAAACAAGCCACTCCGGGTTTCGACGATTTTGTAAACGATGAATTACAAATTAAAAACAGAAGATTTAAATTTCCGAATAACGAATTTTATTTTAAGACACAGGAAGAAATGAAAGCACTATTTAGCGACATTCCTGAGTCCATTGACAATACTAATGCCATTGTTGATAAAGTAGATGTGCTGAATTTAAAAAAAGATATTTTACTTCCTGCCTTCCCTATTCCTAAGGAATTTCAAATTCATAAGGAAGCGAATATGAACCAGTGGGAATTATTAAAACATATCACCTGGGAAGGTGCACATAAAAGATATCCTGAAATAACCACTGAATTACAAGAGCGAATAGATTTTGAACTTTTCACTATTCGTACCATGGGTTTTGCAGGTTACTTTTTAATTGTAAGTGATTTTATTCAAGCCGGAAGAAATATGGGTGTATTTGTAGGGCCTGGTAGAGGTTCTGCAGCAGGCTCTGTGGTGGCTTATTGTATTGGCATTACCAATATCGACCCCATTAAATATCAATTACTATTTGAACGTTTCTTAAATCCGGATCGTAAGAGCATGCCCGATATTGATACGGACTTCGACGACGAGGGCCGTCAAAAAGTAATTGACTATGTAGTAGATAAATATGGCAAGGAACAAGTAGCACAAATTGTTACCTATGGTACTATGGCTGCAAAAAGTAGTATTAAAGATGTTGCCCGTGTAATGGACTTGCCTTTATCTGAAAGTAATTTACTAGCCAAACTAGTTCCCGATAAACCAGGTACAGAATTAAACCGATGTTTACATGCACCCCTTACGGTGAAAGAAGGTGAAAAATCTTTGGCAGAAAGAGAAGGATACCAACCAGAAGATATTGACAACGTAAAAAAATTACGAGAAATTTATAAAGGCAACGATTTACGCGCTGCTGTTTTACATGAAGCAGAACGTTTAGAAGGTTCTATTCGTAATACAGGCATACATGCCGCAGGCATTATTATTGCCCCTAGCGATTTAACTGAAATTATGCCGGTGGCGACTGCCAAGGATTCTACATTATGGGTTACGCAAATTGAAGGAAGTGTAATTGAAGAAGCAGGTGTACTAAAGATGGACTTCTTGGGATTAAAAACACTTTCCATTTTAAAAACGGCACTTGAGTTAATTAAACAAAATCATGGCATTACCATTGATTTAGATTTAATACCACTAGACGACGCTAAAACTTTTAATTTATACCAACGCGGTGAAACCAATGCCACTTTTCAATTTGAAAGTGTGGGCATGCAAAAACATTTACGCGATTTAAAGCCCGATAAATTTGCGGACTTAATTGCCATGAACGCCTTGTACCGTCCAGGTCCGATGGCTTACATACCTAATTTCATTGAACGTAAACATGGTCGTGAATTAATTAAGTATGATTTACCCGTGATGGAAGAAATACTTTCCGATACTTATGGTATTACGGTGTATCAAGAACAGGTAATGTTACTCAGTCAAAAAATTGCAGGCTTTACCAAGGGCGATGCCGATGTGCTTAGAAAGGCCATGGGTAAAAAACAAAAATCGGTATTGGATAAAATGAAAGCACAGTTTGTTTCAGGTGCTGTAAAAAATGGTCATCCAGAAAATGTATTAGAAAAAGTTTGGACAGACTGGGAAGCCTTTGCACAATATGCCTTTAATAAATCGCATTCTACTTGCTATGCTTACTTGGCTTATCAAACTGCACATTTAAAAGCACATTACCCTGGAGAATATATGTCGGCTGTTTTGAACCATGCCGGTAGTATTGATAAGATTACTTTTTTCATGGAAGAGTGTAAAAGAATGGAGATAAAAGTACTAGGGCCTGATGTAAATGAATCATTAAAAGGTTTTTCAGTAAATAAAAAAGGAGAAATTAGATTTGGCCTAGGTGGATTAAAAGGTGTGGGCGATGCCGCCATTGAAGCTATAATTACTGAAAGAACAAAGGCCGGACCTTTTGAAGATATGGTTGACTTTATGAAAAGAGTATTGTCTCGTGCAGTGAATAAAAAATCGTTGGAAAGTTTAGCTTACTCGGGAACCTTTGATTGTTTCCCTGAATACCACCGTGCACAATATTTTACCATTGCCGATGGAGATAGAATTTCTGGATTAGAAAAATTAATTGGCTATGCACAGGCACTTCAGTCCATGACAGCAGGTACTACCAATACTTTATTTGGTGACCTTCCTTCTGCTATGCAAGTCCCCGTTCCTAAAATTCCTGTTTGCGAAGAATGGACTTTGACTGAAAAATTAGAACACGAGAAAGATATCACAGGTATGTTTATGAGTGGCCACCCACTTGACCATTATGGTTTTGAAATGCGTCACTACCAGTTCACCCCTATTAATGCCTTTAATGAAGTAAAAGATAATCTTTCTTTATATCCCAATAATTTAGGACGCGCCTTTAAATTAGCTGGCTTAATTACCGATGTACAACACCGTGTTACTAAAACCGGTAAGAACTTTGGCTCTTTTGTCATAGAAGACTTTGCAGGTAAAACCGATTTTTTATTGTGGAGCGAGGACTATGTCAAGTTTCAAAACTATTTAGAAGTTGGACAAAAAATATTTATCAATGGTTCTTTTAGAACGAGATACAACCAATCGAATCAGTTTGAATTTAAGATAGTCACTATGTCTTTACTGGAGACAGTAAAACAAGTGCAAACTAGGTCCATTGAAATTAGCCTCCACCCTAGCCATTTAAACAAAGAAATGATTCAATTCTTTGAAAAGAACTTGAAACAAAACCCAGGAAAGTCTTCTTTCAAAATAAGCTTTGTCGAACCCAAGGATCAATTAGTGGCAAGTTTACTCACTATTGAAAAGGGCTTTCTTATGAACGACGACCTTGTTCAGTTCCTTGACAGCAACCCTGCATTGAATGTACAAGTGAATTTGGTCACATAATTAGTCACTTATCTACTAGTGCTGCGACAGCTAGTCCGAATCTCTGCCATAGAATTTGTCCCCAATGGCTATTAATTAAGTGGAAAAGTCAAATAGGCAGGTATTGAAGTTTGGAACTAATTTTGAACATAGAACAAAAGAAGCGTCAAACGAATCAAAGTATAAGAGTTGACTTAAATAGAAAACAAAAGAAACCGAACAATTAGAAATAAATAGAAACCTAACAATATAAAAATATACATATGAGTTTAGAATTTACAGACGCCAACTTCCAAAGCACCGTAATGGAAAGCGACAAATTAACAGTAATTGATTTTTGGGCAGAATGGTGTGGTCCTTGCAGAGCTATTGGGCCAGTTATTGAAGAATTAGCTACAGAATATGCAGGTAAAGTAAACATAGGAAAAGTAAATGTGGATGTAAACCCTACTTTAAGTATGAACTTTGGTATTACTTCCATCCCAGCTATCTTATTCGTTAAAGGTGGTCAAGTAGTAGACAAGCAAATTGGTGCAGTACCTAAGTCGGTATTAGACAAGAAAATACAATCACATTTGTAGTTGAACTGAACATAGAACGATTTTAAAAAATAGGCAAGTTTGCCTATTTTTTTTTACCTTCCTATTTCAAAGAAAACAACTATGGAAAGATTTCAAGGCCTCATTGGTATTGTCATTATTTTAATGATTGCATTTCTATTCTCTAATAACAAGAAGAATATTAATTACCGTTTGGTGGGAAGTGGTTTATTACTTCAATTAACCATTGGCTTTCTAATTTTTAAAATTCCAGCAGTGACTAGCTTTTTCCAGTTATTGGGAAGAGGCATGGGAAAAATTGAACAGTTTGCGCGCGCAGGTGCGGCATTTGTATATAGTGGTGTGGCCGCCACTACCCCAACCGGTGTTGCCGATTTTGCCAACGGAGGTTTTGTATTTGCCTTTAATGTAACAGCTACTATTATATTAGTATGTGTACTAGTTGCCTTATTTTATCATTTTGGTATTATGCAAAGAATTGTGGCAGTAGTTGCCAAGGCCATGAATTTTATAATGCGTGTAAGTGGTGCCGAAGCATTAAGTAATGTGGCTAGCGCCTTTGTAGGACAGGTAGAAGCGCAAATTATGATTCGTCCTTATCTACCCACCATGACTAAAAGTGAGATACTTGCTAGTATGAGCGGAAGCTTGGCTTGTATTGCAGGTGGTATATTAATAGTGTATGCAAATATGGGTGCACAAGCCGGTATGGACTTAGCCCCTAAATTAATTACAGCTAGTTTAATGGCAGCCCCTGGTGCACTTGTTATTGCTAAAATTGTTTTTCCAGAAACAGAAGTTTCTCAAACCATGGGAAAGGTTACACTGCAGGTAAAAAGTCAATACAGCAATACCATTGATGCCATTACACATGGTGCGGGTGATGGTTTTAAATTAGCCATGAACGTTATTGCCATGTTAATTGGTTTTATAGCCTTAATTGCCATGATTGACTGGTGTATGCTTTCAATTGGACATTTATTTAATCCTAATTTACATTTAAGCTTAAACTTTCTATTTGGTAAATTATTTTATCCAATGGCCTGGGCCATGGGTATTCCTACTGCCGATATTCAAAACGCAGCCACCTTACTTGGACAAAAATTAACCATCAATGAATTTGTGGCTTTTAAAAGTTTAACCAGTAAAGTAGTGCCTATTATTACCGAAAAAGGTTTACTCATTGTAAGTATTGCTATTTGCGGCTTTGCCAATTTTAGTAGCGTGGGTATGCTTATTGGTGGTATTAGCGAACTAGCTCCTAACCGTCGCAAGGACTTAGCTGAACTTGGCTTAAAAGCACTTCTTTGTGGAACCCTTGCATCTTATTTATCTGCAAGCATTGCTGGTATTTTATTAGGTTAGTCAGCGAAATAAAAATGAATAATATGATTTTTATTAGTTCATTTTAACACCATAATTATTCAGATAATTGGTAGCTTTGCATTCTAAATATGTGGACTATGGGTACAGCTAATATCGAAATCATCATTGCTTCAGAAAAAGACAATCTCTTACAAAAAATAGGAAACAAAGTTATTAATAACGAACGTATAAGTTTTGAGGAGGGCGTTTATTTATTTGAAAAAGCATCGCTACCCTATGTTGGCGCTTTAGCGAATTGGAAAAGAGAATCTTTACACGGCGATACCACTTACTTTAATAAGAACTTTCATATTGAACCTACCAATGTTTGCGTTTTCTCTTGCAAGTTTTGTTCTTACTCAAAATTATATGCCCATAAAGAAGAAGGTTGGGAACTCACCATCGATCAAATGATGGACATTGTAAAATCATACGATGGTAAACCTGTTACCGAAGTGCATATTGTGGGAGGCGTGCATCCTAAATTAACTTTAGAATTTTTCATTAGTTTATTAAAGGCTATTAAAGCGTATCGTCCTGAATTGCATATCAAAGGATTCACCCCTGTTGAATTAGAATACATGTTCCGCAAAGCAAATCTAAGTACCGAGGAAGGTATGAAACGAGCGCATGAAGCAGGTCTTGATTCTTTACCAGGTGGAGGCGCAGAAATTTTTCATCCGGACATTAGAAATATTATTTGTGCCGACAAGGCCACTGGAGACCAGTGGTTACATATTCATAGAACTGCACATAATTTAGGTATGCATAGTAATGCTACTTTATTATATGGTCATATTGAAAAGGCAGAACACCGCATCGATCATATGGAAAGGTTAAGACAACTGCAAGATGAAACCAAGGGCTTCAATACTTTCATTCCATTGAAATTTAGAAATAAGGACAATGATATGCATGATGTTCCAGAGTCTACCATGGCCAATGATTTAAAAATGTATGCGATTTCTCGTTTATACTTAGATAATTTCCCGCATCTGAAAGCCTATTGGCCAATGCTAGGTCGTGAAATAGCACAACTTAGTTTAAGTTATGGCGTAAACGATATCGACGGCACTATTGACGATACCACTAAAATTTATTCCATGGCAGGTAGTGAAGAACAAACCCCTGTGATGACTACAGAAGAATTGGTACGCTTAATTAAGCAAGCCCATAGAAAACCTGTTGAAAGAGGCACACTCTATAATGTAATACAAGATTATTCTTTAGTAGAGTTGGATTAGTTAGTTGCTTAACACTCTGCTAGTCCAATTGGAATTTGAATGGCCAAGCCACCTTCAGCAGTTTCTTTGTATTTAACACTCATGTCAAGTGCCGTGTTCCACATTGTTTTTATAACTTTATCTAAACTTACCAAGGCTAAATCGGGTGTACTTTGTAATGCTAGTTGTGCAGCCGTGATGGCTTTAATAGCCCCCATCGTATTTCTTTCAATACAAGGAATTTGCACCAAGCCTCCTACCGGATCACAGGTTAATCCTAAATGATGTTCCATCGCAATTTCAGCAGCCATCATAGTTTGCTTTTGATTCCCACCTAATAATTCAGTGAGTGCGGCGGCGGCCATGGCTGAAGAAACGCCTATCTCGGCTTGACATCCTCCCATTGCTGCAGAAATAGTAGCCCCATTTTTAAATAGAGTTCCAATAGCACTGGCAGTGAGTAGAAAATTAGAAACCGTTTCAGCATTTTTCTTTTCTGAAAATAATAAAGCATATAATAATACAGCAGGCACTACTCCAGCAGCACCATTGGTGGGAGCCGTCACTACTCTTCCAAAGGAGGCATTCTGTTCATTCACAGCTAAAGCAAAACAACTCACCCAGTCTAAGATATTAGAAAAGCTTTGGCCAGTATTTTTAATAGCGGCCATCCATTCATTTACATTATTATAAACAGCACCATTTAATAATTTTTTATTTAAGGCAAAGGCCCTTCTTTGCACAAACAAACCTCCTGGCAGTTCCCCTTCTGTATGGCATCCTTTATAAATGCAGGTTAACATAATCTCCCATATATGATCCAAGGCAGGTGCCACTTGAATTTCTTCTCTAATGGTCTTTTCATTTTCTTTGACAATTTCACAAATAGGTAGTCCTGTTTTAATACACCAATGCAATAATTCATCAGTATTTTTAAAATCAAAAGGCACTTCTACCTCCTTAGAATTATTATTTTGAGAAGTAGGCTGAAAAGTAATTTGATTGTCTTTCTCTATTTGCTCTTCAACAAAACCTCCCCCAATAGAATAATAAGTATAGGTAAATTTTTCAGCCCCAATGGTAATAATAAATTGTAAACCATTAGGATGATGAGGTAGTAATTGGTCTTTTAAAAATTGTAAATCTTTTTCAAAATCAAATGCAATATTTACACTTTTATTTACAATAATTTTTTTATTAATTTTTATATCTGCAATAGTGGCTTCAATTAAATCGGTATTGGTCGTTATAGGATCTTCTCCCATGAGTCCCATCATCACAGCCATAGCAGTCCCATGTCCTTTACCTGTTTTAGCCAATGAACCATACAATAAAACTTGTACCGATTTTAGTGTACCTAGCCCAAAAAGGGTATCGACTTTTTGAACGCAACTTTTGGCGGCAAGCCAAGGGCCAAGGGTATGAGAACTTGAAGGCCCTACCGATATTTTAAACATGTCAAAAACTGAAATAAACTTTTCCATTGGCTGATATAAATATAGCTTAGTTTTAATACATTTGAATATGAAATTTACGACTGTTTTAGCCGGGCTCTTATTGGTTGCATTATCTTCTATGGCACAATCCGATGCTAATTTGCTTGAAAAATTAATGCTCCAAAAACCAGCGCAATTTGGTAAAATTTTAGCCAACCCTAACGACTACCGCCTTCAAATTTTATATACTCAAATCAATAGAGACAAAAACAATGTCCCTCATTTTAAAGAGTATAGCTACAGGCTTAATCCCAAAGAATATTTTTACCCAGCTAGTACCGTTAAAATGCCCCTAGCTTTTTTAGCATTAGAGAAAATTAATAATTTAAAACTTAAGGGACTTACAAAGTCTACGCTCATGGTATTTGATAGTGTTGCAGATAGACAGGAACAAATTTACAATAACCCCTACTCTATGAATGGGACTCAAAATATTGAACAGGCTGTTAAAGAAATATTTTTAGTAAGTGATAATAATGCAGCCAACAGATTATTTGAATTTGTGACACCGCATACAGTGCACGAACAATTAGCTAGCAAAGGCTATAAAGATGTTTATATCAGAAACCGATTAGAGCTGGGAAGAACAGCCAAAGAAAATAGAAGTACGCAGGCTATTGATTTTTATAATACGCAAGGAAAAATAATTTATCATCAGCCTGCAGCCTTTAATAAAGACAGCCTTCCTTATTACAATGCCTTTATAGGCAATGGCTATTTAAACAATCAAGATTCCTTAATCATAGGCCCTTTAAATTTTTCAGATAAAAATAGAATTTATTTAAGTGACCTTACCCATATTTTAAAATCGGTTTTATTCTTTGATCAAACGCCCCCTTCTCAAAGATTTAATTTAACCACCGAGGATAGAAAGTTTTTATTGCACTATATGCATACCTTACCTACCGAATCGCAATATCCTACTTATGATACGGCTAATTACTGGCCAGCTTATTGCAAGTTTTTATACGCAGGCTCTGAGAAAGGCCCCTTCCCTTCAAATATTAAAATATTTAATAAAGTAGGTGACGCTTATGGGTTCTTATTAGACATTGCCTATGTGATGGATCCAGAAAAAAAGATTGAGTTTATGTTAAGTGCCGTTATCTATTGCAATAGCGATGGCATTTTAAACGATAGCAAGTACGATTACGATTCAGTGGGCTATCCTTTTTATAAAAACTTAGGCCAGTTAATTTACAACTACGAGCTAGAACGCAAAAAAGCCTTTCTACCTAATTTTGCCCCCTTGCTTGAAGCTGCCAAATAGATGTTAATAGAAAGGGAATAATTTATGGGCATTCAAGGTCTAAAACTTACGTCTGTTTGCGATTTATTTGCGAAATTCGTAGTTCAAATAAGCAATCATGATATTATCTTCTCTATTAAACAGATTCAGTGAGCCAGAAACTTTAAAAATGGCCAAATTAGGCCGGGAACTAAGAGCAAAAGGCAAAGACGTTATTGACTTAAGTTTGGGTGAACCCGACTTTGATACCCCTCAACATATTAAAGATGCCGCTATTAAAGCCATCAACGATAACTGGTCTCACTATACACCCGTAGCTGGCTTTGCCGATTTAAGAGAAGCTGTTTGCAGTAAATTAAAACGCGATAATAATTTAGACTACAAAGCTGAAAATATTATTACTTCTACCGGAGCCAAACAAAGTTTAGCCAATGCCATTTTAGCATTGGTAGACGATGGCGATGAAGTAATCATTCCTACTCCATACTGGGTAACTTATTCTGAACTTGTAAAAATTGCCAGAGGTAAAGTAGTTGAAATTAGAAGCACCGTAGAAGATGGTTTTAAAGTAAGCCCTGCACAAGTAGAAGCTGCCATTACTTCAAGAACTAAAGTATTCATGTTCTCTTCGCCAAATAATCCTTCAGGTGCGGTATATAATAAAGCAGAATTAGAAGCACTTGCCAATTTATTTAAAAAATATCCTGGCATTACTATATTATCAGATGAAATTTATGAGTACATCAATTTTGAAGGTAAGCATGAAAGCATTGCGCAGTTTGATGCCATCAAGGATCAAATAATTGTGATTAACGGATTAAGTAAAGGTTTTGCCATGACAGGCTGGCGTTTAGGTTACACCGCTTCAAGTGTAGAATTAGCAAAGGCCATGGAAAAATTACAAGGTCAATTTACTTCAGGTACTTGTAGTATAACACAAAAAGCGGCAGTCACTGCCTTAGTAGGCGATTTAAAACCTTCTATTGAAATGACGGAAGAGTTCACGCGTCGTCGTACAAAAACATTAGCGCTTGTAAATGATATTCCTGGCTTTAAATGCTTTGCGCCACAAGGAGCATTTTATGTATTCCCCGATGTAAGTGCTTATTATGGTAAGTCTGATGGCAACTCAACCGTTACTAATGCATCCGATTTTAGTATGTATCTTTTAAATGAGGCCAATGTATCTTCTGTAATGGGAGACGCTTTTGGAGAACCTAACTGTGTTCGTTTCTCTTTTGCTAATAGCATGCCAAATATTGAGAAAGCTTGGGCTAGAATTAAAGAAGCCTTGGCTAAATTAAAATAAAGACATTTAGTGTAAATAAATTAATTTTAGAAGCGTTATACAAGTAACGCTTCTTTTTTTAGTAGATACTATGACACCAGAGAAATTTCAAATGTTCGAAAACAGGTTGCTTAAAAATTATAAGCACCGCATTAAACAAGCTAAACGACAAAATATTAGCTGCTGGCGTTTGTATGACCACGATTTACCAGAATTTCCCGTTTGTGTTGAAATTTATGAAGACTATATTTATATAGCTGAATACAATCGCCGACATAGTTTAAGTGATGAAGAGCATGAGACTTGGTTAAGTGAAACCAAAAACTGTATTGCTACTATAACAAGCTTGCCTATTGAAAATATGTACTTAAGGGTACGTAAAAGAATGGATCATAAAGAAGAGCAGTACGAGAAAGAAGAAACCCTTCCTATTTCAAAAATAATTACAGTGAATGAAAATGGTTTACAGTTTAAAGTAAACCTCACCGACTACCTAGATTCTGGTTTATTTTTAGACCACCGTATTACAAGGCAAATGGTGCAAGCGCAGTGCAAAGACACTGAGTTTTTAAATTTATTTTCTTATACCAGTTCTTTCTCTGTATACGCTGCAGCCGCAGGCGCTAAAACTGTTACCTCTGTTGATTTATCTAAAACTTATTTAGCCTGGAGCGAAGATAATTTTGCTTTAAATAAATTAAATAATAAACTTGCTTATCAATTTATTCACGCCGATGTAAAGCAGTATTTAAAAACCTTGCCTGCTAATAAATATGATTTAGTGTTTATGGACCCTCCTACTTTTAGCAATAGCAAAAGAATGAAGGATGTTTTAGATATTCAAAGAGACCATGTAGAATTAATCAATGATGTTCTTCGCTCCATGAAACCAGGAGGAATTTTATATTTTAGCACTAATTTTTCTCATTTCAAAATTGATGCCGAAAGTATTCATACTAAACTCATTAAAGATATTACCAAGGCTACTACCCCCTTTGATTTTGACGGAAGATTGAAAAGAGCCTGCTTTAAATTACAGAAGCCAGTATAAATTCATGAACAGCTAGTACTTGTGGCGTTAATAATAGTATTTCATCATTCACAATTACTTTATCACATAATTTCATTTTTATAGTATCACTAATTTGATGATGCATTCTTTTTTCAGCTTCTTGTTTTGTGCAATTATCTCTTTGCATAATTCTTTGAATTCTTAATGGCATGGGCGCCGTCACCCCAATAACGAAGTCTAAGCCCTCTACTGCATTAGATTCAAATAAAAGAGCCGCTTCTTTAATGACATAAGGGGCTGTTTGCAATTTGGCCCAATCCCAGGCAGCTTGAATAGTTATAGGATGTACAATTGAATTTAATAAGGCTAGCTGATGCGCATCGGAAAAAACAATGGAAGACAAATAGGCTTTTTGCAAAATTCCATTTTCATACACCTTCTCTCCGAATTGTTGAATGAGAGCAGTTTTAATTTCAGGACTTGTTTGCATTAATTGCTTCGCCGTATCATCTGCATTAAATACAGGCACACCCAGGTTCTCAAATATTTTGGCCACTATGGTTTTACCTGCACCAATACCCCCCGTAAGTCCGATCATCTTAGACATAAAAAAGTCCGAAATTAGTTACCCCAATTTCGGACTTTTTTTAATCAAACCAATTATAATTATTTAGGGTTGGTTTTTGACCACTCTAAGCTTATGGATGATTTTTCAAGTTTCAAGTAAGAACCAGGACTTACTTCTAATTGAATCGTATTGTCTTCGTTTACTTTATTCACCGTACCATGAATACCTGCGATAGTAACTATTTTGTCTCCTTTTTGAATATCGTCAATAAACTTCTTTTGCTCTTTCGCTTTTTTAGCTTGTGGACGAATCATGAAAAACCAGAAAACTAAAATAATACCACCCAACATTACTAATTGGAAAGTACCTCCGCCTTGTGGTGCTTGTAATAAAATTGCTGTCATTGTAATTTATTTAGTTGTTTATGTTTTAATAGTTGTTTTTATATAGTTATGTTTGTACAGTTGTGTTTATAAGTTCCTCTTCTTATAATACCTATTTAGCAAATATATGTAATTTAAAGACTTAACTATTTGGCTATTTTGCTATTTTGCTTTGTGACTTATTTTTTGAATTTTACCCGAACCCACTAACTCTTTATGAATATTATCCAAAATACCATTCACAAAATGACCACTTTGTTCGGTGCTATACTCCTTGGCTAAATCAATGTACTCATTAATTGTCACCTTGGTAGGTATGGTATCAAAATACAATAATTCACAAACGCCCAAACGAAGTAATATCATATCTATAACAGCTATACGTTCTGGGTCCCAGTTATTTAATTTAGGCTTAATAACCTCTTCAGTATAAGATTTCTTCTCAATAGCTGTTTGAATTAATTCAGTAGCGAATTTCATTTTTTCATCGCCCACTAAATCTATAAAATCTATGCTACCTGGCTTTTGTAAATAATCCAAGATAAAACCCACCATCATATCTCCTTCATCTTCCCAGTTGGCAAATCGCTCGTCTATATATTCTAAGATATTATCAGATTCTAAAATAAGCGTACCGAATATATATTTAAGAATCTCTTTCTCTTTGGCCTTGTCTCTTCCTTCTTCTAGAATGTAAGTTTTATAAATAGCCGATTCTGATAAGTTTCTAAACAAGGTTTTTACGATATCCTCGTCCACCCATTGTGCAGGGTTAACAAGAGCCAAAGCTTTTTTGAATTTCTCCGACTCAATGGTTTGCCAGACAATACTATTGCCAGCTAACTTAATATTAACGGAAAGATCGGCTTGGTTGGGTAAATTTTTGGAGGCTCTCTGCCCTGCCTCTATTTCGGCATAAAGGGCTACTTGGTGTACAAGATGAACCAGGAAAACGAATAAATTACGCGTTTTATCAAATTCCTTCTGAAGTAGGGAGCCGGGACTGCTTTGGTTCTGATTTTCAACCATATATAGCACCTGCATTACTTTAATTCTAATATTTCTTCGGTTCATCATATATATAAGAGCTAAGCGGCTGCAAATCTATCTAAATTATTGGTAAAAACTGACATTTTTTACCATAATCCTTTGCGTATCATGCAATTTTAGGCATAGATTTGCTTCCCTTACGCTTGAAAAACAATAAAACTGAAA
Organism: Sediminibacterium sp.; assembly: GCA_040403885.1. Classification (GTDB taxonomy): domain Bacteria; phylum Bacteroidota; class Bacteroidia; order Chitinophagales; family Chitinophagaceae; genus Sediminibacterium. Next base: position 35,302 of record JBBAJX010000016.1, on the reverse strand, counting down.
ATTTGACCTATTCGGTAGGAAAAAATTGCAGTGGCACGGTTATCGATGTAAAGGATGTACACAATTATTTAATAAACAAAAAACGATAAAGTATGGCTAAGAAATTAAACATTACTCCTCTACATGACAGAGTAATAGTTAAGCCTGCCGCTGCAGAAGAAAAAACAGCTGGAGGAATCATCATTCCTGATACTGCAAAAGAAAAACCACAACGTGGTGTAGTACTTGCTGCAGGAATAGGTAAAAAAGACGAACCCGTAACTGTAAAAGTAGGCGATAACGTTTTATACGGTAAATACGCAGGAACAGAAATTCAAATTGATGGTCAAGATTTATTGATCATGCGCGAAAGCGATATTTTAGCAATTGTATAATTGTTAAAGTAAGTAGTACTATTAATTAACGAAATAAAATAAGTTTATATGTCTAAAATGATTTTTTTCGACTTAGAAGCGAGAAATAAAATGAAAAAAGGGGTTGACACTTTAGCCAACGCCGTAAAAGTAACCTTAGGACCAAAAGGTCGTAACGTGGTGATTGAAAAGAAATTCGGATCACCTTCTATTACAAAGGATGGTGTTACTGTTGCCAAAGAAATTGACTTAGAAGATCCTATTGAAAATATAGGTGCTCAAATGGTTAAAGAAGTTGCTTCAAAAACAGCCGACTTAGCTGGTGACGGAACAACTACTGCCACTGTATTAGCTCAAGCTATTATTAGCGAAGGTTTAAGAAACGTTACTGCTGGCGCCAATCCAATGGATTTGAAACGTGGTATTGATAAAGCAGTAGAGAAAGTAGTAGCAAGTTTAAAAGCACAATCTCAAGCGGTTGGTAACGACACTAAGAAGATTGAGCAAGTAGCTTCTATTTCTGCAAACAACGATAATGAAATTGGTAAATTAATAGCCCTTGCAATGAGCAAAGTGGGTAAAGAAGGGGTAATCACAGTTGAAGAAGCAAAAGGAACTGATACTACAGTGGATGTAGTAGAAGGTATGCAATTCGATCGTGGATACACTTCTCCTTACTTCGTAACGAATAGCGAAAAGATGGAAGCTGAAATGCAAAACCCCTACATCTTAATTTATGATAAGAAAATTTCAGCGATGAAAGACATATTGCATATTTTAGAGAAAGTAGCACAAACAAGTCGTCCATTAGTCATTATTGCTGAAGACTTAGAAGGTGAAGCAATGGCAACCTTAGTTGTAAACAAATTACGTGGTACTATTAAAGTAGCTGCTGTTAAAGCGCCAGGCTTTGGTGATAGAAGAAAAGAAATGTTAACAGACCTTGCTATTTTAACTGCAGGAACTGTTATCTCTGAAGAACAAGGTTTCAAATTAGAGAACGCCGACTTAACTTATTTAGGTCAAGCAAGTTCTGTAACAATAGATAAAGACAATACCGTTATCGTAGGTGGTAAAGGTAAAAAAGCAGATATCACTGCGCGTGTAAATCAAATTAAAGCACAAATTGAAAATACAACTTCAGACTACGATCGTGAGAAATTACAAGAGCGTTTAGCGAAGTTAAGTGGTGGTGTTGCCGTATTGTATGTAGGAGCAGCTACTGAAACTGAAATGAAAGAAAAGAAGGATCGTGTGGACGATGCCTTACATGCAACGCGCGCTGCAGTCGAAGAAGGAATCGTACCAGGTGGCGGGGTTGCTTACATTCGTGCTGTTGCAAGTTTAGAAAAATTAAAAGGGGCTAACGAAGACGAAAATACAGGTATTCAAATTGTACGTCGTGCTATTGAAGAACCTCTTCGTCAAATTGTGAAGAATAGCGGTATCGAAGGTTCTATTGTTGTTCAAAGAATCAAAGAAGGCAAAGACGACTTTGGTTTTAATGCAAGAACAGAAGTTTTCGAAAACTTATTCAAAGCAGGTGTTATCGACCCTACTAAAGTAACAAGAGTTGCTTTAGAGAATGCAGCTTCTATCGCTTCTATGTTGTTAACAACAGAGTGTGTGATTGCTGACAAGCCAGCTCCAGCGGCTGCACCACAAGGTGGTGGACATGCGCCTGATATGGGTGGTATGGGTTACTAATATTGAAAGCGATTTTATCGTATCAACCAATAAAAAAAACCTTCCCGATTTTTCGGGGAGGTTTTTTTTATGCGGTTTATATAAGTTAAGCTCTATTTTATTTTAAATAAATACATAGCTACTCTATTTTTATGCGGCTTCTTTAGATGCAGTTATGAAGTACAATTGAAAACCCTTCACTAATAAAAACTGCGCTAACCCATAAGTTACCATAATCATTAAACCTATATGCGGTATAGGTAAATTAATAGACCAATCAAATTTATTAAAAGCTAAAATAGCATCAGATGTTATGAAAAATAACATGCCTGGTATCCAAAAGTTATTGGCAATAATTTTAGTAGGCTTATTATTCGATACATGAATGGCTATCAATGCCGCTGAAGAAATGAGCGCCATATATACTAGTATGGGATAAATTAAGGGTCCTATGGCAGTTTTTAATTGGAAATAAATAAACACACAAAAGCAAACCAATAAAAAGGTTGAAACTTTTAATATTGTTGATTTAGCTTGTTTCAAACCATATATTTTACTAAAAAATAAAATATTACAAATATGGGTTGTCATAAATGCAAGCATACCTGGAATAAACAAAGACTTTGAAATCAAAAACACATCTCCTAAAAAAGAACCACACAATCCCATCATCACTAAATTTTTTCCAGGCTTATTGTATACGTTCGACTGAACATTTAAATACATCATCAGTGAGGGCAAAAACAAGGCCTTACTAATCGCCTCTACCACTTTATATTCTTCCCCTAAAAATTGGGCAATAAAATGAATTGAAATAACCACTAAGCTTATAGCCAGCCCCCATTTTGTAAAAAAAGATTTCATAATCAAGTTTTAATTTTTATTAATCCAGCAATATTGGAAGGTTCCTCCATATCCATTCTAAAATTAAATGTAAGCAATGCATGTCTAATTTAAGAATCAAAGCATAAATTTGCCTATGATTAGCCAGGAAGAAGAAAAGTTCTACCAGCAATGGGAAAAACAAAGAGTACTGCCCCATTATAAACGCAAACCTTTTTTAAGAGGTTTAAGTTTTGGATTAAGTGCGGGTTTGCTTGTGCTGGTTATTTCAGAAACCGGTTGGTACGAAAGGGCTAGTATGGTAGCTAATATGAGGGGTAATGAAATATGGATCTTAATTTCAATTTTGGTATTCTCCTTTGGATTTGCATGGATCTACCAGCAATTTACCTTCGAAATGAACGAACAAAGATTTAAAGAATTAACGCATATAAAAAATAAAAAATGAACCATTTTACCTCAAAAACCACCAAAAAAACCTCTTTTTTAGTAATAATTACCGGTTTTTTGGCCATTTTTGCTATTTTTTCAAATACTGCTTGTAGTAAGTCTTCAGCTAGTGAGTCTGACCAAATGACTAGCTATGCGAAAAAGAACAATATTACCTATGTATCAGACCCATCTGGTGTCTTATATCAAATAATTACTGCAGGTAATAGCAATAAGCCCAAAATAACTAGCACAATTACAGTTACTTATACAGGAAAATTAATGGATGATAAGACATTTGACAGCGGTACCATTACTTATCCTTTAAATAACCTAATTCCAGGTTGGCAAATAGCCCTGCCATTAATTGGTGAAGGTGGCCAAATTAAAATCTTAATCCCCTCTTCTTTAGGTTATGGATCTAGAGGAAGTGGCAGTATCCCAGGCAATGCACCCTTATACTTTGATGTAAGTCTATTGAAGGTAAAATAATGGCTTTTTAGCCTTTATTTTGGCCTCTTTCCATTATATTTGCCGACTAAAAATCAGTTAACCACACTATTATGCAACTCAAAGGATTAGTGCGCTTTTTTACTATTGCGCTTATTTTAATTTGTCTTTATCAATTGTCATTTACTTGGTTCGTAAGAAGTCACGAAAAAGCTATGGAAGCGAAGGCTAGTTCATGGATCAAAAAGTTCCCAAAAGCAGCTCAGGTATACCCTTCTGACAAAGAAGAACAACTATTATACAACGATAGCTTAAACGATATTCAAAAAGCTTATTATAAAAAGTTATTAGACAGTACCAAGGACAGCAAATTAGCTTTTGGCTTAACTACTTATGGTTCTGCAAAAGAAAAAGAATTAATGCTAGGCCTTGATTTACAAGGCGGTATGAGTGTAACCATGGAAGTAGGCTTGGATGGTTTAATTAAATCACTCGCCAACTATACCAAGGACCCTTCTTTTAACACTGCATTAAACAATGCAGTTCAAAAGAAAGCCAACAGCCGTGCCGATTTAATTTCTTTATTCAGAGATGAATATACCACCATCAACCCCACTGGTAAATTAGCTCCTTTATTTGCTACTAGAAGTAATGGCAAATTAAAATTTGATGCTTCTGATGATGCAGTAGCTTCTTATTTAAAAGAACAATCTACTCAAGCATTCAATAATACTTACCGTATTTTAAGAACACGTATAGACCGCTTTGGCTTAGCTTCTCCAAATATTAATCCGGATGCTACAAAAGGCATTATCAATATTGAATTAGCAGGCGTGAACGATAAAGAGCGTGTACGTTCTTATTTGCAATCTACCGCTAATCTTCAATTCTTTGAAGTATATACTTTTGAGAACAAGGATTTTCAAAATGGAATCATTGCTGCCGATAAATCTATTGAAGCAAGTTTAAATGGAATTTCAGATACGAGTAGTTTAGTAAAAGCAGATACTTCTAAATTGAACCCTAATAAAAATCCTTTATTAAAAATGGTTCAGTTTACGCAGCCCTATCAAGGAAAAAATGGTCAATATATTTACCCTGCTGAAATTGGATACACTTTCAAAAATGATACAATTAAATTGAATGCTTACTTAGCTATGGCTGAAGTAAAATCTAAATTCCCGTCGAACTTGGTATTCATGTATGGTAAGAACGAAAGCGAAGATGCAAAAAACAAAGACGTACTTCCTATTTATGCTATTAAAACTTTAGACAACGGTCAAGCAGAATTAGAAGGAGACCATGTTGCCAATGCTACACAAGATTTTGATGAGAGAGGAAAAGTAGCCATCAAAATGAATATGGATAAATTAGGTACAAGCATTTGGGCTAAGATGACAACCAAAAATGTAGGCAAGCCTCTTGCTATTGTACTAGATAATATTGTTTATTCAGCACCAAATGTAAATGATGCTATCACTACTGGTAACTCTTCTATCTCTGGAAACTATACTTTAAAAACTGCACAAGACTTAGCTGAAATATTAGAGAGTGGTAAGTTACCAGCGCCTGCTAAAATTGTACAAGAGCAGTTAGTAGGTCCTACTTTAGGCTTGGCTTCTATTCAAGGTGGCGCCATGGCATTTGGTATTGCCTTTTTAGTCATTTTCGCTTTAATGTTATTATACTTTAACACCGGTGGATGGGTAGCCAATATTGCTTTAATATTAAACTTACTTTTTACTATTGGTATATTAAGTGCACTAGGTTTTACTTTAACAGCACCTGGAATTGCAGGTTTAGTATTAACCATTGGTATGGCGGTAGATACTAACGTAATTATATTTGAGAGAATTAAAGAGGAATTAACAAAAGGGAAAAGTTATCAATTAGCTGTAACAGATGGTTATAAACGTTCTATGTCTCCAGTATTGGATGCACACGTTACTACCCTATTAACAGCTTGTATCTTAGCTTACTTTGGTCTAGGTCCTGTACTCGGATTCGCTACTACACAAATCATTGGTATTTTACTTTCTTTATTCTGCGGAATTTTAGTATCTCGTTTAATCACAGATATCTATACAAGTAAAAATAGACACTTTGAATATTTCACTAAAATTTCAAGAGGTATCTTTCAACAAGCTGCTTTCAAATTTATTGAATTCAGAAAGTATGCTTATATGTTATCTGCTGTAGTTTTAGTAATGGGTATTGCTAGTTTCTTTAACGGATTCGACGAAGGTGTTGAATTCGCAGGAGGAAGAAGTTATACTATTAAGTTTGATAAAGCAGTGAATATAGAGTCGGTAAGAGATGACTTGAAAAAAGTATTCGGTGAGTCTCCTATTATTAAAACAGTCGATTCTAAGAACCAAATTAATATTACTACTTCTTATAAAATTAAAGAACAAGGCAATAATATTGACGCTGAAGTGGAAGGTTTATTATTTAAAGGTCTAGTAAAGCAATTACCAGCAGGAACTTCTTTAAAAGAGTTCGATGCTCAGTATAAGCAAAGTTCTCAAACAGTACTTCCTACTATTTCTGATGATTTAAAAGCAGGTGCTACGAAAGCAACTATTTTTGCATTAATTGCAATTTGTTTGTACATCTTTATTCGTTTCCGTGATTGGAGATATTCTTTAGGAACTATTTTCTCTCTATTACACGATGTATTTGTAACCTTAATCGTATTTAGTTTCTTAAGAAAAGTGGTGCCCTTCCCATTAGAGATTGACCAACACTTTATTGCAGCAATACTAACTGTAATTGGTTTTTCTATGAACGATACTGTAATTGTATATGATCGTATTCGTGAGGACAGCCAATTAATGAAAGGCGCAGACAATGCTTCTATTATCAATAAAGCCATTAACCAAACATTGAGTCGTACTATTATGACTTCTTTAACGGTGTTCTTAACTATCTTAATCTTATTCATCTTTGGTGGAGAAGTAACAAGAGGTTTTGCATTCGCTATGTTAATCGGAGTTATCACAGGTACTTACTCTTCTATCTTTGTAGCGGCTCCTGTACTAGTTGACTTTGCAAAGAGTCGTCCACTAGGCCGTGAAGAGAAAAAGAAATAATTCTACACTGTATTTATAAAAAAAGGCCTTGAGTAATCAGGGCCTTTTTCTTTTCATATGCATTATAAATAGCCTATCACTCTCAGATTCGAATCACGCTAAAAAATCATAAGTTCGTGAATAGTCTATTAATAATGCGTTATATGAAAAAAAATGTTGACTGAAATTTGTTTAAAATTAGATTGAAAAAAATACTCATTCGAGCGAACTTTCTGAGCAAAGCGATCAGAGAGCGAGAATGATGTATTTTTTCAACTAATTTTAAACCGCAAATGAGGTACCGCATCCACAGGTACTAGACGCATTCGGATTTTTAAAAGTAAATCCACGGCTATTCAGACCACCCTGCCAATCTATCTCCATTCCATATACATAAATTTGATGTGATTTCTCCATGCAACAAGGTATACCTTCAATAGAGAATATTTCATCTTCAGCCTTAGGAATGTCAAAACCTAGAACGTAGGTCATACCGCTACATCCACCCCCTTTTACCCCCACTCTTAGTCTTTGTTGTTGATCAAAGTCTGGCTCAGCCATTAATCGGTTAATTTCAGTAATGGCTCCTGCGGTAAAAGTTACCGGGCTTTGTATGGCTATATTGGTATCTGAAGACATATTTGAATGTTTATACTACAAAAGTACAATATTAGGGGCATTTACGAGTAAACAGTCATTTCGAAAATAGAAATAATTGAAGCCCTTCTTTTTTGAATTTTTCGTAAATTTAACCCATGCAAGAAGCGGAAAAAAAGACAGATAGTGGCATTGAAATAAAGAAGGTATATACCTGCAACGATTTACCCACTAATTTAAATGAAACTCTATTACCAGGTGAGTTCCCTTATACAAGAGGCGTTCAATCCGACATGTATAGAGGAAAGCTATGGACAATGCGTCAATATGCTGGATTCTCTACCGCAGAAGAAAGTAATAAACGATATCATTTTCTTTTATCGCAAGGAGTAATGGGTTTAAGTGTGGCATTTGATTTACCTACACAAATTGGCTATGACGCCGACCATTCTTTAGCAGAAGGCGAAGTAGGAAAAGTAGGTGTGTCTATTTGTTCCATTGAGGATATGGAAATTTTATTTAAGGATATTCCTTTAGATAAGATTAGTACTTCTATGACCATTAATTCTACTGGTTTTATTTTACTAGCTTTATATATTGCCTTGGCAAAAAAAAGAGGCATTGATTTAAAACAATTAGCAGGCACCATACAGAACGATATATTAAAAGAATACGCAGCAAGAGGCACTTATATCTACCCTCCTAAATATTCTATGCGTATTATTACAGATATCTTTGAATACTGTGGCCAGCATTTACCTAAGTGGAATAGCATTAGTATATCTGGATATCATATTAGAGAAGCGGGTAGTACAGCAGTGCAAGAAGTAGCCTTTACTTTAAGTAATGGTAAGGCCTATGTAAAAGCGGCTATTGAAAAAGGTTTAGACATTAATATTTTTGGTAAGAGGTTATCTTTCTTTTTTAATGCCCATAATAATTTATTTGAAGAAGTAGCCAAATTTAGAGCTGCAAGAAAAATGTGGGCTACGATTATGAAAGACTTAGGCGCCACCGATGAAAAAGCCTTGATGCTTCGTTTTCATACACAAACTGGCGGCGCTACTTTAACGGCCCAACAACCTCTAAATAATATTTCTAGGGTTACCATTCAAACTATTGCAGCTGTACTAGGTGGCACGCAAAGCCTTCACACCAATGGTTTTGACGAAGCCTTAGGATTACCTACTCAAGAAGCAGCTAGTATTGCCTTAAGAACACAACAAATTGTAGCCAATGAATCGGGCATCACTGATACAGCCGATCCTTTGGCAGGTTCTTATTTTGTTGAAAGCCTGACCAATGAACTAGAGCAAAAAGCTTTAGCACTCATACAACAAATAGATGAAATGGGTGGTTCTGTAAGTGCTATCGAAAATGGATTTATGCAAAATAAAATTGCAGAAAGCGCTTATGCTTATCAAAAAGCTATTGAATCGAAGGAAAAAATAATTGTGGGGGTAAATCAATTTGAATCTACTTCTACTACCAATATACCCGTTTTTCAAATTGATGAAAGTATAAGAATACAACAAATTGATAAACTAAAGGCTCTAAAAAATAATAGAGATACTATAAAAGTAGCAGCTTGTTTAGCAGCGGTTAAAAATGCAGCAGCTGGCACTGAAAATTTAATGCCCTCTGTAATAGAGGCTATTGAAAATTATTGTACTTTAGGAGAAATAGCAGATGTATTAAGAGGTATTTATGGAGAGTATCAAGCTTAGTAAATATAGGCTAGCCTTACACTAAAATGTATAATAGAATTAAACTATAAAATATTTAAATAAAAAATAGAATAAATAATTTAAGATTAGAAATAAAAGAAAAAATAAAAAATAAAAGAAATATAAAAAATATATACAAGATAAAACAAAATAAAATGCGTAAAATTTTCCTTTCTTTATTGGTACTTATAACTGTATCAAGTATAGCACAAGACTTACCTAAAAATTATGCTTCTTTATTAAAAGAAGTAGAACCAGAATTAATTTCTTGGAGAAGACATTTTCATGAGTTTCCTGAACTTTCTAATAGAGAAGTAAATACAGGAAAATACATTGCTGATTTTTTAAAAACCCTTCCTAATGTTGAAGTAAGATATCCGGTTGCTAAAACGGGTGTGGTAGCGGTTTTAAAAGGAGGCAAACCGGGTGCAGTGATTGCTTTAAGAGCAGACATTGACGCACTTCCTGTTTATGAGAGATCAACCCTACCCTTTGCCTCTAAGGTGACTACTGAATTTAATGGACAAAAAGTAAGTGTAATGCATGCTTGCGGACATGATTCACACACAGCTATGTTAATGGCTACTGCCAAAATGTTAAGTACCATGCAAAAAGAAGTACCAGGTACCATTGTATTTTTATTTCAACCAGCTGAAGAAGGTGCTCCAGAAAATGAAGAAGCTGGTGCACAACTGATGATTAAAGAAGGCGCACTAGACAATCCAAAAGTAGAAGCAGTATTTGGTATTCATATTTCTTCACAAACACCAGTAGGTACTATTAAATATAAGGCAGGTGCCTTTATGGCTTCCTCTGATTGGTTTACGATTAAAGTAAATGGAAAAGGTAGCCATGGTTCACAACCTTGGGGTGGTGTAGATCCCATTGCAGCAAGTGCTCAAATTATTGAAGGTTTACAACATATTGTGAGTCGTCAAATGGATTTAACCAAGGCCCCATTAGTAATTACCGTAGGTACTATTAAAAGTGGTGTGCGTTCTAATATCATTCCTGAAACAGCTGAGATGACAGGTACCATTAGAACCTTGGATAGTAAAATGCAAGAAGAAGTGCACGAAAGAATTAGAAATACAGTAACTACTATTGCTGCAAGCTCTGGGGCAACTGCGGATGTTGTCATTGATACAAAAACTTTAGTTACTTATAACGACCCAGCTCTTGTGAAAAAAACTTTACCCTCTTTGATAAAAGCAGCTGGTGATGAAAATGTTTCTGAATCAACTTGGGTAACTGGTGCTGAAGATTTTTCATTTTATGCAGCCAAAGCACCTAGCTTCTTTTTTAATGTAGGAGGTATGCCAAAAGGTACAGACCCTAAAAAAGCAGGCCCGCATCATACCCCCGATTTTTATTTAGATGAGTCTGGATTTATTATAGGGGTGAAAGCTTTCTGTCAATTAGTATTTGATTACGGAAAAACAAAATAGGCTTGTAAAAGTAGATATTATTAGACTTAATATATTTTACTAAAAAAGCTGCTCTATTTAATGGGGCAGCTTTTTTTATAATTATACAGTTAAGTACAACCTAAATTATCTTATCCTAGATTTTCTTTTAAACTAAGTAATTTTTAATTCCTTGCACCAAAAAGTAAGCTTCCTATTCTTACTAGGTTACTACCTTTTTCAATAGCTAATGCGTAATCACCGCTCATACCCATACTTAATGTATCGAAATGTACATTGTTTAATTGGGTAGCTGTTTGGTCGTATACATTTTTCAAAGTACTAAACTCATTTTCAACAATGGTTTTGTCTTCTGTAAAACTGGCCATGCCCATGAGTCCTTTTACTACTACATTACTATAATTAGAAAATCTTCCACTTGCAATAAATTCATGTAAACTTGTGGCATCAAAACCAAACTTGGTTTCCTCTGTGGCAATATGCACTTGCAACAAACAGTTAATCATTTTATTTTGCTTAATGGCTTGCTTATTAATCTCTGCTAATAATTTTTCAGAATCGACTCCATGAATTAAATAAATAAAGGGCGCTATATATTTTACTTTGTTGGATTGTAAATGACCTATAAAATGCCAATGAATATCGGTAGGCAAACTGGCTGCTTTATCTACTAATTCATGTACATAATTTTCACCAAAGTTTCTTTGGCCTAAAGCATATAGGGCTTGAATGTCTTCATTAGGCTTGGTTTTACTAACAGCCACCAACTGCACATTTTTTCCTTGTAGTTGTTCTTTAATTTTATGATAGGCTTCAGTATTTACAGGCATAAGTTATTTTGTAATATTTCTACCAATGACCATTTTTTGTATCTCACTAGTACCTTCATAAATTTGCGTAATTTTTGCATCACGCATTAACCTTTCTACATGGTATTCTTTTACAAATCCATATCCTCCATGTACTTGAACGGCTTCTGTGGCAGCCCACATAGCGGTATCACTTGCATGTAATTTAGCCATGGCAGCTGAAGTTGTATAATCAAGTCCATTGTCTTTTTCCCAAGCAGCATGATAACAAAGTAACCTGGCCGAGTGAATTCTAGTAGCCATTTCAGCTAGTTTAAATTGAATAGCCTGATGCTCGTGAATAGGTTTTCCAAAAGACTGTCTTTGTTTACTATAGGCCAAGGCTAATTCATAAGCGCCACTGGCAATACCTAATGCTTGTGCCGCAATTCCAATTCTACCTCCATTTAAAGTTTTCATAGCAAAAGTAAATCCAAATCCGTCTGCACCTATTCTATTTTCTTTAGGCACTTTAACATCCATAAAAGAAACGGCATGTGTATCGCTTCCTCTAATCCCTAATTTATTTTCTTTAGCTCCTACTAAAATACCTGGTGTATTTTTTTCAACAATAAATGCATTAATACCCTTTGGGCCTTTGGAAGCATCTGTTTGTGCCATCACTAAATATACCGATGCAGTAGAACCATTGGTAATCCAATTTTTTACCCCATTTATTAAATAATGATCGCCTTTATCAATGGCAGATGTATGTTGATGCGTAGCATCGCTACCCGCTTCTGGCTCACTTAATAAAAAAGCGCCAATATATAATGTGCCGTCTTTTTTGCCTTGTGCTAATGGTATTAAATATTTTTTCTTTTGTTCCTCAGTTGCATAATGTTCCAAGCCCCAACATACTAAACTATTATTCACACTCATGGCTACAGAAACACTGGCGTCTACTTTACTAATTTCTTCCATTGCAATGACATAGCTAATAGTATCCATTCCTGCTCCACCATATTCAGTAGAAGCCATCATACCTAAAAAACCTAAATCAGCTAATTGTTCCATTTGCTCTTTGGGAAACTTTTGATGTTCATCTCTTTCAATGACACCAGGAAAACATTGTTGTTGAGCAAATTCACGAGCAGCTTTTTGAATCATTAGCTGCTCCTCTGTTAAATTGAAATCCATACCTTATTTTTTTTTGACAAAATTACACTAACAATTGTTAGTGTAATAATTTATTTTGAATTAATTGATATAAAACTGAGCGGTCATTTTCTGTAACTACAGCCGTACTATCGGCTCTAAAATGTCGCTTAAAAGCGAGCAAGGCAGCTGTCGTATCCTTAATATCATAACCCACCATGGCCAAGGCAAAAGGAATGGAGATAGATTCGGGTAAAGTATATTTTACATCTGGCTCAAACCAAACCCCATAGCCTTTTTGGGCTAATAGAACCCAGGGGAATTGAATATTAGGATCCACTTTACGCTTAGGCGCTATATCAGAATGGCCAATAAAATTGGCTTCAGGAATTTTATAATTCTCTTTTAACTCTGCTAATAATAAAAGCAAGCTATTAATTTGTGCACTATCAAAAGGCTCAAAACCATTATTGTCTAATTCAATACCTATAGAGCTTGAATTAAGGTCAATGTTATTACCCCATTTAGAAATACCTCCATGCCAGGCCCTCATATAATCATTCAACATATGGTGTATAGTACCATCCTTGCAAATTACATAATGCGCACTTACCTTAGTTCTTTCCAATGTAAATGTTTTTAAAGTTTGCTCACAAGAATTTTGTGCTGTATGATGAATGACTACAAAATTAGGTTTGCGTAAATCAAAGTTCGTAGTACCCACCCAATCTTTGGCCTTAGATAATTGATTAATGGTTTGAATACTAGGATCCTCTTTTAATAATTTCACTAATTCCTTGGTATGCTTTTCATAGAATTGATTAGTTTTTGCATACGGAAAATGATTACAGGCTGTAATGGTAGTCATAGCAATGAAACCCATAAGACCAATAAGGAAGGAAGTTTTTTTAAAAAATACCATATGCAATGAGAATTTATTTGGATTCGATTATTAAATTAGATAATTCTATATTAAAATGATAAACACTTATTCACTATATTTTGTTCACTATACTTTATTCACAATACTGGGCTCTTGTTGACTGAGGCAATGAAAACTACCTAGTCCCCAAATAATATCGGTAGAGTCAATGCCCACTATTTCTCTAGTGGTAAAACATTCTTGTATTATTTGCATGGCTTTATCATCTGCATCACATTTAAATGTAGGCACTATAATATGACCATTACTAATATAAAAATTAGCATAAGAAGCAGGCAGGCTCTGCCCTTCATATATTACTTCCGCTGGCATAGGTAGTTCTACAATATTTAATTGCTTGCCATTTAATAAACGCATCTGCTTTAATTCTTTTAAATTCTGCTGCAATATTTGATGGTTCGCTGAAAGTACATTGGGCTCCACTACTGTAATAACAGTGTCTTCATTTACAAAACGAACGGTATCGTCGATATGACCATCGGTGTCATCTCCTACAATACCATCACTAACCCAAAGTATTTGGTCTATTCCATAATAATCGCTCAAGTACTTTTCAATTTGACCTTGATTCAAATGCGGGTTTCTATTCGGGTTTAACAAACAAGATTTTGAAGTCATCACCGTTCCTGCCCCATTAAAATCGACCGAGCCTCCTTCCATTATAATGCCTGGATGAAATACCGGCAAACCTAAAGCCGTTGCAATACGCGTAGGAATAACATCATCTAAATCATAAGGCGGATACTTACCACCCCATGCATTAATATTCCAATCTATAATTACTTTTTGATCTACTGCATTATCTCTTAGTAAAAAAGCAGGGCCATGATCGCGGCACCAAGCATCGTTGGTGGGATGCATATAAAACTGAACGCGCTCTAAATTAACGCCCGCCAACTGCAACATCTTTTGAGCAGAGTTACGCATTTTTTCATCCACTACATTAATACAAACTCTTTCAGTAAGAGAAACAATTTTTATAAATTCAGTGTAGGAAGGATAAATACTGGCAATTTTACCAGGCCAACTTTCTTCTTTATGAGGCCAACTTAACCAAATAGCATCATGTGGTGCAAATTCTGCTGGAAAATAATAGCCTAAAGATTTGGGAGTGGCGCTAGTCATGTTATAATAGTGTCTGCTTGATTTTTTTAATTACTCAGCATCTTCGTCTAAGTATCTTTTAGTAATTGGACCATAAGAATCAATTCTTCGATCACGAAGGAATGGCCAATGTGTTCTATAACTATCCGACTTTTCTGTATCTATATCAATAACAGCTACTTCTTCTTTATCATGTGAAGCTTCGTATAATAAAGTTCCAAAGGGATTACTTACAAAACTTCCTCCCCAGAATTTCATCAGACCTTCTTGCTCTAGTCCTACTCTATTTACACTAATAACGGGCACTCCATTCGCTACTGCGTGACTGCGTTGTATAGTTTGCCAAGCATTATACTGTTCTTTGTTAGTGGCTTCGTCTTGCGCGGTGGCCCAACCAATAGCGGTTGGATAAAATAACATTTCGGCCCCCATTAAACTAGTAATTCTTGCAGCTTCTGGATACCATTGATCCCAACATATTAATATACCAATGGTGGCAAATTTTGTTTTGAAAACTTTATAGCCTAAGTCGCCTGGTGTAAAATAAAATTTTTCAAAATAAGCAGGATCATCGGGAATGTGCATTTTACGATACTTCCCTAAATAAGTTCCATCGGCATCGAGAACCGCTGTGGTGTTATGGTATAAACCTTCTGCTCTTTTTTCAAATAAAGAAGCAATAATAACTACGCCTAATTCTTTCGCTAAAGTAGCGAATGTATTACTTGTTTCACCTGGAATAGGTTCTGCTAATTTAAAATTATCATAGGCCTCTACATCACAAAAATAAAGTGAAGTAAATAATTCTTGCAAGCAAATAATATTGGCTCCTTTTTTTGCTGCCTCTCTTACTTTTTCAATTGCTTTTAAAGTGTTGGCAGACTTAGACGCCTCGCAGCTCATTTGCACTAATCCTACTTTAACAATGGCCATAATGATAAATTATAAACGGATAAAATAATTTCTATGTTGTCTTTTGAATGATTGCTTCAAAACTACGAATACCTAAAAACTTTTGGGTAATAAAACCTTCTGCATAATCCACCCCAATTTGATGCCCTAATTCCTTGGCTCTTCCTTTCACAAATTCTAAAAAAGCATTGCCTGAAATAAAGGTTGCTGGCTCTGTTGAATTTGGATCAAAAAACTGAGAACTATGAGCAAGTATGGCTTCCATTTTCTTTTCCATGAAAGGGCTAATATCTACCACAAAATTGGGCGTTAAATTTCTTGATTGAATATAATGAAATACTTGAGTAGGTCTCCAAGGCGCTTGCAGCACTCCATTATGTGTAGTTTGAATTTTAACGAGGCCAGATAAAAAAGCGGCGTCCACTACTAAGCTAGAAGCGCGTCCATGATCGGGGTGACGGTCCTCGGGTGCATTACAAAAAATAATGGAAGGTTGATATTTTCTAATAGTTTCAATAATGGCAAATTGATTTTCTTTATTGTTCTCAAAAAAGCCATCGGCCATACCTAAATTTTCTCTCACACCAATGCCCATTACTTGAGAGGCCAATTGCGCTTCCTTTAATCTTTGTGAAGTAGTGCCTCTTGTTCCAAGCTCCCCTTTGGTTAAATCAACGATGCCTACTTTTTTTCCTTCAGACACTGCCAATAACAAAGTCCCTGCACAACCCAACTCCACATCATCGGGGTGGGCTCCAAAAGCAAGTATATCTAGTGTTGGCATAATTGATAATTTACATTACAAAGATAAGTATTGATAAGTCTTTTTTGACAAAAAACCCTCTCTTACTTGCGTAAGAAAGGGTTTGAATAAGTATAAAAAAGAATATTTTTTAATGGTCTCTCTTTTATTGCTTCTTGGCGTAACGCTTGTTGAATTTATCAATACGACCAGCGGTGTCAACCAACATGTTTTTACCAGTGTAAAAAGGATGTGAAGTGTTAGAAATCTCCAATTTAATAATTGGATACTCTTTACCGTCTTCAAACAACACTGTTTCCTTAGTTTGTGCAGTTGATTTGCCTAAGAATTGCATACCGTTACTCATGTCCTTGAACACTACAAAACGATACGCTTCTGGATGGATACCTTCTCTCATAATTATGATTTTTAAGGATGCACGGGTTTTGCCGTACAATTTATTTAATAGGACGCAAATTTAGCCTAAACCTAGGTTGTAACCAAATTTTAAAGGCTTAAAGGGGCTAATACCCTTATTTCATATTGATATACTGTAAAGGAAGGCCCAAATTCCCAGCCCTGCAAGCAGCTATAACATCTTGTAAATCATCTATTTTCTTGCCTGTAACACGAACAATATCGTCCATAATGGCCGCCTGCACCTTTAGACCACTCTCTTTAATGAGTTTGACTACCTTTTTAGCATCTTCCTGCTTTAGGCCATTTTTAACAAAAACATCCTTTTTGAAGATTTTTCCACTGGGAAAGGCCTCTTTGGAGAAATCAAAAGCCGAAGCATCTATGCCTTGTTTCATGGATCTACTTAATAATACATCTACTATTTGCTGAATTTTCATTTCAGAATCTGATTCTAATTTCAACATATAATCTTTCTTATTTAAATCAATCACTACATGATTGCCTTTAAAATCGAAACGATTGGTGATTTCTTTTTTCACAATGTTTACTGCATTATCCAATGTTTGAATATCTACAGAGCTAGCAATATCAAATGACGGCATACAATTTATTTATAATTTAACAATAGTTTTAGGGAACCAACGTTTTGACTGAATCAAAAATATAATTCCTATAATAATTAAAAAAGTAGAAATTAGTTCTGCTTGAGTAGGCTGAAAAGGAAGTGACATATATTTATTGTTGACTCTAATTTTCTCAATAAAAAACCTTTCTCCTCCTGCAAATATTAAATAGATACCAGTAAGTATACCTGGTTGCGTAATTTTTTTTCTAAACGACCACATGATAGCGAATAAGGCAAACATGATGATTATTTCATAAAAAGTAGTGGGGAAAACAGGCACTGGTAATTCATTACAATAATTACCCTCACAACCTTGTATATGCACTCCTTGATTAATTACATTATGTGCATAGGTAGAAGACCAAGTCCAATCAGGTAACCAGTCAAAAGGTTTGGGTGCTAGATTTTCAATACCCCAATCTCCATCTCCGCTAATATGACATCCTATTCTTCCCGCTGCATATGCAAATAGCATGGTGGGCGCCATGGCGTCTGCAAAATGTATTACACGAATATTATGTTTTCTAATATACACAATAACGCCAATGGTGGCTAAAATTAAACCTCCATAAAAAGTTAATCCACTAAATGAAATAAGCGATCCAATGGGATCCTTCACTAAATCATCTATATTTTCTAAATTATGAAAAATTTTAGCACCTAAGAAACCCCATAAGGCTGCTTGCAATACTACTTCTCCTACTCTATCATGTGGCCATACAGTAAGGATCCTGGTTTCAGGCTTTGCTAATTTTTCTTTGTTTTTTTCTCTCCATTTTACATAAACCATTAATGCACCTATCAATAAACCTGCTATCATATTTCCTTCTAAGGATAAAATAAAGGCCTGTGTATTATTTAAAGCATTTTCAATGGTAAAGGCTCCAACTATCTTATAACCAAACAAATAGCCAAAAATAAAATTGGTAATTAAATCTGCGGTAGAAGCCGGTGCGCCCACAATAATTTTCTCTTCTTTAGACGTAAACTCCCCTAAGGCTTCCTTTCTTTTTAATTCAAGGTATAGGACATAACCAGAAGCCACAAAGGCAATAGCTACAAAAAAACCAAATGAATTGATAAGCTTTAACCCGTTTAATTTAACACCCACTAAGTCATCGACTAAATAAAATAAATTGGGATACATAGTTTGATATAAATAAGGTAATGCAATGTACGAAAAAAAAAGGCCACACTAGAAAGTGCGGCCGTGTTTACTAACCCATCTAAAAACAAAAAGCGTTTATCAATATTTTTGAATTAATTACAATGTTCTTGAAACACTGAAATTAAGTGCTGTGCGATTACTTGAGCAGGTCGGCCTTCAATTTGGTGTCTTTCCACCATATTCACTAACTGACCATCTTTAAATAATAGGATTGCTGGAGAAGAAGGAGGATAAGGTAAATGTAATTCTCTTACTTTATTAATCGCCTCTATATCAAATCCTGCAAAACTAGTTGTGATACGATCTGGTTTTTGAGTTGCATTGGCTACTGCCATTAAAACACCTGGTCTACAAGCACCAGCAGCACAACCACAAACAGAATTAATCACAATTAATGTTGTACCTTCTATATTCACTGCATTTTCAACTTCAGCTGCTGTTGTTAAATCTTCAAAACCATTATCAACTAATTCAGCCTTCATTGGTAAAACAAACTCTTCAGGGTACATAACATCTACTATTTGAGTCAAAATTAGGTGATTTAAAAATCTCTTACAAATTTGTTTTCGAGACTTTTAGGCAGTTAATAATAAGATAATACGCCATTTTGACTTAAAAAACTACTAATTAGTAATTAAATCTATACATTATCTTAAATAACCCAGTATCTTAAGCATAGATTTAGCAGTTTGTTCTTTTGCATATACCCAATCGACTAGCTTCCCGGTTTTAGCATCTTTTTCCACAATCACATGCTTTGGAGAGGGTATCAAGCAATGCTTAATTCCTCCATAACCGCTAATTTGATCTTGATAAGCACCTGTATGGAAAAACCCTACATATAAAGATTCATTATTCTCTTCGGCCTTATCTTCCAATAAGTCATTTTTCAATTTAGGTAAGAATACCTCATTGATATGTTCTTCTGAATCATAATAATCATGACTATCGCAAGTAAGCCCTCCTAAGACCACACGTTGGTAATCATTCTCCCATTTATTCACCGGAAGCATCAAAAACTTTTCACCAATACCCCAGGTATCAGGCAAAGTAGTAATAAAAGAAGAATCAATCATATACCAACACTCTCTATCGTTTTGCTTCTTCTCCGCAAGTACTTTGTAAATATGCGCCATACTCTCTCCTACTGTATAGCTTCCAAACTCGGTATAAATATTAGGCATCGGTACCCTTGCCTTTTTACATGCCTTCTTAATATTGGATACAATTTCATTAATGATAAACTGATAATCATATTCAAAACCTAATGAATGCTTAATAGGGAAACCTCCTCCAATATTAATAGAGTCTAACTCAGGACATATTTTTTTAAGCTGACAATACAAGTTGATAATCTTGTTTAATTCAGACCAGTAATAGATATCATCCTTAATACCTTTATTTAAAAAGATATGTAACATTTTTAATTGAAACTTATCTTCATAACCTTCAATCTCATCTACATAAAATTCAAGAATATCCTTTGCCCTAATACCTAAACGGGAAGTATAGAAAGGAAAACTAGGCTCTTCTTCAGAAGCTACTCTAATACCCAATTTAAAAGGCTCTTTGGTATTACGCTTATAAAATTGTAACTCTTCTTTATTATCTAAAACAGGTATTACATTTTTGAATCCTGTATTAATTAATTTAGAAATTCTACTCATGTACAATTTCTGCTTGTAGCCATTGCAAATAATGAAAATGTCTTTATTAATTTTTCTACGCTTATACAGCTGGTTGATAATATCAATATCGTAAGCAAAAGAAGTTTCTAAATTTACATTGTGAGACAAGGCCTCTTCTACAATAAATGAAAAGTGCGAACTCTTGGTGCAATAACAATAAAAATATTCTCCCTCGTATTTGTGTTTTTTAAAAGCAGCGGCAAACATTTGCTTTGCTTTTTTAATTTGCATACCAATTTTAGGCATGTAAGTTAACTTTAAAGGAGTGCCATGTTTTTCAATAATGGCTTTGAGATCAACTCCATTAAATTGTAAATAACCATTATCATCCACATCAAAACCTTCTTGGGGAAAATGAAAGGTTTGATTAACCAACGAGGTGTAGGTATTGTTCATTTTTAAACAGGGTTAGCTTGTTATTTTTAGAGAACAAAAATAGTTATTTGAACGGATATTGGGGGCGGAAATTTTGGGCGGGAATTTGGGCGGAACTTAGTGTTGAAGATTGAGCGAAAATAAAAAAGCTCCAATTCGACAAAGTCGGACTGGAGCTTTAAAATCTTGAGAGGGAAAATTACTTCACCGATTGAACCAAGGCTTTGAAGCTTGCTGGCTCGTTCATGGCTAAGTCTGCTAAAACCTTACGGTTTAAATCAGATCCTTTCTTTGATAAAAGGTTAATGAATTCGCTATAAGTAAGACCTTCTTCACGCACTGCTGCATTGATACGCGCAATCCATAAAGTACGGTACTCACGCTTTTTCAACTTACGGCCTACATAAGCATAAGTCAAGCCTTTCTCTAATACGTTTTTGGCAACGGTATAAACGTTTTTACGTTTACCATAAAAACCTTTCGCTTGTTCGAATATCTTTTTTCTTCTTGCTCTCGATGCAACGGCATTTTTTGAACGTGGCATAATTAATATTTTTTTGAATCCTGTTTATTAAGTTAATGATGGGATTCGGTGAATTGAATTTTGTTTAAATAAACCTTTCTTGGTTGGGGGATGACTATTTTTAATCTACCCTTTTAATCTATCCTTTTAATCTATCCTTTTAATCTATCCTTTTAATCTATCCTTTTAATCTTAATAGACGAAGAACGAAGTCTTTGTTAGTTGACCCAACAAGTCCTTTTTTTCTCATCGCTCTTTTACGCTTTGTAGATTTTTTAGTAAGAATGTGTCTTTTGAAGGCTTTTTGGAAGGTGATTTCACCGGTTCCGGTAACTTTGAAACGCTTTTTCGCGCTCGAGTTAGTTTTAACTTTTGGCATTATATAATCTTTACGATTACTCCCTACTGGCGGCGCTGCTCAGGCAGTGCACTTGTTGAGCCTTGTGGGAAATGGATGGCGAAGGTACGTGTAAATGACGAGATGGCAAAAAAAATGAGCCATTCCATGTATTGGGATGACTCACTGTATAAATAGCTTGAAAATCAATGGTTTAAATCAATATCCGATCTAGACTGTAGGCTTCTTTTTCCCACCTGCTTTAGGTTGGAAAATGGCAAACATTCTCTTACCTTCTAATTTGGGCATACTTTCCAAAGTTCCCGCTTCGGCTAAACGCTCTGCAAATTTCAATAAAAGTAGTTGACCTCTGTCCTGGAACATGATGGCACGACCTTTAAATTGAACATAGGCTTTCACCTTATTACCGTCTTGTAAAAATTTCTCTGCGTGTTTTGCTTTGAAATCAAAATCGTGATCATCGGTACCTGGCGTAAAACGAATCTCTTTAATCTCAGATTGTTTAGAGTTCGCCTTCATCTCTTTTTCCTTACGCTTTTTTTCGTAAAGAAACTTCTTATAATCAATGACTTTACATACTGGGGGATCGGCAGTTGGAGAAATCTCCACTAGGTCCAAACCTTGGTCAGCAGCTATTTTCAGCGCATCTTGAGTATTGTAAACACCCACTGTAATGTTGTCTCCAACTAATCTGATTTGTGGAACTCGAATGCGATCATTAATGCGATGCTCTGGTTCTTGTTGTCTTTGAAACCTTGGGTTAAATCTGGGTCCTCTGTTCGGTAATGCCATTAAGTAATTAAACGTTTATTAAGTTTTGTAAAGATAGTCTTTGTTATGATATAGGCGCTAATCTTTCTTTGATTTCTTCCAGTACCTGAATTAGGAATAAATCCTTGTCAAGCATACCTAAATCTCCTTTTCCTTGACGTCTTACAGACAATTTATTCTCAGCCACTTCTTTCTCTCCAATCACCAGCATATAAGGCACTTTCATGATTTCAGTGTCTCTAATCTTCTTCCCAATTTTTTCATTTCTGTCATCAATTTCTACGCGCACGCCTGCTTTTTTAAATTGTGCAAGCACCTGCTCGGCATAAGGCATAAACTTATCACTAATAGGTAAAATTTTCACTTGCAATGGCGCTAACCAAACAGGAAACTTACCTGCATAATGTTCCAATAAAAATCCAATAAAACGCTCGTGTGTTCCTAAAGGCGCTCGATGAATAATTAAAGGTGTTTCAGGTTCGTTGTCTTTATTGGTGAAGCTTAAATTGAATCTTTTGCCTTGTGCAAAATCGACTTGGTTGGTAGCTAGTGTAAATTCTCTTCCAATGATACTCCAAATTTGCACATCAATCTTTGGTCCGTAAAAAGCACCTTCATCTTGTACTTCTACAAAAGGCGTTCCTGTTTCAATTAACACAGCACGCACCATGGCTTCTGTTTCTAACCATAGTTCAGGTTCGTTAATATATTTCTGTCCTAATTTTTTTGGATCATGTAAACTTAAACGCATTACGTATTTATCAATGCCGAAAATTTTGAAATACTTTAAATACATTTCATTCACTGCTCTGAACTCTTGAGCAAATTGTTCTTTGGTACAATAAATATGCGCATCGTTCATGTGTAAACAACGCACACGCATAAGTCCAAATAATTCTCCGCTTTGCTCATATCTATAACAAGTTCCATACTCCGCTAAACGAAGAGGCATGTCTTTATAGCTTTTCGGTTCTGCATCAAAAATTTTATGATGATGCGGACAGTTCATCGCTTTTAAATAATATTTTGTGCCATCTAATTCCATCGGAGGAAACATACTATCTTCATAATAAGGCAAGTGACCACTCTTAATATACATACTCTCTTTTGCTATATGCGGCGTCACTACTCGCTTGTAGCCTGCATCCTCTTCCGTTTGTTTGGCTAAATTTTCTAGTTGTTCGATAATAATTGTTCCGTTCGGCATCCATAAAGGAAGACCAGGCCCTACATCATCATCCATGGTATAAATACCTAATTCTTTTCCTAGTTTACGGTGATCTCTTTTTTTCGCTTCTTCTAATAGCAATAAATATTCATCCAATTCTTTTTGATTCGGAAAAGTAATTCCGTATACCCTAGTCAACATTTTATTTTTTTCATCGCCTTTCCAAAACGCTCCTGCGATATTGGTAATTTTGATGGCTTTAATAAAAGAAGTATTCGGTATATGTGGTCCACGACATAGGTCGGTAAAAGCACCTTGCGAATAAAAAGTAATACTGCCATCTTCTAATCCCGATAATAAATCTAATTTGTATTCATCTTTTTTCTCTGTGAAATAAGCGGTCGCTTCTGCCTTAGATATTTCCTTACGAATGTATGCGTTGGCTTGCTTGGCTAAATCGTTCATCTTTTTTTCAAGTAGTAAAACATCTTCCTCCTTAATGGATTTATCGCCTAAATCAATATCATAATAAAAGCCTTTCTCTAGTGCGGGTCCTACCCAAAATTTAGCACCTGGAAATTGCATTTCAACGGCTTCTGCTAATAAATGCGCAGAAGAATGCCAGAAGGTATTTTTACCGTCGGCGTCGTCCCAGGTTAATAATTTTAGGGCAGCGTCTTCGTTAATAGCGCGCGTAGCATCATATACCTCTCCATTTACTGAAGCTGCTAATACTTTTTTTGCCAACCCCTCACTAATCGATTTGGCAATATCTAAAGCAGTAATCCCTTTTTCGTAGGATCTAACCGCGCCGTCTGGAAATTGAATTTGAACCATGTTTTTTATCTATAATATATGTCTGCAAAGGTAAGAAATGCGGTTCATATTTTATACATAGCTTTGTAATATGCGCCGCTTAATATATTTATTGATACCCTTATGCTTACCCATACTCGTTATGAGCCAAGACCTGAGCGGAAAATGGAAAGGGTATTTTACACCCAGTAGAGACCTTGATAGTAAAATGGTTACCTACGAGATTGTCATTAAAGAGAACCCCGACCATAGCTTAACGGCCAGCACTTACTCTAAAATTTCAAATAATTTTACAGCCAATGCATTGGCGACTGGAATGCATTCTGAAAATACAGACTTAGTAAGCATTATAGAAACAAATTTAAATAAGAAGAAATTGGTAGGGAATTTTGAAGCCTGTTTAATGTCTAATTTTCTAAGCTACCGTATGGTGAGAGGTTATGAAATTTTAGAAGGTAGTTATACCGCTACGAACGAAATCTCTGGAAAAGATTGTGGCGGAGGAAAAGTGTATTTGGAAAAAGTAGGCCCTATTGTAAAAGAGTACAATGCAAAAACAGTAAATTCTAAAACTGGTATTGCTAATAAAATAATTACCAAAGAAAATAAAACTGCAACTGCTAAACAAACAGCAATAGCAAAACAAGTAGTTAGTAAGTCAAATACAACTAATACTTCTAAGTTAACAAATTCAACAAAGCCAAGTACTGCCACAAAGTCAAATTCGATAACGAAGTCAAACGCTAGACAAGCAAGTGCTAGTCAAACTCCTTCAATTCAAACTCCTTCAATTCAAACAGCTGCTGCTCCAAACAATGCAGTGGCGAATGCTTTACAAGAGAATACTAAAGCTGCTGCTATTACTGAAACGAGCGATAGCCCTAATACCAGCGCCACTAAGTCTTCGGGCCAAATACTACCTTGGGTTTTAGTAGGTAGAGAAAATAAATTAGTAAAACAAGTTATAGTCAATAGCCCTTCCATTAGTATTGACTTATACGATAATGGCACTATTGATAATGACACCATCATGATTTTTGATAATAAAATTTTATTGCTAGAAAATAAAAGACTTAGTTACAAAGCCACTCATATTGATGTGAATTTTAACAAAGAGAATAACCGTCATGAAATTATTATTGTCGCACATAATTTAGGTACGGTTCCTCCGAACACTGCACTCATGGTCGTAAAAGATGGAACGAGTAGACAAGAAATTTATATTACCTCTACTTTAAGTGTGAATGCCATGATTATTTTTGAACTGAAAAAATCAAGTCCTTAGTATTTTTTTCAATAGCAATATATTATCTTTTATTTCACTTCTACTTTTCTTGCATGAGCTCCTGTGCTGTCATTTCACCTTTTCTACTTGGATGATAAGGGTCAGCTGCTGTTTTATTCCATCCAAACCAAATGAGTCCATCCTCTAGTTTTTCATCCTGCACATTAAATACATAAATATTCTTTTCCTGATAGCCCACTGTAGCTAGTAAATTCAAAAATTGAATAGATACCATATGTGTGGCCATATTTAAAGCGGGCAAAGTTTGTTCAGCCATTAGCCCTTGTAATTCAGCATTTATATTATTAAGGGATTGTTTGACCCGTTCATGCAATAAACTATCTTTAAATGTTATGGCAGCTGCAGGGAAAGAATCGGTTAATTGAATAAGCGTTTTTGCAGTATTGAAAATATAAGCAGTATCAGCTGCCGCTACCCCTTTTAATAATTCTTGATAATTATTTAATAATGGCATCAGGGCTTTGTCAAAACTTCCTCGGTTATTTTGAGGGCTAAAGGCCCATAGTTGCTTATCCATAGCGGGGTCTTCGGGACTAGCGCAAGCCATCACTAAAAAGGCAAAAAGGATAAAGAAATAGGGCTTCATAGAATCTTTTTCCAAATTTATGCATAATTAGATTGTCCAACTTGCTAACTTTGCGGTCTGAATTGAAAAAATATGCTAATAGGTTTACAGAATGTGACATTTGAGTTTGGGGCAAGAGTCATTGTGGGAGAGGCTAATTGGTCCATCCAACCAGGCGAACGCATCGGTTTAATTGGATATAACGGTACAGGAAAGTCTACTTTATTGAAAATTTTGGTAGGGCAATTAACCCCTAGCAAAGGAACTGTCGAAAAAGGCAGAGATACCACCATTGGCTATTTACACCAAGACTTACTCAGTTTTGATACCAACGAATCTATTACGGAAGTAGCCCTGGGCGCTTTTGAAAGAGTGCGAGCGCTAGAAAAAGAAGTAGAACAACTGGGCAAAGAATTAGAAGCCAATTCAGAAGACAACGATTTACTCATTAAATACACCGACGCCTTACACGAAATAGATTTACTAGACGGCTATAATATTAATCATAAAGCAGAAGAAGTTTTGCATGGACTAGGATTTGCTATTAAGGATTTATCTCGCCCGTATAAAGAATTTAGTGGAGGTTGGAGAATGCGTGTACTACTTGCTAAAATGATTTTGCAACAACCTGATGTATTATTATTAGATGAGCCCACCAACCACTTAGACTTACCGAGTATTGAATGGTTAGAAAAATATTTATTGCATTATAAAGGTAGTGTGGTTATAGTAAGTCACGATAAATACTTCTTAAATAAAATGGTAAATAAAATTGTAGAAGTGTATCAACAACAATTACATTTTTATACAGGCGATTACGAGCATTATGAAATTGAAAAAGAACAAAGAGTAGAAATACAACAACGTGCCTTTGAGAACCAACAAGATTATATCAAGCAACAAGAAAAATTTATTGAAAGATTTAAAGCCAAGGCTTCTAAAGCAGCACAGGCGCAGTCTATTCAAAAGCGATTAGATAAATTAGATGTGATTGAAGATGTAAAAATTGAGAGACCTAATATTAGAATCAATTTTTCAGTAGATAAAACACCAGGAAAAGTATTAGTAGACTTAAAAGGGGTTGGCAAGAGTTTCCCGAATGTTCAAATTTTAGACAATGCCTTTGCAGAAATTGAAAGAGGCGATAAAATTGCATTGATTGGCGCCAATGGAAAAGGGAAGTCTACCCTACTTAGAATTGTGGCAGGTATGGAAAAGTTCGATGGAGAAAGAGTTTGGGGCCATAATGTAGAAGAAAGTTTTTATGCACAACACCAATTAGAGTCTTTGAATTTAAATAATACTATTTTAAAAGAAGTGCAAGAATGTGGTACTAAAAATACTGAATTAGAACTGCGCGCCTTATTAGGTTGTTTCTTATTTGGAGGCGACGAGATTGATAAAAAAATTAAAGTATTAAGTGGAGGAGAAAAAGCAAGAGTTGCCCTTACGAAAACTATTATTAGTAAGGCTAATTTCTTAATGCTAGATGAGCCTACCAACCACTTAGATATGGTGACCGTAGAATTATTAGCTGAAGCCCTTACTAAATATGATGGTACCATTATATTAGTAAGTCACGACCGTTACTTCATTTCAAAGACTGCGAATAAAATTTGGGAAATTGAAGATGAAAAAATTATTGAATTCAAGGGCGATTATAAAGAATGGTTAGAGTGGAAAGAGAGAATGGCTAAACAAAAAGCTCAATTAGCAGAGCCTACTAAAAATGCAGGATCTAAAGATACACGCAAGCAAGCTAAACAAGAAGTTGTAGCACCAGTAGAAATAAAACCTCAAGCCATTGACAAAGACTTACAAAAGCAAATACAAAAATTACAAAAAGTCATAGCACAAATTGAGCATAATATAGAAACCTTACATACAGAAAAAGCAGCCATTGAATTAGAAATGGCCAACCCCGCTATCTATGCAGACCCCGCCAAAATGCATATTGTAGAAAAAAGCTACCAGGATAAAAATGCCTTAATTAGGTCTATGAACAAGGAATATGAGATAGCTTTTAATGATTTATTGATATTGGAAAGCAAATAAAAAGGGCTAAATTTATTTTAATAATTGTTCTTATGCATCAAAACATATTGTCTGTTCATTCAGAAATTGGTGAGCTTAAACGACTACTCGTTCACAGCCCCGATAAAGGCTTAGGAAAAGTAATACCCTCTAAGGCACAGGATTGGTTATTCGAAGACATTGTTCATTTAAAAAGTATTCGTGAAAACGAATATGATTATTATACTAAACTACTGCTCTACTTCTTAGACCCTGAAAAAATGAAAGCAGGTTTGAGTATTATTGACGACCCTAAAAATGATCGTGCCTTTTACAAACCAGGTCATCCCCATTTTCACGCCTCTGAAAAAGTATTAGAAATAGAATGGTTATTAGCAAGTATTTTAAATGATAGCGATATTAAAAATCAACTTATTGCAGCGGTGGCTGCTATTGAGGGATGCAGCCATCAATTACAAGAAGATTTAAAAAAATATAGTCCAGCCGCATTGGCCTCCACATTTCTATCAGGGGTTGATAGTCACAATGAACTCATCTTCCCTCCTATTCCTAATTTTATTTTTACAAGAGATATTGGTATTGTCATTAAAGACCATTTGGTTTTAAACAAGCCCGCCAAACTAGCTAGAAAAAGAGAAGCCTTATTTGCAAAATATTTATTTCATCATCATCCTTTATTTAAAAGCAGTAGTTCCTTTGTAATTGAACTTTCGCAAAAGGATCCCATTGCGCTTTTAAACGAAAAAGAGAATGAGGATAAAGTAACCCTTGAGGGAGGTGATATTATGATGATATCTCCACAGCATGTAATTATAGGAGTAAGCGAAAGAACAAGTATGAGCGCTGCCATTCAACTCACTGAAATTTTATTTAGTAAAGCATTGGTAGATAAAATAAGTATTGTAAAAATTCCTAAAAAAAGAGACTACATGCATATTGATACCATTTTTACGCAGGTAAAAAAAGATACCTGGGTCATTTTAGGTAATTTCTCTAAAGAAGGCTCCCAAGACAATGCAAATAATCAAGTAAGCCAATTCTTTAAAAGCACACAAAAAGAATCGGTGAGTATTTGGAAATTTGAAAGAGCCAAACAAAATAGTCCCACCATTATTAACGACTTAGAACAACTACTAGATGAAATTAGTAGAGAAGATTTTGGTTGTAAAAATGGAGCACAATTTATATATTCTGGTAACAACGAATTCCCCTACAATGCTAGAGAACAATGGACAGACTCCTGTAATGTGCTTGCCTTAAAAGAAGGAGTGGTACTTGGCTATGACCGAAATGATAAAACGACAGAAGCATTTAAGAATAAGGGTTTTGAAGTGGTGGAGGTAAAAGAATTATTAATGGATTTTGAAAAAGGAATCAAGAGTCCTAGTAGTATTCAAAACACCATTATACTCATGCCTTCTGCAGAATTATCCAGAGCAAGAGGTGGTTTCCATTGCATGAGCATGCCTATAGAAAGAAAGGCTATCTAACCTAATTTATTTAATAAAAATAGAATATGGAAATTTTAATGGTTCGGCCTTATCAATTTTATTTTAACCAGCAAACAGCTTCAAATAATTTTTTTCAATCCAATATCAATATTGAAAATGCGAATGAATTAGCCATTGCCGAATTTGATTCAATGGTGGAAAAATTACGTGCCCATCAAATTAAAGTAATAATTGTTCAAGACAGCCAATACCCTTCTACCCCAGATTCTATTTTTCCCAATAATTGGATTTCTACCCACGCTGGTGGAACTCTTTGCTTGTATCCCATGTATGCAGAAAATAGAAGAGCTGAAAGAAAATTAAGCGTAATAGAATTTCTACAATCTAATTATATAATTGAAAATGTACTTGATATAAGCGATTTCGAAAAAGAAGGAAAATTTTTAGAAGGCACAGGTAGCATGGTACTAGACCACCAAAATAAAATAGCCTATGGTTGTTTATCTGAAAGATTAGATAAAGAGGCCTTTATTTCTTGGTGCGATAAAATGCAGTTCAAATCTATTTACTTTAAAGCAGTCGATGATAAAGCACAACCCATTTATCATACCAATGTAATGATGTGTATGGGAAATCAATTTGTGGTTATATGCTTAGACAGTATTCCCAATGAACAAGAAAAACAAACACTACTAGATAGCTTTCTGCAAACCCATAAAGAAGTCATTGATATTAGCCAGGATCAACTGAATAATTTTGCAGGTAATATGTTACAAGTATTCGACATAGTTGAAAAACCTCATTTAATCTTGTCGGAACAAGCCTATAAATGCTTGACTGCGGAACAGGTAAATACCTTAGAAAAATACAACCCCTTAATTCCCATAGCTATTCCTACCATTGAAGCCTTAGGGGGTGGTAGTACACGTTGTATGATGGCTGAAATACATTTAATAAACAAATAATACAGCTTTGCTAGCTGAATTATATTGTAATTCTCTGATTAGGTTCACATTACATCTAAATTCATTGGTTTTAATAACATGCGTTAGCATGACAAAACTGTTTATAAATTGAATGGAAAATTGGGCTCAATTGATTAAATTTGTAGCTCGGTTTCTTTTACATCGTATTGGTTTGATATTGTAAATCAATACATTAATGCTCAATTGAATATTATGTCTGCTAAAAAAGTAAGCAAAATTGCAGTTTTAACCTCTGGCGGAGACTCCCCCGGCATGAATGCTGCTATCAGAGCTGTAGTTAGAACCAGCATTTATCATGGGCTTCAAGTTTTTGGAGTAGCAAGAGGTTATAATGGAATGATTGATGATGATATTTTTGAAATGTACTCAAAGTCGGTGGGAAATATTATTCAAAGAGGGGGTACTATTTTAAAAACAGCTAGAAGCGCAGCATTTTTTGAAATAGAAGGAAGAAAAACTGCCTATGAAAATTTAAAGAAAAGAGGCATTGATGGAATGGTGGTTATTGGAGGAGACGGAAGTTTTAAAGGTGCCCAAAAATTTAGTCACGAATTTGATATTCCTTGTATTGGTATACCAGGTACTATTGATAAAGATATTGCAGGAAGTGATTTCACCATTGGATTTGACACCGCAGTAAACACAGCGGTAGAAGCCATTGACAAAATTAGAGATACTGCCGATGCACATGACCGTTTATTCGTTGTAGAAGTAATGGGACGTGACGCTGGTTATATTGCACTTCATAGTGGCATTGCCACAGGTGCAGAGAATATTTTAATTCCAGAAACAAAAACAGATATGGAAGCCATGATTACTTCTTTAACTGAAAAAGAGAAAAGAAAAAAATTAGTGAACTTAATAGTAGTGGCAGAAGGAGATGAATTTGGCGGTGGTACCCAAGTAGGAAATTTCATTAAAGAAAAATTGCCAAATGCAGATGTTCGTGTTTGTATTTTAGGTCATATTCAAAGAGGGGGCTCCCCTAGTTGCCTTGACCGTTTAATTGCTAGCAGAATGGGTTACCATGCTGTTGAGTGTTTAATCAATGGAACGCATAATGTTATGGTGGGTATTGAAGACAATAAAATGAAATACACGCCACTTGACAACGCTGTAAAAGCAAAACAAAAAATTTCTGAAGAGTGGTTAAGAATTGTAAAAATATTAGCTAGCTAATTATATATAAAGATATAGATAGAACTAGATAGAGATAGAGATATAATTGGATAGAGAAAGAAAGAATTAAAAAAAGAAAGAATTAAAGAAAGAAAATAAGATAGAAAAAGAATAAAAAGTAAAATAACCCCAAAACACAAAATGAGTCAAACCGAATTTAAGCAGCCCCATCACAGAACTAAAATTGTCGCAACGGTAGGCCCTGCTTGTGAAACCTATGATCAATTAAAGAATTTAGTGATTGCAGGTGTGAATGTATTTAGATTAAATTTTTCTCATGGAAGTCACGAAGACAAGAAAAAAATTATAGATAATATTAGAGGCATCAACGAGGAATTAGGATGCACTGTTGCCATATTGGGTGATTTACAAGGCCCTAAATTAAGAGTAGGTGAAATTGAAAATAACCGCTTAGAAGTAAAAGAAGGCGATATATTAACTTTCACCAATGAGAAATGCATTGGCACGATGGAGAAAATATATGTGTCCTACCCTAACCTTGCAGGTGATGTGGTAGTGAACAACTTAATCATGATAGACGATGGTAAGATTGAAGTGAAAGTACATAGCGTAGAAAAAAATGGTGATGTTAAAGTAAAGGTAACCTTAGGGGGTATTATTTCTTCTAAAAAAGGAATTAACCTACCTGATACAAAAATTTCATTACCGGCACTTACTGAAAAAGATTTAGAAGATGCCCAATTTATTATTAAAGAAGAATTAGACTGGGTAGCCTTAAGCTTTGTAAAAAGAGTAGCTGATATTGAAATGCTAAAAGCCATCTTAGACAAACATAAGAGCAAGGCAAAAATTATAGCTAAAATTGAAATGCCTGAAGCCTTAACTAATATTAGAGACATTATTATTGCGAGCGATGCTATTATGATTGCCCGTGGCGACTTAGGGGTTGAGCTTCCTGTTGAAAAAATTCCTTTGATTCAAAAAGAACTTATTAGAAAATGTATACACCGTGCTAAGCCTGTTATTGTGGCAACACAAATGATGGAAAGCATGATTGACAGAGTGAAACCTAATCGTAGTGAAATTACCGATGTAGCCAATGCCGTTATTGAAGGCGCTGATGCGGTGATGTTAAGTGGAGAAACAGCTACTGGTCAGTTCCCAGTTTTAGTCATTGAGACCATGCGTAAAATTATCAACGAAGTAGAAGAACATGGTTATAAATACAACCGTTCTGAGGACTTAAAACCACAACCTCATTCACCTTCTTTTGTAAGTGATGCCTTATGTTATAGTGGTTGTCAGTTATCAGATGAAAGTAATGCACAAGCATTAGTGGGTATGACACAAAGTGGTTATACTGCTTTTATGTTAAGTAGTTTTAGACCGAAATCGCCTTTATTTATTTTCACCAAAGAAAAGAGCTTAATGAATCAATTAAGTTTAAGCTGGGGTGTAAAAGCCTTCTACTATAATAAAGAAGAAAGTTTAGATAGTATCATCAAAGACCAAATTCAAATTTTAAAGAAAAATGGATTTGTTAAAAAAGATGATTTAGTGGTGAATACGGGAAGTACCCCTGTTCAATTGCACTTGCCTACTAATATGATAAAAATTACTAAGGTAGATTAATATAAAAATATTTTTATGCTAGAATCTTTTGAAAAAATTCCGGTTCAGATTTATAAAAACTCAATAGAGGGTTCTAATGCTGTAGCTGCTCAAATAGCTGCACTCATTAAAGAGAAGCAAGCAAAAAAACTACCTTGTGTTTTAGGAATGGCTACAGGTACCACTCCTATTTTATTATATAAGGAATTGGTAAGACTACATAAAGAAGAAGGACTTAGCTTTAAAAATGTGGTGACTATTAATTTAGATGAATACTACCCTATTGAAAAAACAGCCTACCAAAGTTATTGGAGCTTTATGCACCGTCACTTATTTGACTTAGTAGATATAGATCCTAAAAACATTCATCTACCTAATGGAGAATGGACAAAAGAAAATTTAAAAGAATCTTGTATAGCCTACGAACAAACTATTGAAAAAACAGGCGGCATTGATTTACAAATATTAGGTATTGGTAAAAATGGACATATTGGTTTTAATGAACCAGGCTCAAGCTTTCATTCAAAAACAAGGGTTATACACCTAGACCAACAAACTAGAGTTGCGAATACCTATGAATTTCATGATTTAAATAAAGTGCCTAAACTAGCTATTACAGTGGGTATTAGCAGTATCATGAAGGCCAAAAAAATTGTTTTACTAGCTTGGGGCGATAAGGCTTCCATTATAGCTAGATCTATTGAAGGAGATATGACTGAACAAATTCCAGCAAGTGTTTTACAAAATCATGATGATTGCACGTTTGTCATTGACGAATTAGCTTCTTCCGATTTAACTAGAAATAAGGCACCCTGGTTAACAGGCTCCAACGATTGGACACCCAATATGATTAAAAGTGCAGTTATTAGCCTAGCCTTAAAATTAGATAAGACTGTGCTTAGTTTAACAGCAGACGATTATAAAGAGAATAGCTTATCCGATTTATTAGTTTTAAAAGAATCGGTATATGATATTAATTTACAAGTATTTTATATGTTGCGCGATACCATTACTGGATGGCCAGGTGGTAAACCCAATGCCGTTATACCTGCACATCCAGAACGTAGTGCCCCGCATCCAAAGAAAGTTTTAATTTTCTCTCCTCACCCCGATGATGATATCATTAGCATGGGTGGAACCTTTATGCGTTTGCAAGAACAAGGACATGATGTACATGTAGCGTATCAAACTTCTGGTAATATTGCAGTCACCGATGAATTCGTTACACGCTTCTTAGATTTTGCTGTAGGCTTTGAAGACTTATTTGGTATTGATAATAAAAAGAGTCAAGAAATTTTAATCAATGCTCGCAAATTTTTAGCCGAAAAACAATCTACTCATTTAGATACTGCAGAAATTAGAGCTATTAAAGGATTAATTAGAAGATGTGAAGCCAAAGCCACTTGTAGATATGTAGGTCTAAAAGATACGAATTATCATTTCTTAGACCTGCCTTTTTATGAAACAGGCACTATTGATAAAAAACCTATGAGTGAATTAGATATTAGAATTACCATGGACTTATTGAAAGAATTAAAGCCTCATCAAGTCTATTGTGCAGGAGACTTAGCCGACCCACATGGTACACATAAAGTATGCTTAGAAATTATATTTGAAAGCCTGCGCAGATTAAAAGCTGCTGGTGAAACTTGGATAAATGACTGCTGGGTTTGGTTATATAAAGGCGCTTGGCAAGAATGGGCAGTATCTGAAATTGAAATGGCTGTACCCATGAGCCCTGATCAAGTATTGAAAAAGAGATTTGGTATATTTATTCATCAGTCACAAAAAGACAGTGTTCCTTTCCAAGGCACCGATTCAAGGGAATTCTGGCAGAGAGCTGAAATTAGGAACGCCAATACAGCTAACTTGTATGCTAGTCTAGGATTAACCAAATACGCTGCTATTGAGGCATTTGTGAGATGGCATTATTAGGTTCTTGCCCTTATTTAGGCTTTTTACTTGGGTAAAATGGTATTTTAAAGTATATTTGTAACCCCTTTAAATAGGGAAATGGCTGCGTAGCTCAACTGAATAGAGTACCTCACTACGGATGAGGGGGTTTTA
>JBBAJX010000015.1:0-59275 GCA_040403885.1 Sediminibacterium sp. | reverse complement strand
AGCCTATGAATCGACTCAAAACAAAGCGCCCTTTACGAAGTTTTTTCTGATAGAAAGCTATGGCTGTGCTATGAACTTTGCGGATAGCGAAGTGGTGGCTTCTATTTTAGAAAAAAACGGCTATGGAAGTACCCGTAATGTGGAGATGGCCGATTTAATTTTAATTAATACTTGTTCTATAAGAGAGAAAGCAGAACTCACAGTGCGAAAAAGATTAACCGAGTTTAGAAAATACAAAGAACAAAAGCCAGGCATGTTAGTGGGTGTTTTAGGTTGTATGGCCGAAAGATTAAAATCAAAATTATTAGAAGAAGAAAAATTAGTGGATTTAGTGGTGGGGCCCGATGCCTATAGAACCCTACCCGATTTAATCATAGAAGCAGGTACCGGACAAAAAGCAGTCAATGTTTTATTAAGCCGCGATGAAACTTATTCCGATATTTCGCCTATACGATTAGATAGTAATGGCATTAGTGGATTTGTATCTATCATGCGTGGCTGTAATAATATGTGTAGTTTTTGCGTAGTACCTTTTACAAGAGGACGTGAAAGAAGCAGAGATGCTTTTTCTATTGTAGCAGAATCTAAAGACTTATTCGATAAAGGCTATAAAGAAGTAACCCTACTGGGTCAAAATGTAGATAGTTATTATTGGACCAACCCTGAAACCAATACCCAGGTTACTTTTGCAATGTTATTAGAGAGCGTTGCTTTAATTAGTCCATTATTAAGAGTTCGTTTTAGCACTTCACACCCTAAGGATATAACCGACGAAGTTTTATTCACCATGATGAAGTACAATAATATTTGTAAATACATACACTTACCTGTTCAAAGTGGTAGCACGCGTGTATTACAATTAATGAACCGTACCTATACACGTGAATGGTACCTTGCTAAAGTAGCGCGCATTAAAGAATTAATGCCAACATGTAGTATCTCTGCCGATATCATTGCAGGATTTTGTACTGAAACAGAAGAAGATCATAATGACACAATGAGTATTATGCAATTAGCACAGTACGACTACGCCTATATGTATTTTTATTCTGAGCGACCAGGTACCCTTGCTGAAAAAAGATATGAAGACGATGTTCCATTGGAAGTAAAGAAAAGAAGACTACAAGAAATTGTAGATGTGCAGTGGCATTTATCGAATGAGAGTAATAAAAAAGAATTAGGCAACACTTACGAAGTCTTAATTGAAGGCAATAGTAAGAAAAGCGAACAAGAGTGGATGGGAAGAACCAGTCAAAATAAAGTGGTGGTGTTTCCAAAATCAATGGTAGGACAAACAAAGCCTTTACAAAAGGGAGATTACGTGAATATTCTCATTACAGCTTATACAAAAGGTACATTAATGGGTACTATAAAATAATAAATATGGACTTACAAGCACTTAAAAATAGATTTAATATTATAGGCAATACGCCCGCGCTCAATCATGCCCTAAATACTGCAGAGCAAGTAGCTGCTACCGACTTAACCGTTTTAATAGTAGGAGAAAGTGGTGTAGGTAAAGAAGTTTTTTCTCAAATCATTCATAGTTTATCTGCAAGAAAACATAATCCCTTTATTGCAGTGAACTGCGGCGCTATTCCAGAAGGCACGATTGACTCCGAACTATTTGGACACGAGAAAGGTTCTTTCACAGGAGCCGTAGATAGTAGAAAAGGTTATTTTGAAACAGTGAGCGGCGGTACCATATTTTTAGATGAGATTGGTGAACTACCATTAGGCACGCAGGCTCGTTTGTTACGTGTATTAGAAACGGGAGAATTTATAAGAGTGGGTTCTTCCAAAGTGCAGAAATCTGATGTAAGAGTGATTGCAGCTACTAATAGAGAACTTTTAGAATACACGCAGAAAGGTAAATTTAGAGAAGACCTATATTACAGATTAAATACTGTTCCTATTCGCGTTCCTTCACTAAGAGATCGAAAAGAAGATATTCCTTTGTTGTTTAGAAAATTTGTAGTGGACTTTGCAGATAAGTATAAAACTAAACCTATTTTTTTAGATGAAGAAGCAAGAGAATTACTTACTAAATATAGTTGGCCTGGCAATGTAAGAGAGTTGAAAAATATTGCAGAACAAATTTCAGTACTACGCAAATCAGATAATATAAATAGCGAAACCTTGGCAGGATTCTTACCACAACATAATATCCATAATATGCCCATGGTCACTGGTAATACCCCAGTGGGTGAATTTGCGAATGAAAGAGAAATTTTATACAAGCTTTTCTTTGATATGAAAAAGGATGTAAACGAATTAAAGAAAATGTTTTTAGAAATATTACAAAACCCTTCCATAACAGGGCAATCTGCTAATTTTAATAAAGAGTCATTAATCAATGAATTAAAAGAAGATATTATGCCTAGCAGCGCTGCGCATGTTTCATCAGCGAATACACAACCTACTGTTCACTTCAACCACCCACAGCCTATTATTATAGACAATGAATCCAATAACCTTTACGAAGTAGATGAATCTTTGAATATCATGGATAAGGAAAAAGAACTAATTTTAAAGGCACTGAAGAAACATAGAGGCCGCCGAAAAGATGCTTCTACCGACTTAGGCATTAGCGAAAGAACTTTATACCGTAAAATTAAAGAATATTACATTGAAGAATAAAGCTTACATAAGAATAATAAAGCCTGCTTTTCTTAGAAAAAGAAAAACGGCTATGCACTTATTTGTAAAATTTATTTTACCCATTACAATTTGCGCAATGCTTATAAGTGGTTGTGGCATTTATAGTTTTAGAGATGCCGTTATTCCAGCAAATATCAAAACCATTAAGATAGGTTTTATTGAAAATAAGGCGAGGTATGTAAATCCGCAATTGGCACCCCTACTTACCGATAAATTGCAGCAAAAAATAATGAGTCAA
This sequence comes from Sediminibacterium sp., assembly GCA_040403885.1. Classification (GTDB taxonomy): domain Bacteria; phylum Bacteroidota; class Bacteroidia; order Chitinophagales; family Chitinophagaceae; genus Sediminibacterium. The sequence continues at coordinate 56,376 of JBBAJX010000015.1, read as the reverse complement.
ACTAAATTGACTAGAACCAATAACGATGATGCACATTATCAAATATTTGCAACCATTACCAATTACGACCCTTCTCAAACAGTGGGTGTAATTGCACAACAAGCCAGTACCAACCGATTAACTGTTACAGTACATGTAGTCTTAAAAAAGACTTTAGAAAACAAAGAACAAGAATTTGATGTCACTAGAAATTTTGATTTTTCTGCAACCCTCACTTTAAATCAAGCAGAAGGTCAATTGATGGAAGACATCATTAGAAATATCACAGACGATATCTTTAACCAAATTTTTTCAAACTGGTAAGCATGCTTTCAACCCTTCATAATAAAATATTAGCTCAATGGACTGGTCATAGCACACTAGCATCCATTGAAACAGCTGACTTAGAAAACTGGGTACAAACACATCCTTACAGCGCTAGCTTACAATTTTTATTATCCAAAAAATATGCATTAATAGGTTCTCCATTATTTAAAGAACAAGTGCAAAAAACAACTAGCTACTTTCCTTCTGCTTTACATTTGCACCAGCTTTTACATGACCAAGAGGAAGATTCTATTGCAGCCCCCTTAGAAGATAAAGTAACTACCCTTATTTCTGAACAATTTGCTCAATTTAAGCAACCCATTGAAACCATAGAATTAGCCTATGAAGCAGAAATAGCAAATGCAGCTCAAGCCGACTATTTTGCTGCCCAAGGTATTGAAATTGACCTTTCTAAGGTTCCACAGGATAAATTCACACAACAATTAAGGAGTTTTACCGCCTGGTTAAAGGTTTTAAAGCAAAAAGAAGGCATTCCTGTGATGGAGGAAATGGCGGAGGAAAACGAGAAGCAAATAGCTGCTATTGCTGAAAAAGCCAATACCACGGCTGATGTGATCACCGAAGCCATGGCTGAAATTTGGGTAAAACAAGGCAATAAGCGCAAAGCCATCGACATCTATTCTAAATTAAGTTTTATTTTTCCTGAAAAATCCGTTTATTTTGCATCTAGAATAGAACAATTAAAACAAAAGAAATGATTACAATTTACTTGATATTGATTATTGTGGCTTGTTTAGGCCTGGGATTCATGGTCTTAATTCAAAATCCAAAGGGTGGCGGTTTAAATGCGAATGTAGGCGGCCTTTCCAATAATTTTATGGGCGTTAAGCAAACAACCGATGTACTTGAAAAGGGTACTTGGATTTTCGCTGCAGTGATAGCTCTATTAGCCATGACTTCTACCTTATTCTTAAAATCTGGTGGCACTGCATCTGATAAAGGTTTATTAGACAAAGTAAATACTTCTATCACTGCTCCTGCAACAGCGCCAATTCAACAAGCTGCGCCAATTCAACAAGCAGCCCCTGCCACTGTTCCTGCAGCTACTAAAAAGTAATGCTCAATGGCAAAAGTTAATAACTAAATTAACCTAAGCCTTTTTATCCAAAATAACTCATCCCTCTCGCTAAAACGAGAGGGATTTTTTTGTAATTTGATGCAGTATAAAAAGGATGAAATATCTTTACCCTATGAAAAAATGGATCTTACTGGCTTTATTAGTTTTACTAGTGTATACCGCCTATACCCTATTTATTAAAGTCACTCATTTCACATCTGAAAAAGCAAGCTTTGAATATAATGCGGGAGGACTTGATGCCTTAGCAGATAGCTTAAGTTCAAAAAAAATAATTAGAGATAAAACAAGCTTCTTAGTATTAGCTAAATTATTCAATGTAGAAGATAAAATTAAACCAGGAAAATTTTTAATTGATAAAAATACAAGCTTAGTGAACTTGATTAGAATACTTAGAAATAATCAACAAGCAAGGGTTAAATTCATTTTAAACAAAGTAAGAACCAAGGCTGAATTAGCAAAACTAATTGCTAGTACTTTTTCAATAGATAGTCTTGAATGTATACATTATTTAAGCAGCAATGATTCTCTGGCCAGCTTCAATACAGATACCACGCAAATACTTAGCTTATTTATTCCCAACACCTATGAATTTTATTGGTCTACGCCAATGACTAAGCTATTGCAAAAAATGAAAACAGAAGAAAGCCTTTTTTGGAGTAAAAACAATCGATTAGAAAAAGCAGCAGCCATTGGACTTACCAAAAATGAAGTATTTACTTTAGCCTCAATTGTGGAAGAAGAAACTAATTACGATTCCGATAAAACTATTATTGCAAGTGTATACCAAAACAGACTCAAGAAAAAAATGCCCCTACAAGCCTGCCCTACCATTAAATATGCCATGCAGGATTTTACCCTTACTCGTATTTATGAGAAGTATTTAACCAATCCTTCACCTTATAATACTTATAAAAAAGCAGGCCTGCCTCCTGGCCCCATATGCACACCTGCCCCTAAGACCATTGACTTAGTGTTGAATGCACCCAATACTAACTATTTCTATTTTGTGGCCAAGGCCGATTTTAGTGGCTACCATCATTTTAGTGCTACTTATGAAGAACATAGTAAGTTTGCCAAAGAGTATCAGCTTAAACTAGATGAATACCAAGCTAAAAAAAATAAATAAACTATACAAATAAAATAATAAAAACTAAACTAGCCCCTAATCAATAGCTAATTTCAATAAATTAAATTTGAATAAATTTCTTACCATACTTCTCCAGCTACTCATCAGCCTTCTCAAGCCCTTGTATTTTTTTTTAAAACAAAAAGCAAAGGCTATTTATATACCAGGATTTCAGCATGTTAATTTATACCAGGTATTCAGGTTTATATATAATCAATTAAACACTTTAGGATTATACGACAGAGCATCTGCTATTTCCTTTAACTTAATTATGGCCTTGCCTGCAGGATTTCTTTTTTTATTTTCAATCATACCTTATTTTCCAAAGGCTTTAAGAGTAAAAAAACAAATACTTTCTGTTTTTAAAGATATCGCCCCTAATTCTAGCACCTATAAATTTATAATGGATATTATAAACGATTTATTGAGTCAACATGTGGGTGTCTTTTCTTTTGGATTTTTATTGCTTTTATTTTACGCCTCCAATGCCATGACCGGTATTATTAGAAGTTTTGATAAATCCATCATGCAAAACAAACCTTTTTTCTTACACCAAAGAATGAGGGCTATTCGCTTAACCATTATTTTGATACTCTTAGTATTTGCAAGTTTATTAGTATTAATAGGTCAAGATCAATTAACCACATTACTTAGAGAAATTTTTGATATCAAACGTAAAGCTATTATACCTTATTGGAATACAGTACGCTGGGCAGTCATTATACTTTTACTATTTTTTGGCAATGCCTTTATTTATAAATATGCACCCCTAATCAAAGAAAGATGGCCACTTAATTCTCCTGGCGCTTTACTCTCCACCTTATTAATGTTAGTCACTACCCTTGGCTTTTCTTATTGGGTAAATAATTTCAGCAGTTATAATAAAATTTATGGTTCTATTGGTACCGTACTAGTGGTAATGACCTTAGTCTATCTCAATTCTTTAATCTTATTAATAGGATTTGAACTTAATGTAAGTATTGAGGTATTAAAAAAAGAGCAAAATCAATTAGACTTACTCTAATCAAAATCACTCTTTTTACTATTAATTTTTACTATTATTTTTCTTTCCTATTTACTTATTCGCCATATCGGGTATTTCTTCCGCCTTATAAGCGCCTGCATCTAATTTCGCCTTAGTTTCACTAAAGGCTTTCAAGGTTATCTCAATTTCTTCTTGGGTATGTTCTGCTGTAGGAATTAGCCTATAAATAATATGGCCTTTAGGAATAACAGGATAGACCACAATAGAACAAAATATTTTATAATTTTCTCTTAAGTCCATCACCATTAATGTAGCTTCTTCTACGCCCCCTTTCATATAAATAGGCGTCACTACTGAATTGGTATTACCAATATCAAATCCTCTCTCTTTTAAACCTTTCTGCAAAGCCAATGCATTTTTCCACAACTTATCTTTTAATTCAGTTTGTGTACGCAATAATTCTAAACGCTTTAAATTACCTACCACATAAGGCATAGGTAAACTTTTCGCAAAAATTTGTGAACGAATATTATACCTGATATAGTCAATGATAGTTTTAGGCCCTGCCATAAACGCACCTATAGAGGCCATACTTTTTGCAAAAGTGGAAAAATATAAATCAATTTCATCTTGACAACCTTGCTCTTCTCCTGCACCAGCACCCGTCTTGCCTAAAGTTCCAAAACCATGTGCATCATCTACCAATAATCTAAAGGCCACTTTATTTTTTAGGGCCGCTACTTCTTTTATTTTTCCTTGGTCTCCTGCCATTCCAAATACCCCTTCTGTAATCACTAATATGCCACCAGTCTCTTGTTTGTCTATTAAAGCCTGTGCTCTCATTAATTGCTTTTCGCAATCTTCAATATCGTTATGCTTATATACAAAACGATGTCCGACCAACATTCTTAATCCATCTATAATACAAGCATGACACTCTGCATCATACACCACCACATCATGTCTTCCACAAATAGCATCAATGGCACTCATGATGCCTTGATAGCCATAGTTCATTAAAATAGCATCTTCCATGTTTTCAAAACTGGCTAATTCAGCTTCCAATTGCTCATGTAAATCGCTGTTTCCACTCATCATTCTTGCACCCATTGGAAGGGCCAAACCATACTTTGCACTTGCATCGGCATCTGCCTTACGTACGGCTGGGTGGTTGGCTAGGCCTAAATAGTTATTCAAACTCCAAACAATCATTTCTTGACCTCTAAACTTCATTTTAGAACCAATTTCACCTTCTAACTTCGGAAATGCAAAGTAGCCATGGGCTCTTTCACGATGTTGGCCAATAGGTCCATAATTCTTAATAAGTCTGTCGAAGATGTCCGCCATATTAACTTTTTTTGTATAAGCAAATTTAATAAATTTTTACCTTTTATCCTCTATAAATAGCTGTATATTGCAGACTGCTATTTGTTAATGTTAACAAATAAATTTTACAAGAAAAAAATAATTAAAATGAGATCCATTTTATTCATCTGCTTAAGCCTATTTTCATTGACGAGCAATGCGCAAAATCAAAAGAGTTTAAGTTCCGTGAAAGTCAATGCTAGCAAGCAAAATACTACACAAAAGCCTAAATTGGTAGTGGGTATTATTGTAGATCAAATGCGCTGGGATTATGTGAACAGATTCAAGCCATTTTTTAAGTCCTCTGCTGGCTTCCAAAGGTTCATTAATGAAGGCGCCACTGTGGATAATACTTTAATTCCTTACTTACCTACTGTAACGGCCTCAGGCCATGCCTGTGTGTATACTGGCTCTGTGCCTGCCTTAAATGGTATTGCAGGCAATGAATGGTATGACAATGTTAAACAAAAAAAAATCTACTGTGTGGAGGATGCCAATGTGCAAACTATTGGTAGTAGCAATAATGCTGCTGGGCAAATGAGCCCCGTAAATGTATGGACAACTACCCTAGGAGATGAAATTAAACTTGCCAATAATTTTAAAAGTAAAGTTTTTGGTATTTCTTTAAAAGACAGAGGTGCCATTATTCCCGCTGGTCATAGCGCCAATGGTGCTTTTTGGTATGATAGTAAATCAGGCAACTTTATCAGTTCTACTTATTATGGAAAATCACTTCCAACATGGGTAACTAATTATAATAATTTACACCGCCCCGACAGCTTATATAATTTAGATTGGAATTTAAGTTTACCCGCATCGGTTTATGAAGCGAATTGTGATGTAGATGAAAATAAATATGAGTCTACCCCTTTTGGCAAAGAAGCTAAACATTTTCCTTATGCTTTAAAAAGTTTTATAGCAAAAGATTACAGTAAAATTTCTACTACCCCTTATGGCAATAGTTTAGTAGAGGAACTAGCCAAGCAAGCCATTGTAAATGAAGCCATGGGCAGCGATGATATTACCGACCTACTAGCAGTAAGTTTTTCTTCTCCCGATTATATTGGTCATAGTTTTGGCCCAGACTCTTGGGAAACTATGGATGGCTATATTAAACTAGATGAACTGTTAGCCGACTTTTTTAATTATTTAGACAAGCAAGTAGGCAAAGACAACTACACTGTTTTTTTGACAGCCGACCATGCTGTGGCTAATATCCCTGCTTTTAATAGTAAACATCAAATACCCGCTGGCCTAAGCAATGAAGCAGCTGTTAAAAATGAAATTAGTTCTATGTTAACTGCAAAAGGACTGAATGCTAATTTAATCTCCAATATCAGTGAAGACAATATACATTTCAATCACCCCTTAATGGATAGTTTACACATTAGCCAGGATGTATTGATTGATTTAATAAGTAGCTACTTAGAAAAGAAGCCCGAAGTTTTACAAGTGGTGGACGCTCGTCATGCAGCAAGTGCTCCTCTCCCTGCTTCTCTCAGAGAAAGAGTGGTGAATGGTTATTCTGCTCAAAGAAGTGGCGATTTAGTTATTATCAATAAATCGGGTTATGTAGATGGATTTGCAACCGGCACCAGCCATGGTACCTTATACAATTATGATGCGCATATTCCTTTATTATTCTTTGGTAAAGGCATCAAAAAAACAGCTGTACATCGTGAAACCTATATGACCGATATTGCCCCCACTATCACTACTCTATTAGGTATTCAAATGCCTAGTGGTTCCATTGGTAAACCAATATTAGAAGTAATTCAATAGAAAATGAATACCCTATCCATTGTTTATAAATTTTTAACAAAACCACAACGCCATTAATTTATTTCTAACCAAATAATTTGGTAAATTGTTAGTGTTGAAAATATTAATAACTAAAAATTATACTATGAAAAAATTATTATTCGCTGGATTATTTCTAATGGCCACAAATTTTTCTTTTGCCGCAGACAAATGCACAGCAGATTGTCATAAAGCAGAGCATAAGTGCACAAAAGCTTGTCACAAAGACGGAGCAGGTCATATAGCTAATCATGGAGAGAAAGGACATATGTGTACTACAAAGGATTGCAAGCATGAATGTAGCGCTGCATGCATGAAGAAGTAATACTTCATTAAGTTTATAAATGAAAACCCCGATAGTTAAAAGCTACCGGGGTTTTTTATATGTTTAATTATTTAGCAAGCTTCTTTTGCAAATTCGAGTCTAGGGCATCTAAGAATTCTTCTGTATACACATAATGATCGCCATGATTCACTTTATTACCATGTACACAAACGGCTAAATCCTTGGTCATAATACCAGACTCTACTGTCTCCACACAAACTTCTTCCAATGCTTTAGAGAAATGAATTAATGCTTGGTTATTATCCAATTGACCACGGAATTCTAGACCTCTAGTCCATGCAAAAATAGAAGCAATAGGATTCGTTGAGGTTCTGTTTCCTTTTTGGTGTTCACGAAAATGACGTGTTACTGTACCATGAGCTGCTTCGGCTTCCATTACTTTACCATCGGGTGTAATTAAAGTAGAAGTCATTAAACCTAATGAACCAAAACCTTGTGCTACAGTATCTGATTGAACATCTCCATCATAATTCTTACAAGCCCATACAAAATTACCATTCCACTTTAAAGCAGAGGCCACCATATCATCAATTAATCGGTGCTCATAGGTAATTCCAGCATCGGCATATTTTGCTTTAAATTCATTTTGATACACTTCCTCAAAAATATCTTTGAAACGACCATCATATTTTTTCAAAATGGTATTCTTAGTAGACAAATATAAAGGCCATTTTTTAGCCAAGGCTTGGTTAAAGCAAGCACGTGCAAAACCATAAATACTTTCATCGGTATTATACATAGCCATGGCTACTCCATCTGACTTAAAATTAAATACTTCAAATTCTTGCTTCGTACCATCTTCGCCTTCAAACTTAATAGTTAATTTACCTTTTCCTTTAGTAATAAAATCGGTGGCACGGTATTGATCACCAAATGCATGACGACCAATACAAATGGGCGCTGTCCAATTAGGTACTAAACGAGGTACATTGCTACAAACAATGGGCTCTCTGAAAACAGTACCATCTAAAATATTACGAATTGTCCCGTTAGGGCTCTTCCACATTTGTTTTAACTTAAACTCTTCTACTCTTTGTTCGTCTGGGGTAATAGTAGCACATTTAATACCTACTCCATATTGTTTAATAGCATTGGCTGCATCAACAGTCACTTGATCGTTGGTCTCGTCACGATATTCCATACCTAAATCATAATACTTAATATCAATCTCTAGATAAGGAAGTATTAATTTGTCTTTAATAAATTTCCAAATAATTCTAGTCATTTCATCGCCATCCAATTCTACAACCGGATTAGCTACTTTAATTTTCTGTCCCATCATGTTTAAAATTTTGTAAGTAAATATACAAAAACTAGCTTTATAAATAACTGATATGGATAGGTAAAATAACCCATCAAAAGCCGCTTATACATTTACAATAAGCACGGGAATTTTTACCTTATGTCTTACAGACTCAATGGTTTCCCCAAAGATATAGTCCCTCCAACCTTGATGGCGATGCCCTCCCATTACAAGTAATTTAGCCTCATAGCTATTGACGATTTTCACAATTTCCTTCACCCTATTTTCATAGCCTAAATAAGTGGTAGCTTTATACCCTTTTAATTGTAAAGCATTTGCATAGGTGTCTAGCCTTGCTTGGTCTTTTCTAGTTTCAATATCATCACTTGATTCTCGCAAATATTTAGCAGTGGCACTTTCCACCACATGAATAAAAATAAATTCGGTAGCCTCATGCGCATGTTGAATAGCTGTTTTAATAAGCTTTGCATCGGCTACTGAAAAATCAACAGCTATGGCAATTTTATTCACAGGTGCCTCCTGTGACCAATCTAATTCAATCATCTCCCCATGAAAACCCTCTTCTACCTGTGCATGATGTCTTTTTAAGAAAATAGGAAATACAACAATATAAATAAGTAGTGCTAAAAATAAAAGCAATAATACAATCAGTAATAATTTTACTAAGCCATTTCCTGTTCCATTATAAAAAGTGATTACAAAACCAACTACTAAATTACCATTTAGAAATACTAAAATACTTGCCACCATCCAAGCCATCACTTTTACTTTCCAATGAATGACGAATTCACCCATGGTGGTTTTATCACTCACAAAATGTATAAGTGGAATAACTGCAAAGCCTAATTGTAAACTTAATATTACTTGACTAAACACTAAGAGCTCATCTACATGCTCTTCCCCCATAATACCAATCACTAATATGGCAGGAATAATGGCAATTAGTCTAGTTAGTAATCGTCTTATCCAAGGGTTGAGTCTTAATTTTAAATAACCTTCCATGACTATCTGACCCGCTAAAGTGCCCGTCACTGTTGAGCTTTGGCCCGCAGCAATTAAAGCAATGGCAAATAAAATGGGGGCTAATTTAGAACCTAATAATGGCGCTAGCATAGCATGTGCATCTTCAATTCTAGCCACCTGCGAATTACCTGTTGAAAAAAATACAGTGGCCGCTAAAATTAAAATAGCGGCATTTACAAAAAAAGCTGCATTTAATGCTACCGCAGTATCAATAAAATTATACCAAATAGATTTTCTTATACCCTTGCTAGTTCTTTCAATTTTTCTGGTTTGTACTAAGGCAGAATGCAAGTATAAATTATGAGGCATGACCGTAGCCCCAATAATACCTACCGCAATGTATAATGCTTCTGGTGATAATTTAGAAGGGATAAAACCTTTAATGGCATAAGACAAATCCGGTTTGGCAATAAACAATTGTGTTAAAAAACTAAAACCAATGGTTGCCACCAATACTAAAATAAAGGCTTCTAATTTCCGAATACCATAACGTTGTAAGAATAAAAATAAGAAAGTATCAAAAACAGTTATTAGCGTACCATAGATTAATGGCATACCTGTTAATAATTTAATACCAATGGCCATTCCTAATACTTCTGCTAAGTCAGTGGCGGCAATGGCAATCTCTGCTAAAATATATAAAATGAAATTTATAAAAGGCGGATAGGTTTCTCTATTGGCTTGTGCTAGATCAAGTCTGCGCACTATACCTAATCTTGCACTTAAACTTTGTAATAAAATAGCCATGAGATTACTGAGAAATAATACCCAGATTAATTGATACCCAAATTTGGAACCCCCTTGTAAATCAGTGGCCCAATTGCCTGGATCCATATAACCCACGCTCACCAAATAGGCAGGCCCCATAAAAGCCAATAGCTTGCGCCACCCGCCCTTATTTTGGACTGGAACAGACTCGTTTAGGTTATCTAATGACTTTTCTCTCATACTCTATATCTAAATCTATATCTAACTCTATTTTATTTACCCTCGATAATTGAATTAATTCAATTTACCTATTTTGGTAGGCTGGAAGGTCAATAACAATAGTAATGTAAATTTAATGATAAAAGCTTTTGCCTAACTCGGTTTGATAGTCTATTTTAGCAAAAAACTAAGAGATGCGAAAGGGCTGCTATATATTGTTCTACTGCTTTATCGTTGCTTGTTCGGAGAAAAAACCAGACTTAACTGGTAATACGCCCCTTACGATCAACGATTTTAATAAAGCATTTAAAGCTGCTAGTTTACCTGCTTCTATTTCCGATTCCAATTTACACAAGTTTACTGATACTTTAATTATAGGTCGTAAGGCATTGGCTCAGTTTGTGCCAGACTCTATTGTTGAAAACGTAGTAGGCATAAAAGATAAAAAAGCTTTCCTACATCCTATTATTAGAATTGAAAAGGAAGCAGAATACTATTTATTATTAAATGTGAGTCATCCAAAAAAACAAGAAATAGCCGTGGTCGTATTTAGTAAGAAAAATAAGTTCTTAGATTATAAAGTAATTACTGAATTCAATGAAGAAAATCATAGTTCTAAAATGTATGGCAAAAATTTAAATATTAATAGAGAGCCTTCTTTTTTAGTGGAAGAAAATAAATTAGCCGACGATAACTCTCTTACTTATGAAAAAAAAGGTTGGGCTTATACCGATAGTAGTTTTCGATTAATTTATTTCGACAGTAATAAAAAACCAGAAACTAAAAAAATACTTAACCCACTAGACACCATGTCTATGATTAATACCTATAGTGGGGACTATGCAAGAGATGGTAAAAATTTTATTTCCATTAGAGACTACGCTGTTCAGAATAAATATCAATTTTTCCTACATTTTGAAAAACAAAATGGCAGTTGCACAGGCGAATTAAAAGGTATACTTAACTTCACAAAAAACCAAGCAACCTATTCCGAAAAAGGCGACCCTTGTATTATTCATTTTACCATACAAGGCAATGTTATTAATATTAAAGAAGATGGTAACTGCGGTAATCATCGCAACATGACCTGCTATTTCAATGATAGTTACGATAAAAAAAGAAAGCTTAAAAAGAAGAAATAATCCACAATCAAGCCCTAGAGCTGTTTCTTATCCACAGTTTAATGTGTAATAATTACATTTTCTTCAAATACCATTATATTGCAGTCAAATAACCAAACCCGTTTGTATGAACTTTAGAAATTATCAAGTGCCTTATGCTATCAATGATCAATTCAAGAAAAAGGCAGCTTATTTTTCTATGGAATTTGCCATTCATCAACCCTTAAAAATATACAGTGGTGGCCTAGGATTTTTAGCAGGCTCACACTTAAGAAGTGCTTTTGAATTAAACCAAAATTTAATTGGTGTAGGTATATTATGGAAGTATGGTTATTATGATCAAGCCAGAAATCAAGACCAAACTTTGCAAGTAACTTTTATGGAAAAAATGTACTCTTTCCTAGAAGATACTGGCATTAAATACCAAATACTTATTCATGACCATCCAGTATGGGTGAAGGCTTTTTATTTAGCCCCCAATACTTTTTGCAGTGCGCCCCTATTTTTATTAAGTACCGACTTACCTGAGAACGATTATGTTTCTCAAACCATCACGCACCGTTTATATGATGCGAATGTAGCTACCAAGGTGGCTCAATTTATTTTATTAGGCGTAGCCGGCGCTAAACTAATTGACGAATTAAATTTCAACCCGGAAGTATATCATTTAAATGAGGCTCATGGTTTTTCTGCAGCCTTTTATTTATTAAATAAATATAAGTCCTTAGCAGAAGTTAAAAAACGTTTAGTATTCACCACGCACACACCTGAAGAAGCAGGTAATGAAAAGCATGATATTTATTTATGTCATAAGATGGGTTATTTCTGTGGCCTAAGTATGGATGAAGTGAGAAAATTAACAGGCATTCAGGATGACCAGTTCAATCACTCCTTAGCAGCCCTTCGTTTTGCAAGAAAAGCCAATGGCGTTTCTGAACTACATGGACATGTGAGTAGAGAATTATGGAGTAAGTATGATGGCATCTGCCCTATCACACATATAACCAATGCACAGAACTGGCGCTACTGGGCCGATAAACAATTATACCGTTTTGCAGAAAATCAAGATGAAGTCGGATTTGATGATCGTAAAATGTATTTGAAAAAACGTGCTTTTGAAATAGTAGCAGATCAAACTGGAAAAGTATTTGACCCCAATGTACTCACCATTGTTTGGGCAAGACGTTTTGCAGGATACAAAAGAGCCGATTTCTTATCATGGGATATGAAGCGATTTGAGAAATTACTTGCTAATGCAAAATATCCAGTACAAATTATTTTCGCAGGGAAACCTTATCCAGTGGATCATCCTGCTATTTCTCAATTTAATAATTTAGTACACTTAAGCAAGAACTATCATAATGTAGCTGTATTAATTGGTTATGAATTAGGATTGAGCAAGAGAATGAAACAGGCTTCAGATGTTTGGTTGAATAACCCTCGAGTACCTCGAGAAGCTTCTGGAACAAGTGGCATGACTGCTGCTATGAATGGTTCCATTAACTTTTCTACCGACGACGGATGGATACCAGAATTTATTAACCATGGTAATAATGGCTTTGTGATTCCTAAGGCCGATTATGCCAACATGAGCACCCAACAACAAGACGATTACGATTTAGATGAACTCTATAAAATTCTAGAAGAACAAATTGTTCCTATGTATTATGACAACAGAGATACTTGGCGTGAGATTACACAAAATGGAATGAAGGATGTTCGTTTCCAATTTGATAGTAATAGAATGGCCGAAGAATATTACGAAAAAATGTATAAGGTAGATTAGAACTTACTATAAAGAATTACTACAAAGAGTTTATAATAGCCAAGGCTTTTGCTGTCTCAGTTTCTATAGCGGCATAATTCTTTGTAGCCAATACTTCCTCATTTATTAGTTTACTACCCATTCCTACTCCAACTACACCTGCTTTAAACCAAGCAGTTAAATTTTCTTTACTAGTATCCACCCCTCCCGTCACTAAAAAACTAAGTCTAGGAAATAAAGGTTTAATAGCAGTTACAAAACCTGGCCCTAGAACATTGCCTGGAAATAATTTAATCAAATCACATCCTGCATTTTTGGCCATATGAATTTCAGTGGTAGTCATACAACCAGGTATCCATAGTTTTTTATGCAAATAAGCAACATCGGCAATGGACTGATCAAAGAATGGACTTATTAAAAAGTCGGCTCCTGCTTCAATAAAAGCCTCCGCCTGCTTTTGATTTTGAATAGTGCCAATGGGTATTATTAAATCGGGATAATTTTCATTTCTATGCGATAATAATAATTTAAAATTCTCCAATGCCTTAGGCCCTCTATTGGTAAATTCAATACATCTAATACCAGCCGCATATAAAGCTTTCACCATTTCTTTACATACTTCAATTTCATCATGATAAAATAAAGGCAATAATTTTACCTTTTGTACATAAGCTTTCATTTGTTCTTCTGTCATCATAGCATACTATTTTTAATTTGTTCTAGGCTTTGTTCTGTAGCATCTCCTAATTCATATAATTTACCTACTGCTGCTGCAGCTGCAAAATTGATGATTTCATCTGGTGTATTATTATGGCGTATTCCATAAATAAGTCCCGCCATAAAGCAATCACCCGTACCCACTATATTTTTTACTTCATTCATATTATAAGTGGGTGACGTATAAAGATTATTTTTATTATACATGACTCCAAAATAAGTTTCAGCTAACCTAAATGTATAGGCAATGGTATTTAACAAAGGAAACTGTTCTTTCAAGTTTAACATACTTTTATGTGCAGCTTCTACTAAATGTTCTTGAGTACAACCTTCGCTTGATTTAATAGTCGATTTAATTCCCAACATTTCTTCTGCCGCCCAAAGATTACCCATTAATACATTACAATACTTAACCAAATGAGGCATTACTTCAATAGGCGTTTTTCCATACTGCCATAATTTAGATCTATAATTTAAGTCCACTGAAATTGGAATACCCAAGTCAGTAGCTGCTATTAAAGCCTCCAAGCAAACATCCGTTGCATTTTGAGTAAGAGAGGCCGATATGGCAGAAAAATGAAACCAACTCACGTCTTTTAAGACTTCTTTCCAATCAATGCTTCCTTTTTGAATACTTGCAAAGGAAGAATTGTCTCTATCATATACTACACCTGCATTTTTCATGTCTAATCCTGCGGCTAAGTAAAAGCAACCAATTCGGTTACCAGAAAATTGAATAGCCGATGTATCGATATTTTTTTTAGATAAGTCACTAATAATTATATCTGTTAAAAAATGAGAAGGCATGGCTGTTCCATATTTTACAGGCATATCCCAGTTGGCTAATGCAGTGGCCACATTTAATTCAGCACCTCCTAAATAAAAGGGCGTATTTTGACTTTCTATATAATTAGTACCCGAAGGGGGTGCGTAATGCAATAAAATTTCCCCAAAACAAAATACTTTATGGATACTCATAGGTTGAAATATTCTTTTTACAATTAGGCAAAAATTAGTATTTTGGGGTTACTGTAAATTAATTATAAAAATCCATCTTAAGCAAGATTTAGGCCTTAATGTAAGTCTTCTATTAAAAATTCAACAATTAGTGCCTATTTTTGTTAATAGTATATGAATAAAATTGTAGTAGCTATTACAGGTGCCAGTGGCGCTATTTACGCTAAATGCTTATTAGACAGTTTAAGCCAAATGCCGGACCAGATAGAGGCGGTGGGCATTGTCATGAGCGATAATGCAAAGATTGTTTGGGAGACAGAATTAGGCAATCAAGATTACAGCAAATACCCCTTTCATTTTTATCAAAAAAACGATTTTAACGCCCCCTTTGCCTCAGGATCGGCGCAGTATAATATCATGATTATTGTTCCTTGTAGTATGGGCACTTTAGGTCGTATTGCAAGTGGTATCAGTGATGATTTAGTGACTAGAGCTGCGGATGTTGTTCTAAAAGAAAGAAGAAAGCTCATACTCGTAGCGCGCGAAACCCCCTATAACTTAATTCATATTAAAAATATGGAAACAATTACTTTAGCAGGTGGAATTATATGTCCGGCCACGCCTAGTTTTTATAGCAAGCCTCAAACCATTGAAGAAGTGGCTTACACTGTGGTGCACCGCATACTTGACTTAGCAGCACTAAAAGCAAGTAGTTACCGCTGGGGTAATCCTTAGTCTTCTTTAGGTTCTTTAGGTGCCTTAGGCGCTTTCTCTTTTTCCTTTTTTTGTAAAGTAAAAACAAGCTTATTATTTTCTTTATCTAAATCGCCCATTAAGGTATCGCCTTCTTTAACACTATGGTTTAAGATTTCTTCTGCTAGAGGGTCTTCAATATATTTTTGAATAGCTCTATGTAATGGTCTTGCTCCAAATTGAACATCATAGCCTTTATCTGCAATAAAGCCTTTTGCCTCTTCAGATAAAACTAAATTTAATCCTAAATTCACTAAACGACTTAAGACATTTTTCATGATGATGTCAATGATTAAAAAAATATTTTCCTTAGTCAATGAATTAAACACCACCACATCGTCTACTCTATTTAAAAATTCAGGAGAGAAAGTTCTCTTTAAAGCTTTTTCAATAACAGATCTATTGTTTTCGTCGGTTTGAAGCACCCGCGTAGCAGTGGCGAATCCTACTCCATCACCAAACTCTTTCAATTGACGAGCGCCAATATTAGAAGTCATGATAATTAAAGTATTTTTAAAATCTACTTTTCTACCTAGGCCGTCTGTTAATATACCATCATCTAATACTTGTAATAAAATATTATAAATATCTGGATGTGCTTTTTCTATTTCATCTAAAAGTATGACGCAGTAAGGCTTACGGCGTACCTTCTCCGTTAACTGACCGCCTTCTTCATATCCTACATAACCTGGAGGCGCTCCAATTAAACGGCTTACAGAAAACTTTTCCATATACTCACTCATGTCAATTCTAATTAAAGAATCTTCTGAGTCAAATAAATTTCTGGCAAGTGCTCTCGCTAGCTCCGTTTTACCCACGCCTGTTGGACCTAAGAAAATAAAAGTACCTATTGGTTTTCTAGGATCTTTTAAACCCACCCTATTTCTTTGAATGGCTTTTACCACTTTGCCTAAGGCTTCGTCTTGTCCAATAACTTCAGTCTTCATTTCCTCCGTCATCTTTTTAAGCTTAGTCGTTTCTGCTTCCACCATTCTTTTTACAGGAATACCCGTCATCATGCTTACTACTTCAGCAATATTTTCTTCATTGATAGGGAAACGCTTGTTCTTACTTTCTTCTTCCCAAGTAGTTTTTGCTTTTTCTAAAGCCTCCCCTAATTTTTTCTCTGTATCTCTTAAATTAGCGGCTTCTTCAAAGCGTTGGCTTTTAACCACTCTATTTTTTTCGTTCTTAACTTCTTCAATTTGTTTTTCTAAATCAACAATATCTAAAGGCACATTAATATTTTTCAAATGCACTCTGGCACCCACTTCATCTAATACATCAATGGCTTTGTCTGGAAGTAAACGGTCGGTCATATAACGGTCGCTTAATTTCACACAAGCTTCAATGGCTTCTTGATCGTATACGACGCTATGATAATCCTCGTATTTTGATTTGATATTATTTAAGATAATAATGGTATCCGCTACACTTGGTGGCTCAATGATTACTTTTTGGAAACGTCTATCTAAGGCGCCATCTTTTTCAATGTGCATACGATACTCGTCCAAAGTGGAAGCACCAATACATTGTAATTCTCCACGCGCTAAGGCTGGCTTAAAGATATTAGAAGCGTCTAATGAACCGCTTGCTCCACCTGCGCCCACAATAGTATGTATTTCATCAATAAATAAAATAACATCTCTATTTTTTTCAAGCTCATTCATAATGGCCTTCATACGCTCTTCAAACTGTCCTCTGTATTTAGTACCCGCAACAAGTGCAGCTAAGTCTAAAGAAATAACACGCTTATCAAATAATACGCGACTTACTTTTCTTTGCACAATACGAAGGGCTAAACCTTCAACAATGGCCGTCTTACCCACACCCGGCTCACCTATTAAAATGGGATTATTCTTTTTTCTTCTACTTAAAATTTGACTTACTCTTTCTATTTCTGCATCACGACCTACAATGGGATCCAAAGAATCCATTTCTGCAAGCTTGGTAATATCACGACCAAAATTATCTAGTACCGGTGTTTTTGATTTATTAGGACTAGCAGGCTTTGCTTTTGATGCAGCACCAAAGGCACCCGCACCGCCCCCTCTTTTCTCTTCTTCAAATTCATCATCTCCTTCTTCTGGGAATTCTGCATTGGGAGGGTTAATAGGTTCAGATGAACTAGAACCTATCATGCCTAATTCAGCCCTGAATAAATCATAGTCAATATCAAATTGATTTAAAATTTGAGTGGCTATGTTTTCTTTGTTTTTTAAGATGCTTAAAAGTAAATGCTCTGTTTCTACCATGGGGCTTTTAAGTGCCTTCGCTTCTAGTACCGTAACACGAATTACTTTTTCAGCTTGCTTGGTTAAAGGCAAGCTATTAATATTAGCAACGTTTTTACCCGACTTATCCTTAACGGCTAATTCAATTTCTTTTCTAAGCTCAGCTAAATTTACATTCAACTGCTTCAATACCTTTATCGCAGTATTTTCCTGGTCTCTTATAAGGCCTAGCATTAAATGCTCAGCGCCTATAAAGTCATTACCTAATCTCAAAGCCTCTTCACGGCTATAAGAGATGATTTCCTTAACTTGTGTTGAAAAATTATTATCCATATATCTATTTCGAGCTGTTACAAGAATAACGAATATTTTTGACCTAAAGTATGTTAAGTATTACTTGTTTATCAACCTTTTATTCTTAAGCCAATATGCAATACAAAACCGAACTAAAAGAGAAATTTACTGTCCTTACCATTCTCGATAATAGCCTTAGTTCAAATCTCGTGCCAGAATTAGCCCAAATTATAGCAAAAATAGGTGCCAAAGCCCCTAAAAACCTGGTTTTGAACCTAGGCCAAGTGGCCCGCTGGGACTTACCGGTGATTGTCCAATTAGCAGAAGGACAGGGCAGCTTCTATGAGAATAATACCTCATTTGTCATTTGTTGCCTGTCAGATAGCCTTCAGGACACCCTTGATTTGACCGATTATGCCGAAATGTTGAACATGACCCCCACCGAATCAGAGGCTTGGGATATTATTCAGATGGAGGAAATTGAAAGGGAATTGTTGGATAGTGACGACATGGAGTTTTCGAACCAAGAATAGCCTTATTTTCTCTTAAGATTAGTTATTTTCGCCTTCATGATTACCTCCAATACCATTCAACAAATCACCAACCGAATTGACATCATTGATGTAGTGGGTGAATTTGTGAAGTTGAAAAAAAGAGGTACCAACTTTATAGGCAACTGTCCTTTTCACAACGAAAAATCGCCTTCGTTTACTGTCTCTCCTGCCAAAGAAATTTACAAATGTTTCGGCTGTGGCAAAAGTGGCAATACTATTACTTTTTTAATGGAACATGAGAAGTATAGTTATGTAGAGTCTTTAAGATGGTTAGCAGCTAGGTATAATATTGAAATTGAAGAAACGCAAAGTAGTCCTGAACAAAAATTAGCACAGCAAGTAGCCGATAGTTTATATGCTATTAATAATTTCGCGATGGATTTTTTCGCCAAACAATACTGGGAAACAGAGGCCGGTGAATCTATTGCGCAAAGCTATATGCAGCATAGAGGTTTTTTAAAACCCATTGTAGAAAAATTTAAAATTGGCTATAACCCTTCCGATAAAGATAGTTTAGCCAAGGCCTTACTTCAAAATCAATTCAATCCTGAACTTTTTGCGAAAACGGGTTTAGTGGTAGAGCGAAATGGCGAGTGGCAGGATAATTATAGAGACCGTATTATTTTCCCTATTCATAATACTACTGGAAAAATTATTGGATTTGGTGCAAGACAAATTGCGAAGAACGATAAGTCACCTAAATACATTAACTCTCCCGAGAATGATATTTATGTAAAAAGTAAAATATTATATGGTTCTTATTTTGCAAGAACTTCTATTGATAAATTAAATGAATGTTTACTTGTAGAAGGTTATACCGATGTGGTAAGTCTTCACCAAGCAGGTATTGAAAATGTGGTGGCCAGTGGTGGTACATCTTTAACCATTGACCAGTTAAGACTCATCAAAAAATACACACAGAACCTAACCATTATTTACGACGGAGATGCGGCGGGTGTGAAAGCAGCCTTACGCGGATTAGACATGGCCTTGGAAGAAGGATTAAATGTGCAACTCGTTTTAATTCCTGATAAAGAAGACCCAGATAGTTATGTCAATAAAGTGGGGCCAGACGCTTTTAGAGAATTTGTACAGTCTGCTAAAAAAGATTTTGTATTATTTCAATTAGAAGTGCAATTAAAAGAAGTGGGTGGCGACTTGAATAAAAAGAACAGCTTGGTGAACCAGATTGCAGAAACATTAAGTAAAATTAATAAACCTGAAGATTTTACCAAGCTGCAAGAATATGTAAAAAAGTGCGCATCCCTACTGCGTATTGACGAGACAGGCTTAACACAACTCGTGAATAAGTTTAAGCGTGATAAAATAGTAAAAGAAGAAAAGAAGATGTCTTATGACGAAGCCGCTATTCTAATGCCTAGCTTTGCTCAAGGACAAGAACAACAACAGGATACAGACTTATTTACTGATAAAGATTTAGCCCACGAGAAAAATTTAGTAAAACTTATTATTGAATATGGTAATGAACTTACTAAAGAAAATAAATTAGTGGCGCAGTGGATTTTTGATGAAATAGAATCTTTCCCACTAGAAAATGAGGATA
This sequence comes from Sediminibacterium sp., assembly GCA_040403885.1. Lineage (GTDB taxonomy): Bacteria > Bacteroidota > Bacteroidia > Chitinophagales > Chitinophagaceae > Sediminibacterium. Next base: position 36,176 of record JBBAJX010000015.1, on the reverse strand, counting down.
TGGTTTATTTGGTAGAGGCTTATAAAAAATGGTTTTACGATGGCAAGCTACCCAATGGCAAAACGCTTCAATACCATGAAGATGAAAGAGTACAAAAATGGGTAGTGAGTTTATTTGAACCTGACCATGAATTAAGTACAAGATGGAATGAAAAATTAGGTAAGCCAGAGCGTGAGGTAGTAAAAGATATTATCAATGAAATTGAAATAGGCTTAATGTACTTTAAATTAAGAAAGGTAAAGAAGATGATTAGCCAAAATCAGATGGACCTAGAAACAGCCGCTGAAAAAGAACAAATACAATTACTTCAAATACATAAGCATTTAAAAGAAGTGGAGCGTGAATTAACACAAGGTATTGGAACGGTTATTTTGAAATAACTACTTTTCGGATGGGCTATTCTTCCCAGCTAATAATTTTTCAACAGTTGATTCCAAACGCTTTTGTTTGGTTTCTTCCTTCTTAGCACCTTGGATCCAACTTAAATATTCTTTTTGATTCAATATAGATAAAGAAACAAAGAATTCTCTAGCTTCTTCATGTGCACCAAATAATTTATCTAATTCAATAGGAAGGGCAATTAATCTTTTTTCAAAGTCGTCTACTTTAATATCGGCAGCCTTGAATTCAACGAAGGTTCTGTTTCTATTTGGTATTTGGTCTAATTTCTTAAAACGCATTGCTGTCCATACATGGTCTAAGGTAACTTGTCTTACCGCCTCGTATTCGTTTTTCGATAAAATTTCCCAGCTAGCGTCTCTATTTAAATCAGAGACTATTTTAGAAGTGGTCTTAGGATAAGAAATCCATAATTTACTCTCTGGATGCAAGGCTGGAAATACCTCTTTTAAGATATTATTCAATTGTAATTGATTGATAGCGAAAATAAGCGCAAAATCGATTTTTCTAGTCTTTAAGAGCGGGGTTAGGTTCTTGTTGTAAGAAAGCTTGGCAAACTGCTTTTCTACAGAAGAAGGCAGTCCTTGAATCAGTAAATTTTTCTCATCCTTTAGTTGTAATTTCTCTAAAATATTCTGATTACCTGACATGGCTTTAAGGTTTTAACGGACGGCGAAGTTACGAAATTCTATTTTTTTTGAGCTATAATACTAATGAAATCTTTAAAATTTGATAAACAAAGCCTTATTTAAGGTTTCTTCTATCTCTATTTTTGAAAATGGGTGCTTTGCTTTCGGTACCCTTCATAAGCCTGCTGATGTTTTTCTGATGAGAAACCACCACCATCAAGGCCACTATTATTGCGAAAAGGCGATAGATAGCATCCTTTTCTTTGAAAATAAAAAGGATCAATACCATAAAAGCTACTCCTGCCAAAATAGAGCTTAATGACACAAATCGGGTTGAAAGCAAAGTAATTAAGAATACTACTAAGCAAAGTAAAGCAACCACTGGTTGAATAGCTAAGGCCATTCCTAATAAAGTTGCCACCCCTTTTCCACCTTTGAAATTGGCAAAAATGGGAAATATATGTCCAAGGACAGCCACTATTCCAAGGGCTATCATAAAATTAGTTCTTGCTAGTTCGTGGGTTAAATAAAATGGAATAAGAATGTACAAGGAAGTTGCAATAACACCCTTTGTAACATCAACAAGCATTACAAAGCTGCCCCATTTTGAACCTAGTACCCTAAAAGTGTTGGTAGCACCAGCATTTCCACTTCCGTAATCTCTAATATCAATACCAAACACCGACTTACTCACCCACACTGCTGTAGGAATAGAACCGATGATATAGGCCAGTATAATTAGAATAATTTCTGTCATTGTAAATTTGTTGGAGGACAAAGATACGACGAAAAAAATTAATGATTTGTTAACACTGTGAACTAAACTTTTAATTAAAGTAAAATAATAAGCTAATCCAGCCATTTAAAGGCCTTGATTTTTGAAATTTCCAGCCATTATTATTTGCTAATTGAATCATTTCTACTTGATCCTCAATAAGTAAACCACTTAATACCAATACCGAACCCGGAAGGGCTAGTTGGGTTAATGCAAGCATATTGGCTTCAATTATATGCCTATTTACATTGGCTATAATAATGTCAAATTTTTTGTCTTGATAGGCCGATTCTACTTTTTCTATGCTAACCAATTGGCAATCATTGTTTTCTATGTTCTCCATCGAATTTTCGATACACCAATCATCGTTATCAACGGCCAAAACCGATGCCGCCCCTAGCTTTTCAGCAAGGATGGCTAGAATACCTGTGCCGGTTCCAAAGTCATATACCGACTTCCCCTTAAAGTCCATTGATTCCATTAATTCAATAACGGTGAATGTAGTGGCATGATGTCCCGTTCCAAAGCTCATTTTGGGTGTAATCTCTATCTCAAAACTAACTTTAGGGTCAAAAATTGGATGAAAATGAGCTCGAATACCTACAAAATTAGCTACTCTTACTGGCTCAAAATTAGATTCCCATAGAGCATTCCAATTTTCTTCTTTAATTATTGATTTAGAATACTTTATATTATACTGTTTGAATATAATATCTAATTCATTATCCAAAAAATTAGCCTCAAATTCACCCTTCAGTATAAAGGTTTTGCAATGGCCTGCGCCTTCCCCAAGTGTATTAGACATTTTTACTCCATCGTTAATGCCTAGACTCGCCTGCTCTTCATTAAACCCATCAAATCCTAGTGCCGATAACTGGGCCACTAGCATCTCAAATTGGTCCTGGTTTTCAAAATCGAAGGCTATCTGTATATATTCTTTAGACATTGGGTTGTTTTAGGGAGCTTTAATTATTTGCAAAGATACCTTACCCTATTGAATAAATCCCAATCCCTCGTCTCTCTCTACGCAGGCTCGAAAGTTCGACTCGGAATTGAATTTATTCAATTGGTTTATTAAGGAACAAATTAAAAGTAATGTTATGGATCAAATGTAACCTACAAAAAATGCCCCGACTTATCGGGGCATTAATATAATCAAAGTTCTTAAGTCGAATCTTATCATTCTCAGCTTAAAAAATCAAATAGAATTTTTCAAGCCTTTAAATTTAAAAAAGGTGCAGAAAAATTAACCGCGGTCTTCACGAGGCGCTTGCTCTGGACGAGGTAATAAAGCTTTATGGCTTAATTTGAACTTACCTGTTTTAGGATCCAAACCAACCAATTTTACTTTTACTATATCTCCTTCGTTAAAGATACCATCCATTGTTTCCAAACGCTTCCAGCTTATTTCACTAATGTGTAATAAACCTTGTTTGCCTGGCATGAATTCTACAAAGGCTCCAAACTCTTTCACCCCCTTCACTACCCCTTCGTACTCATCACCAATTTCTGGAACAGCTACAATACCATTGATCCACTTCACAGCAGCGTCTAAGCTATCCTTGTTAGCAGAGAAGATACTTACTTCACCATGGTTACCTACTTCTTCAATATTAATAGTCGCACCAGTTGTTCTTTGCATCTCTTGGATGATTTTACCACCTGGCCCGATGACTGCTCCAATATATTCTTTATCAATAATTAACTTCACCATTCTTGGTGCATGTGGTTTCACATCGGCACGCGCAGCTGGCATACACTCATACATTGCATCTAAAATATGTAAGCGACCTTTTTTAGCTTGAGACAATGCTTCACGCATAATGTCCATACTTAATCCGTCTACTTTTATATCCATTTGTACACCACAGATACCATCGCGTGTTCCAGTTACTTTAAAATCCATATCTCCTAAATGATCTTCATCTCCTAGGATATCTGTTAAAATGGCGTACTTACCATCTTCTCTTGAAATTAATCCCATAGCCACACCACTCACGTGCTTAGGCATTGGCACACCTGCATCCATTAGTGCTAATGAACCAGCACAAACTGTTGCCATAGAAGAAGAACCATTTGATTCTAATACATCTGAAACAACTCTTAATGTATATGGGAAAGTAGTTGTGTCTGGTAACATTTGTTTTAAAGAACGCATGGCTAAATTACCATGACCTACTTCACGACGACCTACACCACGCATCATTTTCACTTCTCCTGTAGAGAAGGGAGGGAAATTATAGTGTAAGAAAAATTTAGTGTATTCAGCACTTGCTGCAGTCTCTTGCATTAACTCATCTAACTTAGTACCTAAAGTAACAGTGGTTAAAGATTGAGTTTCTCCTCTTGTGAACAAAGAAGAACCATGCGGTGTTGGAAGTGGATCTACTTCCATGGCTAAAGGACGCACTTGATCTAACTTACGACCATCTAAACGAATACGTTTGTCCACCATCATATCTCTTACTAGTTCCCATTTTAAGTCCTCGTAATACTTACCTGCTAATTTCTTTTGCAAGTCGGTAATGTCAGTTCCTAAATGTTCGATAATTTCTTTTTTCAATGCAGAGAAGGCATCGCTTCTTTCATGCTTAGCAGAACCCATTTCAGCAATCGCCGTTACTTTCGCTTTGGCAAATGCATATACTTTATCTTTAATAGCAATATCTTGTTCTGGTTTTTTATAATCACGCACTTCAGTAATACCTACTACTTTTCTTAACTCCGCTTGTGCTTTAATTTGTTTGCGAATGGCTTCATGTGCAATTTCTAAACATTGAACTAATTCTTCTTCAGAACATTCTTTCGCCTCTCCTTCCACCATCATCAAATTCTTATCTGTAGCCGCAATCAAAAATTCAAAATCAGAAATAGCTAATTGTGCTTTAGAAGGATTGATAATAAATTCTCCTTTGATACGACCAATACGTACTTCAGAAATAATTTCTTTGATAGGAATATTTGAAACGGCTAATGCTGCAGAGGCTGCAAGACAAGCTAATGAATCGGGCATTACATTTTCATCACTTGATATCAAAGAGATTAATACTTGTACATCACATAAATAATCTTCAGGGAATAAAGGACGAAGTGCACGGTCAATTAAACGGCTGGTTAATATTTCATAATCGTTTAAACGCGCTTCTCTTTTGAAAAAAGAACCAGGAATACGACCTGCTGATGCAAATTTTTCTTGGTAGTCTACGCTTAAAGGAAAAAAGTCTTGTCCTTCTTTAGGATCTTTATTGGCAACAACGGTGGCTAGTAAAATACAATTGCCTTGTCTTACTGTAACAGCGCCGTCTGCTTGACGTGCTAATTTACCTGTTTCAATAAATACCTCTTGACCTGGATTTATTTCAAACTTGACTGATTTAGGTTGTGTTATCATTTTAATTTTTTTAGATCTTTTCTTTGTTAGAATAGATAGTATATAAACGACTAATCCCAACCGTGTTGTACAGTTGGGACAGCCTATAATTTGTTTTTATTGATTATTTTCTTAAGCCTAATTTTTCAATTAGTGCGCGGTAACCAGTTAGGTTATGTTTTTGTAAATAAACCAATAAACGCTTACGCTGACCCACTAATTGCATTAAACCTCTTTGAGTTGAATGGTCTTTGTGGTTTGCTTTCAGGTGACCTGAAATGTGCGCAATACGCTCGGTTAATAAAGCAACTTGTCCTTCAATAGAACCTGTATTAGTTGCTTTTCCGCCAAATTCAGCAAAAATGTTTGCTTTCTTTTCTGATGTTAATATAGCCATTGTAAAACTTCTTTTTTTGTAGTTAACTTTTAACTACGGTTTTATTTTTTATTTCGGCTGCGAAGATAAGTGTAAAAAGGCGTAAATCAATCAAAAATTTCCACGTTTTTTGGGTACTTGGCCCTATTGAAGAGGAATAGATTATCGGCTAAAACAGCTGTATAATTAATAGAAAGTACTTTTACAAGCGTGCTATTATTGCTTTTATCTAATATAGAGGCCGAAGAAAGGGCCGATTTTAGCTTGTCAATGACTAAGGTTACTTTTTGAAAACTCTTGCGCTTATCCAAAGGAATGAGCTCAATGGTAGCATTCGAATTTGTTTGACCTAAAAGACTGTAATTGAAGTCTTTATCGTAGTTGCCTGCTAATAATTTTTGAGGACTTAGGGTTTGGTCCGACTCCGCAACACTGGACTTTGAAATGGAATTTGCCCCGTCAAAATTATAGATTATTTTACCATCACAAAGTATTTCCATTACCCCTTGTTTTAGATAATACTTATCTCCCTTCATCTTTAAGTTTATCTGCTTGGTGCCCATTGCTTTGCCTTGACTATTTTTAGAGACCAATTGTATACTAACTAAGATGCCCTTAGAATCCTTCACTTTTGCCCCCATTTGGTTTAAAATGGCCTTGGCGGATGGGTCCTTTTGAGCAAATGTCGACAAACAGGCAAAAAAAGCGAGCAGCACTAAGGGGGATCTCATAAAATAGCGATTATTGATACAATGAGGTTTGGACAAAATTAAAGAATGGATGTTTAAGTTAGTGTTAAATTAAGGCAAAGTTTTCTGCTTTATTTAATCAAGTCCTTTTAAAAAGGTGTTTAAATCGGCCTCAGTCTTATATAAAACCTCTCTAGGCTTAGAACCCTGGCTTGGGCCCACCAGTCCTGCCGACTCTAGCTGATCCATTACCCTACCGGCTCTATTATAGCCCAATTTCATTCTACGTTGTATTAAGGAAGTGGAACCCATTTGAGCACTTACAATAAGTCTGGCTGCTTCTTCAAATAATACATCTCTTGCTCCAGAATCAAAATTACCTGCATCCATTTCTTTTTCATCCACGTATTCAGGTAATAAGAATGCTTGAGGATATCCTTTTTGATCGGCAATAAAAGAACAAACGCGGTCCACTTCAGGGGTATCTACAAAAGCACATTGTAAACGCGTAATTTCTCCATTATAACTTACCAGCATATCACCTTTACCAATTAATTGTTCTGCGCCACCGGCATCTAAAATAGTTCTACTGTCAATTTTACTGGACACTTTAAAGGCAATACGCGCAGGGAAATTCGCTTTAATAGTTCCTGTAATAATATTTACACTTGGTCTTTGGGTAGCAATAATTAAATGTATACCTACCGCTCTTGCTAGTTGAGCTAAACGTGCAATAGGCATTTCCACTTCTTTACCCGCAGTCATTATTAAATCAGCAAACTCATCCACTACTAAAACAATAAAAGGTAAAAACTGATGACCCTTTTCTGGATTCAACCTACGCGCCGTAAATTTATCATTGTACTCTTTAATATTTCTACAACCTGCTTCCTTTAATAAATCGTATCTATTGTCCATCTCAATACATAAGGCGTTGAGTGTATTGATTACTTTTTTAGTATCAGTGATAATGGCATCTTGCTCTCCAGGTAGTTTTGCTAAGAAATGTTTTTCTATGACACGGTATAAACTTAATTCTACTTTCTTAGGATCTACTAAAACAAACTTTAATTGCGAAGGATGCTTCTTATATAATAAGGAAACTAGTATAGCATTCAATCCCACCGACTTACCCTGACCTGTAGCACCTGCCATTAACAAGTGAGGCATACTTGCTAAGTCAACAATGAAATTTTCATTATCAATTTTTTTACCAATGGCAATGGGTAAGGAAAACTTACTATTTTGAAATTTCTCACTGGCCAGTAATGTTTTCATACTCACCACTGACTTTCTAATATTCGGCACTTCAATACCAATGGTTCCTTTTCCAGGAATAGGTGCAATGATACGAATACCTAATGCAGCTAAACTTAAAGCAATATCGTCTTCTAAATTTTTAATTCTACTAATACGCACACCAGGCGCTGGTACAATTTCATACAAGGTTACCGTAGGCCCTACTGTAGCAGCTATTCGCTGAATGGCAATATCATAATTTTTTAGTGTTGCAATTATTTGATTCTTATGGGTCTCCAATTCTTCAGGGTCTTGTACAATTTTTTCCGAGCCATGGGTTTCCAATAAATTAATAGTTGGGTACTTGTAATTTTTTAAATCCAAAGTGGCATCATAGGCAGTGCCAATACTTCCTACAGGTACAATTACTTCTTTGGCTACTGGTTTAATTTCTAAATCAAGGTCTTCTAATAATTCTCCATTAAAATCTTCTATATTTATTTTTTCAGTAGCAGGAGTACTGTCTTCAACATATTCATTAATAATGGCGGGCTCCTCTGTATCAATAAGTGTTGGCGTTAGTGCTGCAGGTAATACTTGCGGCTCCAATACTTTTTCAGTTTCCAAACTTAATTCATCAAAAGAATCAGTGGTCGTATTTAATTTATTCCCTCCTAGCGTAGGATTTTCTGCAGCATTTAAATCCCATTCTTGTTTGACAGCTGTTTCGTCGGTATCAACAATATCATCGCCTTCAAAAGTAGCTTGCTTTTTCTTCGGTATTAAGAAATTAAAACTAGGTACATTAAAACTAGGATTAAACCTCCAAATAAAATAACTAAAGCCAGCCACTAGTAATAAAGCCCCCGTTCCAAAACTTCCCACCCATTTAATTAACCAACTACTGCTATATTCCCCAAGTGCTCCTCCCCAAGAAAAATTAGCACCTGCTGTAACAAAGGCTACACAAGTACTTATAACGAGTAAGCCCAAAATTACATATCTAACATTGCGCCATAAACTAAAAATAGGTTTGGTGAAAAATAAATTCACCCCTAAAACAAAAAAGAAAGAACAAAATAAATAAGCGGCAAGTCCAAAACCATTAAACATGATTTGATAGGCTACAAAGGCACCTATATAGCCCATTAAATTATTTACTTTTAAATCGTTGATAGAAAACAAATGCGTGCGCCATAATTGAACCATATCCTGATCGTCCTGCCAAGTAAATAAATAAGATGTAAAAGCCACAAAAAGAAATAAGGTGATGAGTAAACTAATAGCTCCCATAATTTTGGAGGTTCTTTCATCTTTCACCATTTCGCTCACCGATACATCCGCTTCTTTATCGGGATTTAAATTCTCCTCACTAATCTTAGATTGTTTTTTACTTTTTAGGGTATTTGCCATGATAACAAATATAAGTTATCTCCATAGGACGGAAAAGGAATTTGAACAAATGTGTAAAATTGAAAACAGCAGAGCCTACTTATCCACTTTATTCAAATAAACTGCTCTTATCCAAAAGGCCCAACCCAGTAGAAAACAAAGTCCGCCCAAGGGTGTTATAGGACCTATAAAACGAATCAAAGGATGATTAGCAGTAGTAAGGAAAGTTAAGCTATACAAGGAACCGCTAAAAAAGAAAGTTCCCACAATGAAGAAATGACCAGCCCATCCTACAAGTTTTTGTGCACCCCAGTGCTGCTCATTTTGAGTTCCATAAATTGACAAAGTAATGAGTGCCAATGCATGGATGAATTGATACCTTACCCCTGTCTCAAATATTAGTAATTTGTCTTGGCTAACGAATGCTTTTAAGGCATGTGCCCCAAAGGCACCGAGTACTACTGCCAATAAAGAAAATGCCAAACCCCAGATTATTATTTTACGATGCATGTTTTGCCATTAGTTTTTTCAAGCCGGCTTCACTGATTTGATTGCTGGTTAATCGGTAATGAGCTTGCCCATAAAATGCATGTCTTTCCACTAATTTATCTTCAATGAAACTAGCAATTTGAGTATCGCTTAAATTAGCAATTAAAGGGCGTTGATTTTTTTCAGGAGATATTCTTTTTACCAAAACTTCTACCGATTCATCCAACCAAATCACAATGCCTTCTTTTTTCATCCAATGCATATTTTCTTGAAAGCAAGGCGTACCGCCCCCTGTAGCAATAATAAATTTTTTCTTCTCTTTAAACCATCTTAAAATTTTAGCCTCCACTTTTCTAAAATAGTCCTCTCCGTCTTCATTAAAAATTTCAGCAATTGTTTTTTCTTCATTCATTTCAATCAAGGCATCTAAATCATAGCCCACACATTTATTCCACTTAGCCATTTTTTTTGCCCAATAAGATTTGCCCGAACCCATCATCCCAATTAAAAATATTTTATCGGCAGCCATTTCCCAGTTTTTCTTTATTGAACAATTCTATGTAAATGCGTTAAATCCTGTTATATCCATTCCGGTAATTAACAAGTGAATATCATGTGTGCCTTCATAGGTAATAACACTTTCTAAATTCATCATATGTCTCATGACGGAGTACTCGCCCGTAATACCCATACCACCCAACATTTGTCTAGCATCTCTGGTAATATTAGTGGCCATTTCACAACTATTTCTTTTAGCCATACTAATTTGAGCAGCAGTGGCACGACCTTCATTCATTAATACGCCCAAACGCCAGACCATTAATTGCGCTTTGGTGATTTCAGTCAACATTTCTGCTAATTTCTTTTGTTGTAATTGGAATGCGCCAATAGGTCTGCCAAATTGAATGCGCTCCTTACTATATCTTAATGCAGTATCATAACAATCCATTGCAGCGCCAATTGTGCCCCATGCGATACCAAATCTTGCCTTATTCAAACAACTCAATGGTCCTTTTAATCCTTTAACATTGGGTAAAATATTTTCCTTAGGCAGTTTCACATTATCAAATACCAATTCTCCTGTTGCACTCGCACGTAAACTCCATTTATTATGGGTGGTGGGTGTTGAAAATCCTTCCATTCCTCTTTCAACAATGACGCCTACGATTTCTCCCGCTTCATTCTTAGCCCATACCACCGCTACTTGCGCAAAGGGGGAATTACTAATCCACATTTTTGCACCATTCAATATAACATGATCCCCAGCGTCTTTTATATTGGTTAACATACCTGATGGGTTAGACCCATGATCTGGTTCTGTTAATCCAAAACAACCTAGCCATTCACCAGAAGCTAGTTTGGGTAAAAACTTTTTCTTTTGCGCTTCACTACCATATGCATGAATAGGAAACATGACGAGTGAACCTTGCACACTTGCAGTAGATCTCACACCACTATCCCCTCTTTCTAATTCCTGCATCATGATACCATAACTAATATAGTCCAAGCCACCACCACCATATTCTGCAGGCACTGTTGGACCAAAGCAACCCAAATCCCCTAATTGTTTAATTATTTGTGTAGGGAATTCTGCACGTTGTGCATAGTCTTCTATAATGGGTGAAATTTCTTTTTTGACATAGTCTCTCACCGCTTTTCTGACCATTAAATGTTCCTCACTTAGTAATTCATCTAATTGAAAATAATCGGGAGACTCAAATAAATCGGTTCTTACTGCCATAAAAATTAGTTTATTATTAAAACAATCAAGTGCAAAGATAACTGAAACAGCAGTAAAAAAGTATATTTACAATAACAATAATTAATATGCGAAAGATTATCACCCATCTAAGTTTTTACGTTTTAATTGCCATCATTACGGGTGTCTTAGTAGGCATTTATTCACCCAGCCTAGCCCTGCAGCTTGAGCCCCTTTCTAAAAACTTTATTAGCATTATTAAAATATTCACTTTCCCCATTATTTTTTTGACCGTCACCCTAGGCATTGCCAGCATGGGCGATTTAAAAAAAGTGGGGCGCATTGGATTAAAGTCCTTGGTGTATTTTGAAATAGTAAGTACCCTTTCATTAGCCATTGGGGTGATGGTGGCCCTTTGGTTAAAACCAGGCTCTATTAATAAAGAGGGCATACAAATGCAAGACCCTTCTAAATATACAGCAGCTCCTAGTTTTCACATTTGGTCAATCATAAAAACTAATGCCAATTTGCAAATACTAGTGTTAGCCATTATAGTAGGATTAATCTTAAATTTCTTAAACAAAAAAGAAAAATACATACATGTTTTAGGCAGGTTAACACACTATGTTTTTATAGGTTTAAAATATGCTATGTACCTCGCCCCTATTGCTGCTTTTGGCGGTATGGCCTTTGCGGTAGGTAAGTATGGCTTAGCGAGTTTAATTCCACTAGGTAAATTAATGGGGACCATGTATTTAACCATGGCTCTATTTATTTTTGTCATACTTGGATTATTATTAAAGTATTATAATTTATCTATTTGGCAACTTATAAAAAATATTAAAGAAGAATTATTAATTGTATTTGCTACTTCTTCTTCAGAACCGGCCATGCCGTCACTCATGAATAAATTGGAAAAAATGGGCTGTTCAAAATCGGTGGTAGGTTTGGTAGTACCCACTGGTTATTCTTTTAATTTAGATGGGACTTCTATTTATTTATCCATGGCTGTTATTTTTATTGCACAACTTTACAATGTTCAATTAAGCACCGGCGAACTAGTGACTATGATATTTATTTTAATGCTCACTTCTAAAGGAGCTGCAGGTGTTACAGGAAGCGGATTCATTGTACTTGCTTCTACCCTGGCCACCTTGCAAAAAATTCCTATTGAAGGCTTGGCCTTTTTATTAGGCATAGATAAATTTATGAGTGAGGCAAGAGCCATTACCAATATTATTGGCAATAGTGCAGCTACTTTATTTATTGCTAAAACGGAAGGAGAAAATATAGTACTATTGAAGTAAGTCTTTTATAGTAGCCCTTTCATTTCGGTAGCATAGGCGGCTGCAGCCCTATTTGCTTTTTCAGCAAAATCATTTTCAGTACTTGCGAAAATAATAGCCCTACTTGCATTTACTAATAAACCCACCGATTCATTTTTACCATATTTAGTTACATCGGCTAAACTACCGCCTTGTGCACCTACTCCAGGTACTAATAAAAAATGATTTGGAATTATGGAACGAATATTTTCAAGCTCTTGCGCCTTAGTAGCGCCTACTACAAACATAATTTGTTCTGGTGTTCCCCAGGTAGCTACTTGCTTTAAAACCGACTCGTATAAAAATTCTCCGCTACTTAATTTTTGTTGTTGAAAGTTTTGGCTGCCTTCATTAGAAGTAAGTCCTAGTACAATAGTAAATTTATTTTTATAAGCCAAGAAAGCATCTAGACTATCCTTACCCATATAAGGGGCCACTGTAATGGCATCAAATGGTAAAACTTCAAAAAATGTTTTTGCATAATGCGCAGATGTGTTTCCAATATCTCCTCTTTTTGCATCGGCAATTGTAAAATGTGCACTTGGAATATGGGCTAAGGTTTCTTCCATGGCCTGCCAACCTTTCACGCCCATTGATTCATAAAAAGCAGTATTAATTTTATAACCTACACAATGCGCAGCCGTGGCATCGATGATGGCTTTATTAAATGCTAGCACTCCTTTAGCATCCTTTGAAAAGACCTTTGGTAGTTTCTCGCAATCGGAATCTAAGCCTACACATAAATAAGACTGCTTTTTGATAATTTCCTCTACCAATTTTGATTTTGTCATGCTGCATTTTTAAGCTGCTACAAATTTAGCCAAAAGCATGCAAGATGCCAATTATGGATTAACTTTGGCCATGTTTAAAAATATAAAAGCTTCTATTTATCTATCGATTATATTATCGACTACATTATTATGGTTATTTAGCGCCTGCGGAACTGGGGCCAATGAGTCCAAAGCCGACAGCGCCCTTGATGGCGGCAGGTACTATATTGAGAACTGTATGAAAGGCGATTTTAAAATAGCCAAAAAATACTTATTAGCCAGCCCTCAAAATCAAGCCATTTTTGATACCCTTTCTGCCCATTATTTTTTATTAGATAAGGAAGGAAGACAGCAATTAAGACTGGCCTCTATTCAAATTAATGAAATTCGCAGTATCGACTCCACCCATAGTAGTTTTGACTATCAAAATTCATTGGACAAAATTCCACAAAAAATGATGGTTGTGGCTACCCCTGAGGGCTGGAAAGTAGACTTGCAATATTCTTATCCCCAAAAAACTAAATAAAAAATAAATTGGTATATTTGCGTCAGCAATTTAACCACAATTAAAAATTTATAAATTCATAGAATGGAAGCGCAAAAAAACACAAAAAAATACTGGGCACTTTTTTTTACATGGTTTGTTATTTTAATTACTCTATTTGTTTTACATAGAGATTTTTTCTGGTTAGCCCTTCCTGGTACTTTAACTTATTTCGCAAAAGCGATGGACCTTTTTTAGTACACTAAATTATTCCAACACTATATTTCATAAAAGACCCGCTCTAGATTTTAGAGCGGGTCTTTTTTTATTTTTTAAAATGAACACCTTATTTTAAAATGGAAAGTGCAGCTGCTGCATAAGTAAAAATTTCTGGTTGATGATGATGCACAGGTTTCACCGTCTTAGATTCTCCTAAGCGAACTACTATCGCATTTTTATCACGAATAATATATACATATTGCCCAAACAAACCATTTTGTGCCACAATATCATGCCCTTGTTCTTTAAACATCCAATATTGATAACCATAAAAGTCGACTGGGTTTTCATTTTCATAAGCATCTTTTATATAAGTAGCAGGCGTTGTAGCTGTTTGAACATAACTACTTGAAACAATTTGTTTATTGCCCCATTTACCATTATTTAATACCAGTTGTCCAAACCTAGCATAGTCTCGCGCTACTCCATTGAAACAACAAAAAGCTTTTTCATGTTTTTTTGCCCCGTCTAAAAGCCAAAGTGCATCTGCTTCAGCACCCATGGGTTGCATAAATCTTTCTGAGACAAGTGTTGAAATATTTTGACCAAATACTTTTTCAACAATAAGTCCTAATACTTGCGTATCACCACTACGATAGTCCCAATGCACACCAGAAGGTTCTTTGTACTGCATTTTATTCACCATAAATTCTTCATCATCTCCATAATAGCTATAGGCGTTCATGCTAAAGTAACTTTTATCAGACTCTTTATAATTAGTACCAGAGCTCATGGTTAATAAATCTTTAATACGCACTTTTTCTAAGCCACTAGTTTTGAAATGAGGAACATAATTACCTACTGGTTCTTCTAATGATTTTATTTTTCCTTCATCAACAGCAATACCAATTAATAAAGAGATTATACTTTTTGCAGCAGAAAAAGAGCCACTTAAAGTAGTAGGTGTATATCCATCCCAATATTTTTCATAAATTAATTTTCCATCTTGAATGACTAAAAAAGCATGGGTATCGTTGGAATCCATAATGGCCAAAAGTGAATCTGAGATTACCATTTTATTATAACTAGAATCTAAAGGCCAATATTGAGGCTTGCCCCCACTTGGTACCAAACGCGTTGGATGGGTTTTATAATCGTGAATAGTGTGCACACCCCATGAGGCAAAGTTTTTTAAATGAGCAAATTGTGGAGTAAAAGATAGGCCGCCTAACACAATGATGATTAGTGCAAGGCCAATGGTAATTTTTTTTAGCATAGATAGAAAAAGTTTGTTTTATTTGCAGTCAGCTTTTATGGAAGCGACTCTCTAAATTAATTAAATTAACTGTAATAAAATGTATTCAAGTGAATTTCAAGCAATAATTGATCGTCGTCGATCAAATCGAAGATTTGACCCCCTAGTGGAAGTACCGGATGAAATCATTAAAAAAAGTATAGAACGCGCTATTTTATCACCTAATAGTAGCAATATGCAACTTTGGGAATTTTATTGGATCAAATCTGAGGCGGAAAGAAAAAAATATGAGGCCTTATGCCTAGGTCAGTCTGCAGCTAAAACAGCCAAGCAAATTGTAGTTTTTGTCACTAGAAAAGATTTATGGAAACAAAGAGCCAAATGGAATTATGATAGATTAAAAGCAGGCATTACAGGGGAACCTTCCAAACTAGAAAAAAGAGGATTAGATTATTATGGTAAATTGATGCCACTTGCTTATCGTAGTGATATTTTCGGGGTTTTTACTTTTGTAAGAAGATGTATTAGCTTTTTTATGGGTATTTCAAAACCTTTTATTCGTTTTGGAGGCAAAGCCGATCAAAGAATAACCGTGCATAAGTCTTGCGCCTTAGCTGCACAAACATTTATGTTATCCATTGCTGCTGAAGGATTTGAATCTTGTCCCATGGAAGGATTCGATCAAATAAGAGTCAAAAAAGCATTGAACCTTCCTGCAGATGCAGAAATAAATATGATTATTGGTGTGGGTAAAGGAACAGAGCAGGGAGTATGGGGTCCTCGATTCAGAGTGCCTTATGAAGAAGTAGTATTTGAACGCTAATATATGAGCACTAAAATATAAAGTCTATAAAAAAAGCCCCTTGATAATTCGAGGGGCTTTTTTTATACTTTTTATTAGTTAGTTTTTTGCAGGCGTGATGATAATATTTCTATATTCAATGGGTCCGTGGTCTCCTTGCATCAGAATGGGACCTGGCTCCCCTTCATTGCTATCTAATGCACCGCCTGTAATACCCGGAATGGGTTGATTATAAATAACTGTTGTACCATTCACCACTACAGTTACTAATCTTCCTACTAAGGTAATATCATAAGACTGCCATTCTCCTGGCTCTTTAGCCATGTTAAATAAAGGGTCAATAAACCCGTAAACCCCTCCTAAATAAATACTTAAGGGTTCTCTTCCTTTGCTATCTTCCACTTGTACTTCATACCTACCTCTTAAATACACACCACTATTACTTTCTTTAGGGTAACGAAATTCGATATGCAATTTAAAATCGTCAAAGGTTTGTACCGTTCTAATATTTGAACCAGATTGCGGACTTTTTAAAATACCGTTTTCTGCTACCCATTGGTTTTTACCTAAGGCCTGCCAACCGTCTAAATTTTTTCCATTAAATAATTGTACAGACTTTCCCCAAACTGGTTTTTTATTTGAAATTAAACGAGGCGCTCGAACACCTGTAAAAGTGAAAGTTTTACCTAAAGGACTAATTATAGTGCCGACTAATTTTTCCTCCTTAATGGTTGCTTCAAAAAACATTGCTTTATCGCTTGCATCAAATTGAGTAGGAATTTGAAAATTCACCTTACCCTCTTTTAAAAAAACTTCTGAAATAGGACGCGCACTACCCGATTCCCAAACAAAATGTCCTGTTAAAGTTTTAAGGCCTGAATGTCTCACTTCTAACCAAGAAGCTGCCTTACGTCCATTAAAGTCCACTGTTAAATCCCATCTACCTTCAATAGGCGCTGCTTTAATTTCCTGCGCCATTAATTGATTATTCGAAACAAAGGCCATCAGCCCTATTAATACTAAGAAGCAATACTTTTTCATATCTGTTTAAATTAAATATATAAGGTAAAAAATTACTTACTAAATGTAAGAAAATATGGCTATGTATCCCACTTAAACATTTAAATTTTGATAAGTGGTAGTTATCTTTTCTTTTTATATTCTCAAAAAACAATTAGCTTTAAGACGTAAAATTTACAATAATGAATACAAAAAAAATGCTTTCTTGGTTACTTATCATAGTAGCCCCTTTATTAACATTTGCTCAGCAAACTACGCAGTACCCTAACGACTATTTAAGTCCTACATTTCACGCAGGCCGTCGTGCTGCTTTTAAAGAAAAATTATCTGCGAATGGTGTAGGTATTTTCTTCGCCTCTCAAGTACGTGTAAGAAATAACGACGTAGATTATTTATATGCACAAAGCAAAAACTTCTATTACTTAACAGGTTTAGAAGAATCGGATGCACTTTTATTATTATTCAAACAACCGGTTACAATTTTAAATAAAACAGGTACTGAATTTATTTTTGTTAAAAACAGAGACCCGCAAAAAGAATTGTGGACAGGAAAAATTTTAGGCGCAGAAGGCGTGAAAGCAAAATATAAAATGGATAATGTATTTATCAATGATGAGTTTACAGCGAATACTATTGACTTTAGTAAAATTGATTCTGTTTTTACTGCTTATCGTGGCGAGGGTATTTTTTCAAAATATAAAAGAACAGAAGATCCACTTACACGTATGGCAAATATTGTAGATAGCATTATTAATACGCAAAACAAACCTATTGCAGCAAGAAGCACTCAAATGATATTAAGCAGCCTTCGTGGTATTAAACAACCAGAAGAAATTACCTTAATTGCTAAAGCAGCAGCTATTAGCGCTGAAGGACATAAGGACGTTATGAGAGCCATTAAGCCTGGTATGACTGAATACCAAGCACAAGCCATATTGGAATATCATTTTAAAACCAATGGTTCTGAATACCCTGGCTACCCTAGCATTAATGGTGCTGCAGAAAATGCATGTGTATTACATTATGAAACCAATACAAAATTGATGAACGATGGAGATTTACTTTTAAGTGATTGCGCTGCCGAGTACCATGGTTATAGCGCAGATGTCACAAGAACTGTTCCTGCCAATGGAAAGTTCACCCCCGCTCAAAAAATTATTTATGAATTAGTATTAAAAGCACAAGATGCAGGTATTGCAGCCTGTGTGCCTGGAGAGCCCTTTGGCGTGGCAGATGCTGCTGCTAGAAAAGTAGTCAATGAAGGTTTAATTCAATTAGGCATTGCTGCTAATGATGCAGAAGCCAGAAAATATTTTCCGCATGGCACTTCACATCATTTAGGATTAGATGTGCACGATATGGGACCTCGTACTTTACTACCAGGTGTTGTATTAACAGTGGAGCCAGGCATTTATATTCCACCGGGAAGTAATTGCGATAAAAAATGGTGGAGTATTGGCGTACGTATTGAAGATGATATTTTAATTACTGAAACAGGTAATAAAAATTTATCTGCAGGCGCCCCTCGTACCGTAGAGGCCATTGAAAAAATGGCTAAAGAGAAAAGTATATTTAAAAAATAAACTTTAAGCTTTGTAGTAAAATAAAAATATATTATTGTAATAAAAAACCTCACCGAATTACTGGTGAGGTTTTTTTGTGGAGTCGAGGGGAGTCGAACCCCTGTCCAAACAATGTTACCATTGGTCTTCTACATGCTTATTGTTTTATTACTTGTCGGCGAATAGCAGGAAAAACACAAACCAATTATTCGCTTAGCTGAATGGTACTTAAATAAAAGGCACAGCCTACTTTTATCGCATCCTGTTTTGTTTTTAATTAGGCTGAGGAGCGGGCAACAGGCCTGCCTTCTCTCTCGACCAAAATGGAAGTTAATTCACTGAATTAAGCAGCCATGGCAAAATTTGCTTCGCCTTTTGATTGTTTGGTATTCAGATTAAAGTGCTAATTACCCAACGCACTGCATGCTTACCCCAACCGCTACGACTGCTGTCAAAACCATACGACCCCAATTGTATCTTATGAGATATAACTTAATTCGAACTTACAAAATTACAACAAATTGCTGAATTACTTGAACAAACGCCAAAAGTCAAGCCCCAAAGCATATAGCATAAGGCCAAACATGAGCATCATGCCCACTATTTGAGCGTATTCCATAAACTTATCACTGGGCTTTCTACCTGTGATCATTTCTACTATAATAAACAGAGCATGACCTCCATCTAAGGCTGGAATAGGCAGCACATTCATAAAGGCAAGTATAATAGAGAATATAGCAGTCAAAGTCCAAAAACGTTCCCAATCCCATACAGCAGGAAAAGTATTTCCAATGCTAATTAAACTACCTAAAGAATCATTGGCATTAACCTTACCTGTAAAAATTTGTTTGATGCCTTGAATATAATTATCCAAGGTGGTATAGCAACGATGCGCCCCTTGAGGTATGGCTTCTAAGAAAGTAAATTCTTTATGCACGGTTTTAAATAAAGCATAAGGAAGTTTTACAAATAAACCTATCTGTCCTGAAGCATTAATTAATGTTTTAGTATAGACCGTATCATCCCCTCTTTTAGACATAATCATTACAATAGAATCGGCATATTTTTGCTTTACTTCTAAAAATTCATACTGGTATCTAATACTAGTATTATTTATTTTCAAAAGTGTATCATTTTTATTAAAGGCCCCTTCTAAAACTACTGCCGATTTTCCCACTGAATCAATAATAACGGGTATACGCGGAATTACAAAAGGAGCTGATTTTTTAAACTTAGCAAGTGATGTAGCTAAACTATTTGGAATATTTAATGATATAATACTATCCCCCCTTTGCACTTCTAAAGTGGTAGGATTCGTTAATATTAATTTAGATTCTAAAGCATCAAAGTTTTCTAATTCTTTTTTATCTACTGAAACAATGATATCTCCATCTTGCACGCCCATTTGTTTTGCAAGCGCACTGGCATGCACACCATAGCTTACATTTTTTGCAGGCAAATAATCATCGCCCCAATACCAACCAATGCCAATAAAAATAACAATGGCTAATACCACATTCACAATTACCCCTCCCAACATCACAATTAATCTTTGGTAAGCAGGCTTGGATCTTAGTTCCCAAGACTCAGGTTCTTTTTTCAACTGCTCATTATCCATACTCTCATCAATCATGCCTGAAATTTTGACATAACCGCCAAATGGAATCCAACCAATGCCGTATTCAGTTTCTCCTATTTTCTTTTTCCAAAGACTAAATCCTGGATTAAAGAATAAATAAAATTTCTCTACACGAGTGCCGAATAAACGTGCAGGAATAAAATGGCCTAATTCATGCAAGACCACCAGTATTGAAAAAGATAAAATAAACTGTGCTGTTTTTACACCCACTGCTGCAAAATCCATTGCTAAAATATACATATGTTATAATTGTATTAAAGAGGCAGCGAAGTTACGGGCCTCTCCATCGGTTTCAAAATAATCCTCCAAACTTGGAGTTGCGATATAGTTAATTTTTTCTAAAGTTTTTTCGATGAGCTCTGTCATTTCTAAAAATCCAATTCTATTTCTTAAAAAAGCATAGACTGCAATTTCATTGGCCGCATTTAAAACACAGGGTGTATTCCCCCCTTTCTCCATCGCCTCTTTCGCCAAATATAAATTTCTAAAAGTTTTCATATCAGGTTCATCAAAACTTAATTGATTCGGTTTATCGAAAGTATACCTTGGAAAATTGTTTTTTAACCTTTGTGGAAATGCCATCGCATATTGAATAGGCAGTTTCATATCGGGTAGCCCCATTTGTGCTTTAATACTTCCATCTTCAAATTGAACCATGCTATGTATAATACTTTGCGCGTGCACTACTACTTTAATTTGTTGAGGTGCTAAATTAAATAACCATTTTGCTTCAATCATCTCCAACCCTTTATTCATAAGGGTTGCAGAGTCTATGGATATTTTTGCACCCATGGACCAATTAGGATGTTGCAGCGCATGATCTCGTTTCACATTTACTAAGAAATTAGGTTTCTTACCTAAAAAAGGACCCCCGCTTGCAGTGAGAATAATTTTTTCAATAGGATTATTTTGCTCTCCCACTAAACATTGAAAAATAGCAGAATGCTCGCTATCCACCGGAATAATGGCCGCTCTATTTTCTTTTGCTTTACGCATTACTATATCACCTGCCACGACTAAAGTTTCTTTATTCGCAAGTCCAATAGCTTTCCCGTTTTCTACTGCGGTTAAAGTAGGTTTTAATCCTGCAAAGCCTACAATACCTGCCATCATAAAATCATAGCAATCCATGGCAGCCACTTGCTCAAGTGCATCTTCCCCTGCAAAAACTTTTATGGGTTTACCTTCTAATGCTTTTTTAACGGTAGCATATTTTGTAACATCTACTATCACTACTATATTAGGCGTGAATAGCAAGGCCTGTTCAATTAATAAAGACTCATTAGAATGGGCTGTTAATATTTCAGCTACAAATAATTCAGGATGCGCTGCAATTACCTCAAGGGTTTGTTTCCCTATAGACCCTGTTGACCCGAAAATGGCAATTCTTTTTTGACTCATCCAATAGTTTTCTTAGACATTAAAATTAAGCTATTATTTTTTTATGGCGCAATATATTGCATTAACTCATTGGCAATAACACGGTCATTACTTAAACGAGGTACTTTATTTTGACCCCCCAATTTTCCTTGCGCTCTCATATAATCAATAAAGGCATTTTTTTGCATTGGTTTAATTTGCAATGGGGCTAGTATGGACCCTGCCATTAAATCCTCGTAATAAGTATTTTTAGCACAGAGTACTTCGTTCAATCTTTTACTAAACAAAGCCATATCTGCAGGCTTTTTCTCAAATTCAATAAACCATTCATGGTAGCTTTTTCCTTCTCCTTGTTGAATAAGAGGAGCCACTGTAAACTCTACCACCGAAACGTCCATTTCTTTTGTTACTTGCAGTAATGCTTGCTCTACTTCTTCTCCAATCACATGCTCTCCAAAAGCAGAAATAAAATGTTTGACTCTTCCGGTAACAATGACTCTGTAGGGGTCAATACTTACAAACTTAATGGTGTCTCCTAAATGATAACCCCATAAACCTGCATTGCTATTAATAACCAAGGCATACTGCTCGCCTAATTTTACATCGGCTAATGAAATTCTTATAGGCGCTTCATCATGCACATTCGCAAGTGGGATGAACTCATAAAAAATACCACTATTGGTATTTAATATTAAACCCGGTTCTGTTCTTGTATCTTGATAAGCAAAGAAACCTTCACTCGCTGGAAATAATTCAATGGTGTCAATTTGCTTTCCGATGGTATCAAATAATTTTGTTTTGTAAGGTTCAAAATTCACACCCCCTTGCACAAGCAACTGAAGGTTAGGAAAAATTTCAATCACAGGCTTCCCCGTAATTTCAACAATTCTATCAAAATACATTTGCACCCAAGGTGGAATGCCTCCAATTAATGTTAAATCCTTACCATTGGTTTCTGTTACTATTTTATCTAGTTTTTCTTCCCAGTCTTCAATACAATTAGTTTCAAAGCTCGGTAATTGATTCCCTCTTAAATATTGAGGGATATGATGATTCACAATACCGCTTAGTCTTCCGGTGGGAATGCCACCCACTCGCTCAAGTTCGGGGGAGCCACTTAGAAATATCATTTTACCACCTGCAAATTGGGTATTGCCCGTTACGGCCATATAGGCTAGAATGGCATTTTTTGCCCCATTTATATGATTATCGATGGAATCCTTGGTAATGGGTATGTATTTAACCCCACTGGTAGTTCCGCTGGTTTTGGCAAAATAGATAGGTCGGCCCTTCCAAAGCACGTTTTGAGTTCCTTTTTTAATTTGGTCGATATAGGGTATAAACTGCTCGTAGTCTCTTAAAGGAACTGCTTTTTGGAAGCTTGGGTAGTCATTTACCTTCTCAAAATGGTGCTCTTTGCCAAAAAGGGTGGTTTTTCCTACCTTAATTAATTGATTCAGAATGTCTTGCTGGTCTTTCAGGGCGTTTTTGCGATTCTTCTGTATTTGGCGATGAATGACACCTGCAAAGGGTTTGGCCAATAAAGATTTGACATTAATCATATTCGGATACATTATTATAGATAGAACGAGACGAAATTAGGTACTAATTTAGTTATTGTCAAATCACTTTAGACCTTAAAACTCAATTAAATGTGGGTTTTAATGGCAATTTTAAGTCCCCATTATATTTTTTGAGAATTAATTGCAAATTGGGATAAAAATAATTACCTTTGCCGTCCTAATTTTGGACATTATGTTAGCAGTAGTTAAAATCGCAGGACAACAATTTAAAGTACAAGCAGGAGATAGCTTGTATGTACCTCACCTGCAAGGTAAAACCGGAGACAAAGTTGAATTCAACGATGTTTTATTTGTCGATAACAATGGAAGCATCTCTTTTACGAGTAAGGTAAAAGTGAAGGCCGAAATTTTAAACGACTTAGTACAAGGTGATAAAGTTATCGCCTTTAAAATGAAAAGACGTAAAGGTTTCCGCAAGAAACATGGTCACAGAACACATTACACACAAATTAAAATAGAGAACATCGCTTAATCCAGCTTAGGCAGGACTTGAGAAGATATATCCATTATTAATAAAAGGCTAGAAAAAAGAATATACTATGGCACACAAAAAAGGGGAAGGTTCCGTAAAAAACGGCCGTGATTCCCAAAGCAAACGTTTAGGTGTTAAAATTTATGGTGGTCAACCAGCATTATCTGGCAACATCATTATACGCCAAAGAGGTACTGTATACCATCCTGGTAAACACGTTGGAGTTGGCTCTGACTTTACATTATTCGCCCTTTCTAATGGAATTGTGGAGTTTAAAAAA
The DNA here is from genome assembly GCA_040403885.1 of Sediminibacterium sp. Taxonomy (GTDB): domain Bacteria; phylum Bacteroidota; class Bacteroidia; order Chitinophagales; family Chitinophagaceae; genus Sediminibacterium. The sequence continues at coordinate 12,328 of JBBAJX010000015.1, read as the reverse complement.
GGCAGAAATAACCGCACCACAGTGTCTATCCTTCCGGTAGAAACAGTAGCTTAATAAAAATAATTTTGCAGTTATTAGAAAAGTTTTCTATTTTTAATACATATTTACTAACCATTAAATCTAAAAAACATGGCAAAAGCTAAAAAAGCTGCTAAAAAAGCTGCTCCTAAAAAAGCTGTTAAAAAAGCTGCTCCTAAGAAAAAAGCTGCAAAAAAAGCTGCTCCTAAAAAAGCTGCTAAGAAAGCTGCTCCTAAGAAGAAAGCTGCTAAAAAGAAAGCTGCTAAAAAGAAATAATTATCACAAGATAATTAAATCGTCTTTTTTGCTTTCAGCAAAAATAGATTTGAAGTCCTCCCCATTTTCGGGGGGGATTTTTTTTTGAACTATTTTTTATACATTCACGCATGCATAATTACGAGATCGCCGAACAATTTACTTTACTTGGAAAACTAATGGACATCCATGGCGAAAACGCATTTAAAATAAAGTCCTATACAAATGCTGCCTACACATTAGATAAGTTAGCAGAACCCGTAAGTGAAATGTCTTCGCATGAATTATTTGCTATTAGAGGTATAGGTGAAGCCATTGGTCAAAAAATATTGCAACTCATTGAAAATAAGCGACTTACACTACTAGAAACCTATATAGAAAAAACACCAATGGGCATTTTAGAAATGCTAAAAATTAAAGGCTTAGGCCCTAAAAAAATTATTACTATTTGGAAAGAATTAGAAATTGAAACAGTGGGTGAACTATTATATGCATGTCAAGAAAACAGATTAATAAACTACAAAGGTTTTGGTGCTAAGACGCAACAAAATATTCAAGAGTCTTTAGAATATTATTTACAACATCAAGGAAGTTATTTATACCAACAAGTGGAATCACTTGCAAGCAACTTGCAAAAAATAATAAGTGAACAATTTCCAAAGGATGAACATATTATTTCTGGTCATTTTAAAAGACAAATGGAGACCATCGATTTTTTAGATATTGTCACTACCCTTTCAGAAAATAAATTAATAGATTGGTTAACTGAAAAAGAATTTAGCATTACAAAATTGGATGAATTTATAAGTTGTAAAGGAGTCGATAATTTTGAAATTAGGTGGCATATTTCGAGCCCCGATAATTTCCATTGGACCGATTTTTCCCTGGCATCTTCCCCCGATTTTCTTAAAAAATGGGTCGAAAACCCCCTTTTTCAGAAAAATTTTAAATTTATTTCTGAAGCCTCCATTTTTGAGCAATTAGGTATTTCTTTTATTCCGCCTGCTCAAAGAGAAGATCCTGCTATTTTATCCAGCCTTCTACTATCCAATAAAAAAAACTTAGCCCCCAACATTCAGTTAGAAGATATCAGGGGTATTATACATTCACACAGTACTTGGAGCGATGGTATTCATACTATTGAGCAAATGGCTAAGGCCGCTAAAGAAGAAGGTTATGAATATTTGGTTATTAGCGACCATTCAAAATCGGCCTTCTATGCCAATGGTTTAGAAATAGAACGCATCGCAGGACAACATAAAGAAATTGATGCCCTCAATAAAAAGCTAGCCCCCTTTGTTATTTTTAAAAGTATTGAGTCAGATATATTAAATGATGGCAGCCTAGATTATCCAGAAGAGATACTAGAAAGCTTTGATATTATTATTGCCTCTATCCATTCTAATTTAAAAATGACGGAAGAAAAAGCCATGATGCGTTTACTGAACGCTATTAATAACCCCTATACTAGTATATTAGGTCATCCTACAGGACGATTACTTTTAAGTAGAAAAGGGTATCCTGTAAATCATGAAACCATTATTGAAGCCTGTGCGAATAATAATGTAGTGATAGAATTAAATGCGCACCCAAGACGTTTAGATATGGACTGGCGATATATAGCAGGTGCAGTACAAAAGGATGTGCTTATATCTATTAACCCAGATGCGCATGCGATAGAAGGATTCACCGATTGTAAATATGGCGTACTGGTAGCTCAAAAAGCAGGACTGACCGCTGCACAAAATCTAAGTAGTTTTTCATTACAAGAAATGATGGAATTTGTAGCCTTTCAACAGGCTAAGAGAAGCTAGTAATAGCCATTAATTTGACTACTAGTGTTGACTACTAGCATTTATACGAAAACTTACAAAGAAGCGTTTTTTACATACACAAAATAGTCACCTGGCATGAGCTCAAAGCTTACTTGCTTATTAAATGCAAAGCTGAGCCCCGAGAAGGCATTTGTAAATTGCCCCTTTAAATATTCATGCTCGAAAGATATCTTCTGTATTTGATTAGAAAAATTAAGTACTACTAGTATGATTTGCTTTTCAGACTGTTTTTCAGGCTGCTCTTGATCATATCTTAAAAAGGCCATTACTTGATTAGAGCTAGTGGGTAAATTAAAACTATCCCCCTCTACAATACATGCATATTGTTTTCTTAATTGAATAAGTGTTTTATAGAAGGAAGTCAATTGAGGTTCATTCGTCCAATCAATTGGGTCTTTATCAAAGAAGGCTAATCTTTTATGATTAGGTAATTCCTGTCCACTATACATTAAAGTAGTACCCTTCCACATAAATGTAAATACGGCCCAGGCCTTTGCAGCTATTCCATACTTTTCATATTCGGTACCATTCCAAGTATTCTCGTCATGATTAGAAGTGAAAAATAATTTATAGGCCCCCTTGGGATACTGCGCATAGGCATGAAGTACATTATATATTTCATTCACCCCTGACTCCTCTTTTGATAACTTTTCTGTTTCATGCATCCAAGACCAAGCATAACTTGCATCAAAAACGGAATGATATTCAATATCCTCGCATTCAGCTAACCAAAATAAAGGCTTAATGGTTTCACAGGACTTTCTTGCAGCGCTCCAAAAATTTAAAGGCACTAAATGCGCCATATCGCATCTAAATCCATCTATATTAAATGTACGCACGAAGTATTGCATGGCCCCTATTAAAGCAGCGCACATGTCTTGGTTTTCAAAATTTAAATCCACTACATCCTCCCATCCATTTCTTTCTGTAAAATTTCCATCTTCGTCTCTACTAAACCATTCGGGGTGTGGTTCCATCCATTCATGCATTCTGCCGGTATGATTCGCTACCCAATCAATAATTACTTTCATCTCATGTTTATGGGCAAGTTGTATCAGAGAGATAAAATCTTGCTCATTGCCAAACTCCAAATTTAACTTTGTATAACTACTGCATGCATAATAACTGCCTAAACTTCCCTTGCGCCCTTTTTCACTAATGGGTGTGACGGGCATGAGCCATAAAACATCAATACCCATTTCTTTTAATCTTGGAATATGCTTTTCGAATGCTTTAAAAGTTCCGGCTTCCGTATACTGTCTAAGATTAACCTCATAAATAGTTTTATCCTTCATCCAATCTACCGTTTTAAAACTTGCCTCCATTTTAATTCAATTTTTAAACCATTTTTTATTAACTTGGCAAACACATGAGTAACACCAAGCCAGTTTTAGAGCGCAAATTAAGTCTTTTACATGCAACGGCCATCAACATGATTGATATGGTGGGCATTGGGCCCTTTGTGGTATTAAGTGTGGTGGCACAAATTATGGGAGGCCCCTATTTTTTATATGCGTGGATAGCAGGTGCCTTACTTTCTTATTTAGATGCGATGGTATGGAGTCAATTGGGCGCCGCTTTACCTCGAGCCGGTGGAAGTTTTCACTTTTTAAAAGAAGGATACGGAGAAAAAGCAGGATCATTAATGAGCTTTTTATTTGTTTGGCAAACCATGATACAGGCACCCCTTGTAATCGCTTCGGCAGCCATTGGTTTTTCGCAGTATGCCAATTACTTTTTTCATTTAAGTTTTCTTCAAGAAAAAGCAGTGAGTGGACTAGTAGTTATTCTGGTGATTTTGTTATTATATAGAAAAATTGAATCTATAGGAAAAATATCTGTGTTTTTATGGGTAGGTGTACTTGGCACTATGGCCTGGATTATTTTTGGTGGTATTGCACACGGCAATTTTTTAGAACCCATTAAGCATATCAATGAAGGGTTTACTATGCAGCATGGCTTCGTCGCAGCCCTTGGTTTTGCCAGTGTAAAAACTATTTATAGTTATTTAGGCTACTATAATGTTTGTCATTTAGGGGGTGAGATAAAAAACCCAAGTAAGAATATTCCTAGAAGTATGTTTATCTCTATTACAGGTATTGCTATTTTATATTTAGCGATGAATGTATCGGTAGCAAGTGTGCTACCCTTTCAAACTATTATTACTAGTAAATTTGTAGTGAGCGATTATATAAAGGCCCTTTATGGACCTACAGCAGGCGCCATCGCTACTGTACTCATATTAATGGTAGCCTTTGCTTCTTTATTTTCTGCCACCTTGGGTTATAGTAGAATTCCTTATGCTGCTGCACAGGACAGGTCCTTCTTTCCTTTCTTTAAAGAACTACATCCTACATTACATTTCCCGCACCGCTCCTTATTAGTATTAGGAGGTATTGCCTTTGTATTTAGTTTATTATTCAGACTAAAAGAAGTCATTGATGGCATTTTGGCCATGCGTATATTAATACAATTTATAGGACAGGCTATTGGACTACTATTATTATTTAAAAGAAAAGGAAAAGGTTTTTTTCCTTGGAAAATGCCCTTCTATCCCCTGCCTTTATTTTTAGCTATTATTATTTGGGGTGCTATCTTTTTTTCAACAGGTACAAAGATGATGCTTAGCGGGCTCACCGTTATTAGCCTTGGACTGATTGCTTATTTTGTTGCCAAGAAATTTAAATGGATTGGAGCGCTAAGTACTGATGTAAATAATGAACTAGGAAAAGAAGTGTAAAATTACACTAGCGTTATAAATTTTATAGGAGCAAGGATAACTATTTACTTCTAGTACCAATACCACTAATAAGTAGCCCAATAATAAGACCCAGAATTAATCCAATTTTCACATTCTTAATTAAATAACCTACACCTAGGCCAATAACTAATAAAGTAAAAATGCTCATATTACGTCTCATAATCTTGAATGAATTAAATTAATGCTTAGGTAGTGAAATAAGGTTAGCTAATAATTTATACGCTCCGGGATTTCCTGCAGGCAATTGTCTAAATAAAACCAAACTCAGATACACCATATTTCCTTTGCCATAAGGGGCAATTAATAAACTCCCTGTAGAAGGTGTTTCTCCTTTATCATTCATGGAAAGGGGTGCTTCAAAATGAGCATCTACATTCTCTGCCATATAAGTGCTTCTTTCTTGCACCCAGTTATCAAAATCGGGCTTCTCTATTTTATTAGGGAAATTTAATACTGAATGAGTGGGTAAGACAAAATTAACAGCTGCATTTTCTTGGGTAACTCTTTTACCTGAATTCACTGTAAAAGCATAAGGCCCTACTTTCACTTTACGAATACCTACTTGATTACTTTTTAAATACTGTACAATTAAATTACCCCCCTGCGCAATGTATTCATTCAATACCTCATTTTTAGTGGTTAAAAAATCATACATATTATAGGCTCTAATGCCTATTACAATGGCATCAAAAGTTTTTAATTTATTTAATTCTATATCAGTTTCTTTTAAAACGGTCACTTGATAACCTAATTCAATGAGGGCTTCTGGTAACTTATCTCCTGCTCCATCGATATAGCCAATTTTAGAGCCCTTTGTTTTTACAGTAAGCTCCACCAATTTAGTAGTAGCGGGTGCGAAATATGTAATGGTCGGGATATGATCATACTGAATAGTTCTTTTATATAATTGATCTAAGGCAGTGGGTAAATTTTGACTAGCTAATTTAACTTCTACTTCTTGATGCACGGTACTGCCTGCATGATTAATTTCTTGATAGCCTAAGTTTACAGATTTACCCGCATTCATTAATACTACTTCTTTATCATATTTAGTTTCATGCAGGGGCACTACTACAATGGGTTGGAATACGTCTCCCTTGGTAGGGTCAACATATTTATATTGAATAGGAATAGTAAAAGAAAAAGATTGTCCCTCAATGAATACCGAACAATTGGCTGTGAATACTGGATCGTTTTCAGCTTTGCCAATAAGCATTTGGTCGTTCACTACAAACATACCTTCTGTTTTAGGTTCTACTAACCAATAAGGCTGTGATATTGCCTGGGTGTTGGCTACTTTAAATGTATAGTCCCAGCTAATATTCTGATTATTCACAAGTGTTTTAGCAAAAATAGAATCTTTGCCAGGTAGTGTACCTTTTTCTAAAACAGACGCAACAGTTGATCTTTGATTCAAAAACAATTGAACTTGTAAGTTAGTGCCCGGAAAAACTTCTTGCTGTTGCGAACTAGCTTCCATATAAATACCCGCTGCATCCTTTATAATTGACTGCAATTCAGTTAATTTATAATTTCTCCAAAGTGAATTAGGCAGCCCTGCAATTGATTTATATACGCGCACTAAAGCAGGTACCGACTTATCCGGATGCTCAATTTCATACTGCTTTACAATATCGTTAATAGCAAGTTGAATACTTGGCGCTTGCAATCTATCCCAATTCGTATTCACGCCTTCCATAATATCGGTCTTCGAAATATCGCCACCGGTAGTTTCAAAAAATTCAAAACTAGTGCCTCTTCTTCTTGGCCTGCCTTCCCCTTGGCTTTTATGCATGGTTCTTGCTTCCGCTCCAATTTCACCATAGCTTTTTCCAATGGTGGCATTATAACCACCCACTTCAATATTTAATTGACTGCTATTAGTGGTATTAACGGTTCCAAAATTAAAAGTATTCCAAAGTATTCTTTTTGCTTTCCAAGGGTTTACACCATACTTAAATTGTTCTGTAAACTTAGTGCTATCGCCAGCCGCTATATAAGCTTCATTGGCAATAATAGCAGAAGCTGAATGATGTCCATGACCAGCTCTTGCATCTGGTGGAAAACGAGCAATAATAATATCGGGTTGGAATTTTCTAATGACCCAAACAGCGTCACTTAATACTTGTTCATGATTCCAAATAGTTAAGGCTTCTTCAGAGGATTTACTAAAACCAAATTCATAGGCTCTAGAAAAATATTGCTCTGCCCCATCTTGTAGACGGGCTGCTAATAATTCCTGGGTTCTAATTAAGCCTAATTCTACTCCTTGCTCTTTGCCCAATAAGTTTTGACCACCATCCCCTCTGGTTAAACTCAAATAAGCAGTTCTATACATTCTTTCTTTGGTTAAATAAGGAAGGAAGCTATTATTTTCATCATCGGGATGCGCTGCTACATATAATACACTACCTACTACCCCCATTTTTTTAATTTGGGCATAAATTTCGGCGCTGTTTTTTTGCGCATACATAGATGTATTGAGTAAAAAACAAATTGAAATGAATAGAACTATTTTACGCATGATTTAATTTAAAATTTATACCTCTTTATAATTTTATCTACCGATTTTATTTACCGTTAAAAAAAACTGCATTGGCTAAAATTAATTTTCCACCCTCCCAGAAATTTCTGAAAATAGGATCATCTGCCATATACACTAATTTACCAGACCCTATTTCTTTCACGCCAATGACCACCCCTTCTTGCAAGGCGTTCTTTGCTTTAATACCCGCAAAGCCTGTCATATAGCTGTCTTTTTTTAATATGCCTACATTCCAAGCATCATTACTGGTTTCGTAAGTAACCATATCTTGTTTTAAATCGAAGAAAATTCCATTGGTACCAAAACCTATTGGGTGTGTAGCATCTAAGTATGTTTTATAAATAGCACCTGGTATAGAGCTTTCTAATGCATCTACGACTTTATCTCCGTATTTACTTGTTTTATTAATATCTGCTTTATCATTTTTAGTAATCTCTTTCATTTTAAAACCCCAGTCGGCATTAGCCGCTAATTGTTGTGCTGCCGTTTCAAAAGCAATCAATACGCCCCCTTTTCTTACAAAGGCTTGTAATTTCTCAGCGATAGGTTTGCTATTTAAATCCTTGTAGGCTCCTTCTGGTGCAATAATCACATCATACTTATTAATATCCATTCTGCTAATAAATGAATAGTTCAATTGCGTAATAGGATAATTTAATTGTTGATCGAAATAGCTCCACACTTCTCCTGCAGCAAGTGCAGAAACATTGTCACCAGTAAATACACCCACTTTTGGTGCATGGTTAATTATTTTATCTGAAGGAGAACCAAAATCGGAGCCCGCTTCTACCCAACCAGAATTCACTGCAGTAGCTTCTAATTGCAATTGCTCACAAACTTGTTTCGTATCTCTAGCCCAATTATCTGAATTGCTTGTTTTTAAAATTATTAAACTACCCGCTTCCATTTTTTTACCATTCACTACAAATGCTTTCTCTGCATACCTTACTTTAATATTTTTTTGTAAAAGCTGCGCTAATGCTCTTGCCGATTTAAAAGAATTATAAGGTATTACATAGCCATACTCAGTGGCAGCTACTTCTACCTTGGGTGCAGTAAAGCCAGCTGTAATGGCTAATTTATCTTTGCTTGCATAACCATGCACTCCGTAAGCATAAGGTAAAGACCAAGTAGTAATATCATAAGTGTTAGAATCATTCACTTGTGTAATAGGCTCTAATAAAACACGCGCTAGTACACCATGCGCTTGCGCTGCATTCACCGCTAAAGTGAAGCCTTCGTTTACAAAATCGCCTTCTTTTTTAGAAACATAATCAAAGCCTTTAAAGCTAGTGCCCGCAGCTAATGTACCATATTGTATATTATTTTTTTGTAGTAGTCCCGCTAAAGCTTCTAAGGCATTGGCATTGGGCGCTGTCATTACAAAAGTCTTAAAGGTTGAAATACTACCTGCTCTACTATTATCGTAATACTTTTTAAAAGCTGATAATAAATTTTCTCTGTTCTGTGAACTAATTTCAACAGTGGATAGTCCTGTGGTGTAATGATGCGTGGCTCTTGCCACTAAAGTAAGGGTATCTAATGAATTATCAAAGATACCCAATCCCGCACCAATACCTCCTTGCTCATAAGTCATACCAATGGCACCGTTGTACATAGGGTAAGAATCTCCATAGGAAGGGTATAGCATATCAAATCTTTCTTTGGTGAAAAACAACCAATTGTTTTGATCAAAGTACTTAGCATTGTTTTTGCCAATTTTTATTTGAAACTCTTTTTGCCAACTAGTTATGGCATCATGAATAGGTTCTGAAGTAGGTGTGAAAAAATAAGGTTGGTTAAAACTTTGCTCATGAAAGTCAACGACTACTTGAGGATACCATTGTTGATATAAGGCCACTCTTTGCTTGCTTTCAATTTGTGTTTGCCAAGCCCAATCACGATTCAAATCAAAATTATAATGATTACTTCTGCCTGCTGGCCAAGGCTCCATATGCTCTCTAGCCTGAGGGTCTACATTCATAATAGTCCCTACTGCATTATTATACCAATTCACATATCTATCTCTTCCATCAGGATTAATACAAGGGTCAATCATTACAATGGTATTTTTCAACCACTCTTTTGTTTTAGTATTTGTAGGATCTACCAAGGCAAATAAAGTTAACATAGCGGCTTCTGAAGAAGAGGGTTCATTGCCATGCACATTATAATTTAACCATATAATGCCTGGTTGATTTAAATCTTCAACCGTACCGTCTACTAATCCATTATTATGTTTTCTAATTTTCTCTAATTGTGCAATATTTTCTGGAAGGCCAATGGCAGCTACTAATAAATCACGGCCTTCATTGGTTTTTCCATAATTGATAATTTTAACTCTATCAGGTACAGCTTGTGCAATGGTATTAAAATAGGATACTATATTATGGTGTCTTGTAAATCGAGTACCCACTGTATAGCCAAGGTAAGAGGCTGGACTCGGAACTACCTGCGCTTGCAGGGCAGATACAAAACAAAGAACAGCCATTAGGACTGCTTGAAATTTAAAAATTTTCATTTTTTTACACTTAAATTTTATAGAATAAAGGGCGCATTTGTACCCCCTAAAAATAAGGAAGTTTGGGCTTAAAAAGGGGCTATATATGGATAGTTTTACACAAATGGTAGGCGCTAGTTTGTTGAATACTAAATATTTAAGTAAATTACCTGTTCAATTGAAACCCTATGAAAAAAGCGCTGCAAGCCTTCTCTAATACTAAGTTAATTATGTTGTTTTTTGTCCTTCTTTTTACAGGCAAATTAATGGCCCAAACCTTCTTAAAAGCGCATCCTCATATTAATCCTTATCAATATGAAGTGGTAAAAGAAAAATCATTTGACAATGGAGCAGTTACATCGGCACATCCACTCGCTAGTATGGTAGGTGCAGCCATGATGCAAGACGGAGGCAATGCTTTTGATGCGGCTATTGCTACTCAACTAAGTTTAGCCGTGGTATTTCCTGGGGCAGGTAATATTGGTGGTGGAGGTTTTATGTTAGCTAGAAAAGTAAATGGAGAATTAATAGGTATTGATTACCGTGAAGCAGCGCCTGCAAGCGCAAGTAGAGATATGTATTTAGATGCACAAGGGAATCCTATTGATGGAAAATCTACAAGAGGTACTTCTGCTTCTGGTATTCCAGGAAGTATTGCAGGCATGATAAGCACACATGCCTATGCAAAATTACCTTTTGCAAAATTGATTGAACCCGCTATTGAGTTTGCTGAATTTGGATATGTAATATCGGATAGAGAAGCAAAAGGCTTAAATGCAGACCGTGCCAATTTCTTAAAGTATAGTTCAGCACCTAGCGCTTTTACACAGAAAGAAGTTTGGAAGGCTGGAGATACACTTATTCAAGCAGCACTTGCAGCCACCTTAAAACGCATTCAAGCAAAAGGCTTAGCTGGTTTTTATGAAGGCACAACAGCTGAATATATTGTGAAAGAAATGCAACATAGTGGTGGTTATGTTAGTTTGGAAGATTTAAAAAACTATACACCTAAATTTAGAAAGCCTTTAGAGTTTGATTATAGAGACCATCATGTAATAAGTTTTGCACCTCCTTCTAGTGGCGGAATTTTAATTGCACAAATGATGCAAATGATTGCCCCTTTTAATGTAGAGAAAATGGGATTGAATACAATCGCTTCGGTAAATTTAATGGTGGAGGCACAAAGAAGAGCCTATGCCGATCGTGCAGAACATATGGGTGATCCTGATTATTGGAAAGTACCCACTAAAACTTTAGTAAGTAATAGCTATGCGCAAGCAAGAATGAGCGATTATAAAGAAGGGGTGGCAGGAACTAGCCAAATAACTATTGCAGGCCAAGCACATGAAAGTGAGCAAACCACGCATTTTAGTGTGATTGATAAAGAAGGAAATATGGTAGCTATTACCACCACTTTAAATGATACTTATGGGAATAAAACTATTGTAGCGGGTGCTGGCTTTTTATTAAATAATGAAATGGACGATTTTAGTGTAAAACCAGGTGTACCTAATATGTATGGTGCCTTGGGTGGAGAAGCCAATTCTATTCAACCAGGTAAAAGAATGCTAAGCTCAATGACACCCACCCTTGTCACTGTTAAGGGAAAACCTTATATAAGCATTGGTACTCCTGGAGGCACCACTATTCCCAACCAAGTATATGAAGGACTGGTGAATATTATAGACTTTAAAATGACCATCAAGCAAGCTATTGATGCTACAAGATTCCATCACCAATGGATTCCAGATGTAATTGCTTTAGAAGCTGACTTCCCAGAAGATATTGAAAATGGCTTGAAAAATATGGGTTACAAAACCATCAGAAGAGGCAAGTTTGGTAGAATGGATGGTATTCTTATTTCAGTTGATGGCAAACGAATGGCAGCCGGAGATAAAAGAGGTGATGATAGCGTAGCTGGCTATTAATTTTTGTATTTTTACAAAAAACCCCTTCATTGTTAAATAAGAAATTTACCCTACTTAGAATTGTTGCCGCAGCGGTAGTGGGTATATTCTTATTTACCTATCTGTTATTCTTATTGCCCTGGGTACAAAACAAAGTAGCACATCGTATTGCCTCCTCTTTTAGCAAAACTATGGGAACCCCTGTGGAATTGGGCCAAGTTCGTTTTTCATTGTTCGATAAATTAGATATTCAAAACATACTTATTAGAGATGAAAATAAGGACACCCTAGTATATACTCAGTCTTTAAAATTAAGATTAAGCGATCTATACTTCTCTAATAATACACCTATTATAAAATACCTTGGTTTAGTGAATACCAAAATGTATTTACATCGAAAATCCGAGAAGTGGAATTATCAATTTATTCTAGATAAATTAAATAAAACTACAGATAGTAATCAAAAAGGGGCTCAGTTTGATCTTAAAAAACTAGACATCTCTAATT
>JBBAJX010000014.1:0-59453 GCA_040403885.1 Sediminibacterium sp. | reverse complement strand
ACGGGATTTGTTAAAGCACTTTGCTTATTGTTAAAAGTATTCCAATCAGTTGAAGATAATGCCCCACGATTTGAAGCACTTGCAGTAGGGACATTCAAAGTAATTACAGGAGTTGTTGTCCCATTAGCTACACTTGAACTTAAATCAGTTCCTGTAGTTCCTAATGTCAATGCAGCTACCGATGTAACCGTACCAACACTCCAACTTCTATCAGCAGTTAAATCATAGGTAGTCCCATTGATTGTTAATTGTCTTGAGGTTGGAACATATCCACTTAAGGCACTAACCAAGGCTAGTGTACCTGTTGCTGAGGGAAGGGTATAAACATAGGTCCCGTTAGATATTGTAGAACCTAAGGTTAACTGACCTACTATATTTGAGGTCCCATTTACATACAATTTAAATCCTGTATCAGTAGAATTACCGCCTATGCTTACATTCTTGGTAGAACCAAAAACACGCATTGCTTCTACACCATTAATACCAAATAAGATATTACTTGTTCCTTGTGAGGAAATGGCAAAATCACCTGCAACTGAATTAGTTACAAATTGATTTACACCTGTGGCTAATCCAAATTTTGCTTGATAAGTAGCACCTGTTAATGCATTAGCCAAAGAAACTGAAGGAGCAGGACCTGCTATTAATAATTGGTTATCAGCAGTGGCAGAATAAATATTAAATGCCCTAACCACTGTTGCACTTCCAACTGTAACACCACTACCATTATCAAATAATAAACTATTACCTATTGTTGTTCCACTACCTGTAAATTTAGCAACATAATTAAGTGTACCACTAAAATAAGCATTGGTTCCTGAAGTACCGCTAGTGCCACTAGTTCCTGTCGTTCCGCTTGTACCACTAGTTCCATTTATGCCTGATGTTCCACTTGAACCTGAAGTGCCTGTAGTACCACTCGTTCCATTCACCCCACTTGTTCCTGTAGTTCCTGATGTACCACTAGTGGCAGATGTACCTGAAGATCCTGATGTACCTGTGGTACCTGATGTACCCCCTGTTCCATTAGTACCGCTTGTTCCAGATGTTCCTGAAGATGCAGAGGTTCCACTAGTACCTGTTGTACCTGATGTACCATTTATACCACTTGTGCCTGATGTAGCTGAAGTTCCACTAGAACCAGATGTGCCTGTGGTACCACTGGTTCCGCTTGTTGCAGAAGTTCCAGAGCTACCACTTGTTCCTGTTGTACCTGATGAACCACTAGTTCCAGTGGAGCCACTTGTACCTGATGTACCTCCTGTACCATTTGTAGCAGAAGTTCCACTTGTTCCTGTAGTTCCACTTGTTCCTGTAGTTCCAGATGTACCTGTTGTACCACTAGAACCACTCACCCCACTTGAACCACTAGTTCCTGTAGAACCTGATGTTCCACTAGATCCATTTACTCCCGATGTACCACTACTACCACTAGTTCCTGAAGGAGCATTTAATGATGTGGTGATATATGAATAGTTACTAGTTCCTTCTGTATAGAAATCAAATGTATTAGAGCCGCCGCTTGTATTATTACCTAGAAAAACAACATAAAATCTATCTGTTGCAGTTAAAGAAGTGGATGGAACAAATCCATCAAAGTAATAACTTCTTACACCCCCTCTTGTTACAAGAGCAACTGTTCCTGATGTAGCAATTAATGTAGAAGCACCACCAATAGTATATTTATACAATTTAGCATATAGTGTAATGTTTGGTGCTTGTGATGTATTGTTTAATACATTTATATTATATCCCCATATACCAGCAGCTAATTGCGTTAAGTTTGGTACATTGCTATCTGTTGCAAATGTTCCAAAAATATATCCTGTTGAATTACCAGGAATTGTAACTGTTACAACTTGTTCAGCAGCACCTGATGTTAATGGGGACATCTGCTTATAAGTAGGGGAACCAAAGTTTGTATTTGTTAATACAGAGTAATTTAAATAAAATATTTGACCAGAACTTATTCCACTAACTCCTGAAGAACCTGCTGTTCCACTAGTACCACTTGTACCGCTAGTACCACTTATACCTGATGTACCTGATGTACCTGTAGTTCCTGAAGTGCCTGTTGTTCCACTTGTGCCTGAGCTTCCACTTGTTCCTGAAGTTCCTGAAGTACCGCTAGTGCCACCTGTTCCATTTGTACCACTTGTTCCCGAAGTACCACTAGTTGCACTTGTACCTGATGTACCTGTTGTACCACTAGTTCCACTAGAGCCAGATGTACCGCTTGTTCCACTAGTTCCTGTTGTTCCACTTGAACCACTAGAGCCTGTTGTACCAGACGTACCTGTTGTACCTGATGTACCACTGGTGGCAGATGTACCACTGGATCCTGATGTACCTGTGGTACCACTTGTACCACCTGTTCCATTAGTTCCACTTGTACCACTGGTTCCTGAAGAACCAGCTGTACCTGATGTACCATTAGATCCATTAAGACCTGATGTTCCTGAGGTACCTGTAGAACCTGAGGTTCCTGATGATCCAGAAGAACCTGTAGTTCCAGAGGTACCACTAGTACCACCTGTTCCATTAGTGCCAGATGTGCCACTAGAACCTGCTGTGCCACTAGAGCCAGAAGTTCCTGCAGTACCACTTGTTCCACTCGTTGCAGATGTACCACTTGATCCACTTGTACCTGTAGTTCCACTAGTACCAGAAGACCCTGTTGTACCACTAGTACCACTTGTTCCTCCTGTTCCATTAGTTCCACTAGAACCTGAAGTTCCTGTAGTACCAGAAGTACCATTTATTCCTGAAGATCCTGAAGATCCTGAAGATCCTGTTGTTCCTGAAGTACCAGAAGTACCAGAAGTACCAGAAGATCCATTGGTACCTGACGTACCACTGGTTCCTGTAGTTCCACTTGTACCTGTTGTACCACTGCTTCCACTGCTACCAGATGTTCCTGATGTACCTGAAGAACCATCGCCTCCTGATGCACCATCAAGATTGACTGTCCATGCGGAATAAGTACCACTACCCACTGTTCTAGTAGGTGCTGCGAAGGATAAAGATCCTGTTGCTGGGTTATATGAAATCACCTCACACTCTTGAAAGTGTGTTGCGTCATTTACTACTATTATTGATTGAGCAGGAGAATAAGCAAGGGTTATACCAACTATCAATGTACCAGCATTACCTAATGTAAAACTAGTTGAAGATGTTGTTGCATATCTATCTCCCTGTACTCCTGATGTACCACTTGTGCCTGTTGTTCCACTAGTACCAGCTGTACCACTAGTTGCTGATGAGCCACTAGATCCACTAGAACCACTTGTTCCTGTGGATCCTGATGTACCTGTAGTTCCGCTGGTTCCAGTTGTTCCACTAGTTCCACTAGTTCCTGTGGTACCACTTGTTCCACTAGTACCTCCTGTACCATCAGTACCTGAAGTTCCAGATGTTCCTGTGGTTCCACTTGTTCCTGCTGTTCCTGAGCTACCGCTAGTACCTGTTGTTCCACTTGTGCCTGAGCTTCCACTAGTTCCACTTGAGCCACTAGTTCCTGTTGTTCCACTTGAACCACTAGAGCCTGTTGTACCTGATGTACCAGAAGTTCCTCCTGTACCATCAGTTCCACTAGATCCACTAGTACCTGAGCTTCCGCTTGTACCTGTAGTACCACTTGTAGCACTTGTACCATCTGTTCCTGAAGATCCACTAGTACCAGAAGTACCACTAGAACCTGATGTTCCACTTGTTCCACTACTACCGCTTGTACCTGTAGTGCCTGAAGTTCCACTAGAACCATCTGTACCTGTTGTACCACTTGTTCCTGCACTACCACTTGTACCATTAGTACCAGAAGTACCACTCGTTCCATCTGTACCGCTTGTTCCACTAGAGCCTGATGTTCCATCTGTACCACTAGTACCAGATACTACATTCCAACTTCTATTAGCTTCTAAGTTTTGTGTAACACCATTGATAGTTAATGTCCTAGTTGTAGGAACAGGAACATATCCTAATGCTGTGGTTATATCACCAAAGGCTACAGGAGCAGCTGATGTAACTAACCCTTTGGCATTCACTGAGAATTTTAAAAATGTGTTACCACCATATATATTACTATTAACATTTGCTAATGTTAATGTTGTAGGAGAACCTGTTACACCTAGTCCTGTTACATCACCTACAAATATAAGAGTTCCAGAAGGAACTGTTATAGTTACAGGAGTGATGTTTGTTACAAGCCCTTTTGCATTCACTGTTATTCTAGGAACTTGTGTTGATGTTCCATAAGTACCAGGATTAGCATTTACACTAGCTAGTGTGAATATACTAGAACCAGGACCTGTAGCTGTACCATCTCCTGTTAGAGCTGATATATAACTACCATAAGGTTGGTATGGACCAGGATCAAGACTACCATCTCCTTTTACAAAATCAGAAGATGTACCACCTGTTGTTATTAATGCACCAGACTCAATAGAATCTGTAATCTTAAATGTAAATCCATCACTAAGAATAACTGTATCTTGTGTTAAGCTACCACCTAGTTCTACAGGTAATCCTGTACCAGGTTGTATTACACCATTTTGGAATATATATCCAATGGCAGCATCACCAAACTTAGCATCTATTTTTTGTAGAGCAGTTTGGACACTATCATTTGTATTGATACCTGTATATACTAAATTACCACCCTCATAAAATACGCAGGTAGCATTTAGTATCACTGGACATGGTTCAACAGAGCAATTAATTTCCATATATATTAAATAATCAAAATGTATAAATAATTAACACACAGCTATGTGGTATGCAAAATAGGTGTACATCCTAACAATATACACCTATATACGCAAAAGTAACGAATTTAATTTAGTTTCAATGTATTAGATAAACTTATCCTACATAATATAGCATTAGTATAGAGCTTTATTATCTATTCATTCCAGAGCTAGATTGCATTTGTATTCCTAAATTTTTAGAAACATCAGGAAATACCATTGGTAAATATTGTTGCATTTGATTAGCTACAGGGAATGTCTTCATTACATATTTAATTGTATGAGCATTCTTTACCAAATCATCATTACCTGTCAATAGTCCAAAATTATATTGCATGAAGTTTGTAAATATCTTTTCAAAGCTTGTAATAAGCTGTACTGATGGAAACACTCCAGAAGAAATCAATTGAGAGAAACTACTTGGATCATAGAAATAAGTAATCTCATCACGTAGTTTATCAGCAGCTCTTAATAAGAATTTATACTGATTTCTCACTGCTGCATTCTCATCTTTATCAGGAGCATTTGCTTTTAATCCCATGTATAATCCAATCATTAATGTCATAGCAATAACATCATACATTTGATTTCTAATATTGGTTCTGAACATATCTAAGAATTCAGAAGAACTCATTTCAAATGTCTTACCAGTTTCTTTCTCATATTCTTCTTTCTTTTTTTCATAAAGATCTTTCATGAACTCAACTCCCTTATCATTTCCTACTAATGAATCACGAAGATTTGATAAGCTTTTTAATACATTAGGAGACATAGCTGCAAATACACTTCTCATTCTTCCCCACTCATAAGCATCTGACGCTGAGTTATATATTAAACCACCCATTCTCACCTCAACTAATCTAGGAATCCAGTTCTTAAATAACATGAATGAAGATCCATAAACAGTCATATTTAATAGACGTTTATTTTCTTCAGTCATTGTACCCATTGCATCTGATGTAATCTTTTGTACCTTTCTTGTAATCTCAATTACAGAATCAGACTTTCTATCTACACCAGGAAGAACAAACTTACCATCCTTAAATTCTCCCACCTTTAATACACCCTTATCTTCAATAATCTTTTTTACATCCTCTTCATATTTATCAGCTAATACTTTTCTCTCTTCTTCATTACCTGCATACATATCAGAATATTCAGGAGTGGTTTTTAAATACTCTCTAGCATTTATCACCTCACCATTAATCACAATAGAGTTTTTAATAAAGCTTCTGAAGTTTACAGTTTGTACATGCTTATCAGAATGTCTCATTAAGAAATATAAAGCATCTTGAACATCTTGTTGATTTAATTTATTGACACTCAGCTTCTTAGCAAACTCCTTGCTATAATTTTCTGTAAGAGGAAGGAAGTAATCAAGTGCTCCAATAAACTTCTTTCTATCTTCTTGACTAACCCCACCAAGCATTTTACTATTAATCCACATCTCTGATTCAATATAATCACCTTTAGTGTAATACTTACCAGCATTAATTAATGCTTGAGATGTACTTCCAAATAAGTTTGATGTAGGAGATAATAAACTCAATCCCATTGTTTTAAGCTGGAAGAAGTTATTGATGTTATTAATAACCTTATTAGCTGATATTTGTCTTCCTTCTAAATTTTCAGGAAAGATTTTCATACCAAGTTTATCATTAATCACCTTACCAAAGTTACCTATGATTCCAAGAGCATGGTCAAAACTTTCATCTTGTAAATACTTTTGTCCATATATAACAGACTTAATCATATTATCTAATAGATTGGCATTCTTACTATTGTCTTTAGTGATTTCTAGTACACCATTTTTATATATACTTTTACCAAATACAGATGTTGCAATAGCTCCTTTGTTTCTTTCTATATCAAGAAGCCCTAATGCTTGTCCTTCAACATCAGATAGATATTTAAACTTAATAGCCATTTCATTATAAAGAGCCATTGTTTTAAATAGATCATCACTAACCTGTCCTTCTAATTTATGTGTAAAATATTTTGGAATAGTATTAACAATTTCTCCTGTACGAGGATCAAAGCTACCAAATCCTATATCTCCCTCATCCATAGAAATGCTTCTTAGAAAGCTTTCTCCAAGAGAAATATCTCCTCCAGTGATAAGTTTTTCCATTAAGTCTTTCCTCACCCAAGGAAGGAACACCCTTGCTTCACCTCTATTTAAATATCCAATAGATTGATAATAGTTATTTCTTTCTAGAATATAATCATAAAAATCTTTAGCAGCTTTATTTGCAGGTTGATTTAATTCTTTCCATTCTGTAGATTCCCATGAAGATTTAGGAAATTTATTTACAAGATCATACATTGACCAACCAGGAGAGGTTGGTGTAGAGATGTTATATAAGTCAAATGCTTTACTTCTTTCTCTAACAATATCATTAACTATTTGCTCATCTGTACCAACTCTTGATTTGTTTTCAATTCTATCATATTCTTCTTCAAGTTTTTCTTTTAAAAACTCTCTATATGCATCAACATCAATATTATTAGATATCCATGTTTGATCTTTCTCCTCAATCTTTTTCTTTAATTCAATATAAAACTCTTTTTCATATTGATCAATTAGTTCATTCTTATCACTTTTTTTGATTAGATTAAAGTAATCTTTTCTATTAAGTCCTTTAGATATAACTAATTTATTATATGCTTTTTCAAGTTCTTCTAATCTAAGAGCCTCATCTACAGAGTCTTTTTTAGCCTTATCAAGAGCTCTATTTGTTTTCTTAAACAAAGCACCCATAGCTCTCATTTGTAGTGTAGAAGGGGTACCAAATAAACGAGCAATACCCTTAATAATCTTTTCAGGAAGTGTGATGTCTCCAGCATTTTCTCTAGCAGCATTGAAGTCTCTAGCAAAGTCTGTGTTTACCTCATCAAGTTCTCCAGCTAATGTTCTAGCATTTTCAACAACATCTTTAAGATCATCTTTAAGTTCTTTTTCTTCTGCTGTTAAGTTTCCAGAAAAAAGTCTTTTTAGATCAATATCAAGATTTAAATAAATAGATAAAGCTTTTTTAGCATCTAATAGTTCTTTTTGAAACTTAGTAAGAGCTGCATCATCATAAGACATTGGATCAGTACCTACCCAGTTATCATTAAATGTATCAATAGTTTTTTGTATAGTTTTATTTAAAATCTTAGCTTGTTGTACTAATGGAGCAATATTTTGCCTCATTTGTAATTGTCTAATAGCAGTGAATAAACTATTTAACTGTTCTGCTTTATTTGCTTTCTCAGAAAGAGAAACACCTTTTTCAGATATAGCTTTATATTCAGCTCTAAGTTTTGCTAAAAGATCATCAAGTTTCTTATTACCAGTCTTTTCACTTTCAAGTCCTACAGGAATTAAATAATCACTTGTAATATTCTTAACATTAACATCTCCTATTTCAATTTCTGTAAGATGTGGAAGAATCTTATTCTTTATATCACCTTTGGTATAATATGTTTTAATAGGAATCATTCTTGTTTGCTCAAAGTTTTCAGGCTTAATGCTGTAATTCTTTTCAAGAATCTCTTTATATTTCTCCATTTGTAAATTCCATGCTGCCACCTTATACCAAGGAACATCAGTGTGCCTATCTACATTTATATCTGTAAACTTCCAGTCAAGAATACTCACCTTACCATTAGGTGTGATAGCTAAGAAGTCAACAGTACCTGCTGTGTTTTTTCCATCATAGATAATAACTTCTGCCATGAACCTAGTTCCTGGTTCAAATGATTCAAGTCTTTCTCTTAAGTTATTCTTTAAAAGCTCATAAGCAGTGTTGTCATTAGGATCTAATTGAGAAATGTAACCACTATCATCTATATTATCAAGATCATCTTTTAAATACCCATCATCATCTACAAATAGTTTTTGTATATGCTCAAGATCAGCATGTCCAGCAGTTCCTTTCTCTGCTTTTAAATCATTAATAGCAGTTTGTAAGTCTGATATATCATTTGTATTAAATCTTCTTGTATACCAATCTTGTACAAAGTCTGAAACCCTATTAAGAATCTTCTTACCTGCAATATAATAACCATCATCTTTCTTAACAATAGTAGATCTTACATCTTTAAGTTTTCCAATAATGCTATCTTGTGTAGCTGGTTGAGCTTTCTGTAAATAGGCTTCACCTTCTGTAGCTACAATATCTTCAACAGTTCCTATGTTCTTTCCAGAAAGAATATCCATAGCAGCAGTATCAAATCCTGATTTTTGGAAAATAGCTTTAATAGAATTGATTAGTTTCTTCCACCAAGATTCTACTTTAGCTAAAAGCTCAGGTCTTTCTGTAATACCTTCAGATTGATTAATAATCACTTCAGCCAAAACCTTACCTATAGCCTCTTTTTTAATCTTAATTACATCAGGTTTACCATCTTTAGTTTGGTAATTTGAATCACTGCTATATGTAGCAAATGTTTCTTTTAGTATATTATAGTCATTAATTTCTTTCAATAACTGATTAAATAGCTTAGGATCTTTTTGTTGAATAATCTCAATAGCAAAGTGCATAGCTTCTTCTGTAAGAGCTACATCTTCTTTACCTTCTGTAACTTGTACAAGCTTTTGTGTAATAAGAGCTACAGCGTTAGCATCTACTTTTATACCATTAACAACTATATCTTTAACACCTTCTGTACTAACACCAATTCTTGTTAAGAAGTCCTTAACTATTTTTAATGTTTGTGGAGATGCTTTAGAACCTTCTGTTCCACTTAATTGAAATAATGTTGGTGGATTAAGTTTGTCATATTCTTGTTGGGCTAATGGGTGCACATTCACTTGAACACTAGCATTGCTACCAGCTTTTGTAAGCTTTGAGCTAATTAAAGACTTACCAATAGGAGAATTATACTTCTTATTAATATCATTAATTAATGCAATTTGCTTTGCATTTTCCTGACTTCCTGGTTTAGAAAATAAATAAGTAGCATTATTACCAGTTCCATATTTTCTAAATAGATTAGACTCTGTTATAGATTTCCAAATAGAATGATAGATGTCTGTTAATCTATCAGCCAATTTTGGATAGTCTTTTCTATATTCTGTCTCAATATATTTTACTTTACAAGGCATAGTTTGTTTTATTTATTGTCCACAAGAATTAGGATCTTCAGCTCCTTCAAGGTTATTTTCATCAGCAGCAAGTGTGCTTTGTTTGTAATTTTCTCTTAAGTCTGCAATAGCAGCATTATTAATTCTAGTTTCATAATCACCTTTAGATTCTTTCTCAGTATCATTTTGTAAAATACTATCATGTTTCACTTCATAAATTAATGCAAAGGTAAGGAATTCATTGAATGTTTTAAATGTATTTGCTGGAAGAGCTTCAGCTTTACTATTGTCTAATTGTGTAGCAGGATTAGTCCAAGCTTTCTCATCAAACTTCTGTTGCATCAACTTCTCATCTATTTTAATAACACCAGTGGTCCTATTGTTCTGCATTGCTACAGAAACATTTTTAGTAGTTTCAATCTTATCTACAAATTCAATAGGCTTATTTCTAAAGGTTCCTTTTGATTTAATTGATTCTACAGTGGTGAAATTTTTAAGTTGAGCTTCTTTAGCTAAATCTATTTGTTCAGAAACAACTGGCTCACCACCATAATATTCAATTAATAGATTATTAGGAATCTCTTCATTAATTTTCACTGTACCATTATCTAATATAGACATTCTATTATCAGTGTAATACTCACTAGCAAATCTACCATCTCCTAATAAGTTAATCATTTTATATACATGGTGAACACCTCCTTTCTTATCAACATGAAGTAATGGACTACCATCTATAAGTTTAACTTTTGCATATCCATAGAAATCATTTAGAGTGTTATCTCCTTTTTGTTTCTTGATAGCATAATCAAAGTTTGTAATAGTTTGACCATTTCTCATATCTACTCTCTCACCTGAATAAGGATCTGTTACCACTCTAGGAACTTTTATAACATCATCTTTAAGATTGAATGAGTTATATCTTTCACTTAACAATAACACTTTTCTATCACTAGATTTTATACCCATTGTTTTAATACTTGGAAATGCAGGAGCCCAATACTGATAGATATCAGCAATATGATCGCCAAATGAATTCAATTGTTCTGCAATAGGAACAGCATCCATGTCAGAGAAGAACTTTGGAAGGAATGTTGGAACAATCTTATCATCTTTCCAATTGTTCTTTTGGAATGAACGTGTAGATACAAAAGCTGTTGTATCACCACTTGGTTGTATAGAATCAATGATAGGTTTAACAATAGCACTATAATCTTCAATAGGGATAATATTCTTAATAGATATAGAAGATTGATATGTGCCCTGAAGAATAGCTAATTTAACAATATCATTGTAGAAATCTCTCATACCTGGAGTATCTCTAAGCTCTCTCATCATACCTGTATATAGATTCTCATCATATGCAGATTTTAAGTTTGCTATAAGTTTAATACTTTTAGCACCATCTTCTCTATTAGAAGTTACAATAGATAAATCATTTAAAATATTAATTTCAGGATGTGCTTTCTGAGCATTAGCTAATCTGGTTGCTACAGATGTACCTACATTAACTAATAGTTTATTAATTTGATTAGCTAAAGTTGAGTTAGTTTGAATCAAGTAATCAAGGAATGATGCTTTAAGTTTGTTACCAATAGTATCAAAGTTATCAGCACTCATGTATTCATTATTAGCATAAGACGTTAACACCTCATTAGTAATTTCTGAAAACTCAGCATTGTCAAGTTTTAAAATTTCACCAATACCTTCAGTGGCACCATCTATTAAATCAGCTTGTTTACCAATAAACGTATCATTTAACAATGCATCTATACCAGCAAATATGTTAGTGTCTAAAGCTTTTTGAGTTCTTAATTGTTTTTTGTATAATGCATCACCACTTCTAAATGATGTAGTGTCATAGTTAGTAGCCTGAGTCATTTTAAAACTATAATCAGACATCTTAGCATATTTCAAGAACTCATCTAAAATTAAATGTTGTGTAGCATTATCTGCATCATTGTTAAACTTTTTATCAACACTATACTCTTTAATATTCTCACCAAGTTGACCTAAGTTAATCTTAGCAGCTGAATAAGCAGCAGTAGTAGTTGGAAACTTTCCAAGAATATCTTTAATCTTCTTATCGTTATACAAAGTTTTAGAACCTTCACTATCTAAATAGTTAAAATACTCTGTAACAATAGGTTGATTCATAAACAATGATAATTGTCTTAAAGGAACTCCCACTCTAATTAAGAACATAAATGGTCCAATAGCAAGATCAGAACTAACAATCTTCATGAAGAAAGGATCTTTTGACACATCCACAATAGATGTTCCAGCTCCTGATAAACTATCAGATATATGTTGTTTACCATCTCCATCAGTCACTCCTGATAAAGAAATGTATTCTTGTCCATTAATCTTAGTGGTGTTATGTGTTAAAATCATTTCACCATTTCCTAAGAACTTTTGATCATTTTCAGAAACTAATGCAAATCTTGAAGGATCTAAATGTACATCTACTTTTTGTGTAAGAGAATGCCCTGTAATATTTACAGCAGCAATACCTACCCATCTCTTACCAGAAACAAATGCATGTCTTAATGCTGTTAAGAAGTTTCTATTAAGCATTCTATTCTTAATCTTAGACTCATCATCTCCTTTTAACTTATCTAATTCTTCAGAGATTTTCTGTAAACCAGCATCATCTACTGGAGAAATAAGTCTTTCAAAGTTTTCAGGAGCAGCAATTAATCTTCCAAGAGAAGCATAGTATTCATTCTCAAGAGAACGTTTGTACATTTCTTTTTGAAACTTAATACGAAGACCTTCTTGAAAATTCTTATCTCCAAGTTTTTCTAGTTCTTTAATAATACCTTCTTCAATTTCTGTTGTATCATTAACATCTCCTAAACCAGAAATTAATATATCTAGAGTGTTTGCATATTTATCAACTAATCCTTTTGGATCATCAAGACCATAGTTATAAATTTGCAATGCTTCCAATAGTTCATCTTTCTTAGCAATTCTTCCTTCAAGTTTATCATCAAACACTTTACCATAGAATTCATTACTTGCTGCTATACTTTTTTTATAACGAACTAATCGAATATCTCCATTCTTGTCTATGTATATAGATTTTAAATACATATTCAATTTATCTATATCAAAGTCAGATCCAGCCTTTACAGTGATTTCAGAAGGTACAACAACTGTTTTACCAAATGATTCATGTAAGAATCCTTTCACTCTAAACACTTCAGTTGAAGAAAGTGATTGAGTTGGAATACGAAATCCTATACCACTTAATATTTCTCTTCCTTCTTCTGTTTTATTTAAATAGTTTAATATATCCTCATCAGTTTTGAATCTACCATTTTTATTTAGTTTATTCTTAAACCAGGCTGGTAACATAATTTCACACCAAGGTTCATCTTTAGTATAGAACTTAAGACTACTATCAGTTAAAACTTTTTTACCATTAACTTCTACAACCTTTCTACCAGCTTTAGAACTTTCCCATAGTGTTACAGGAGCTTGTACATAACCACCTCCATTCATTTTAGGAGATCTAATAGACTTATCCACCATTGAATAAAGAATATCTCTTATCTGTACATATGCAGGAGAGGCTTCAAATGGAATTCTAAATTGACCATCCTTATCAAGTTGTACAGTGTCCTTAGCATTATCAGAAAGTTCTCTTCTAAGCATCTCATACTCAAGAGTTTCTGATACAGCTTTCTTATTAACTAATTCAAAGGATGTACCAAGATCTCTAATCCCTAGTTTTTCTAATAATGAATCATAACCATTCTCATGTAGTAAATCAAGCATTTTAACATTATGTCTATATTCTTGTTCTACTTCTAGAGAAACAGCTATACCATTTTCAAATAAGTCCATACTAGAAACCTTAGTAATTTGAGAACCTCTAGTTGTTTCTTTTGGACCACTATAGCTATTCTCCACTTGTATACCATAAGCTTTCCAAGGAACTTGAATATTATTATTAAATGGTGCTTCATTAACTTCACCATCTACATAAAGATCATGTAACTCTTCAGCTCCCACCTTTCTACCAGAGAGCATAATAGCATAATCCTTATTCTCTTTAAACATTTTAATATAGAACTTCTCAAAAGCATGTCCTTCTATCATACTATAATAGATAGGCATTTGAGAAAACTTATCTAATACAAGATCAAATTGACTCTTACCAAATTTGTTACCAGATACAATAGGTTTTAAAATCTCTATTGTATATTTAGGAGAAGGTGTAGATATAAGTTTAGTATCTGCTGCTCTTAAAGCATCATTAGTATATGCGTATACCTTCTTCTTTTCTAAAGCAAGTCTAGTGTAAGCCAGTTGCCATTGATGCCAATCTTCAGCATTATCATCCCATTGTGCATTCTTAAGTTTAACTTCTCTGTATGTACCATCCATAATGAATGAAGCAGCATCTGCCTCATTTGTTTTAGCATAAGCAGGAATAATAGAAGCAAGACTACCAAACACATCAACGTCACTAAATGTTACAGTGTTTGCATAAGCTTTATGTAAATGATAACCAGGATCAGTTGGGGATAATTCAATTTCTCCAACCTTATTAAATGTTTGATTTAAGAATGTGTTATATTCAACAGTATCAAATGTAGTTCTTCTAGGAGATAAGAATGATTTAACACGCTTAGTTTCATCTAGAATAGTTTTACCATTTTTCTCTTTAATTGCAAATTGCAAAGGATCACCAAATAATATTTTATGATATTCAACATTATTAATAATATAGTTTATATCAGCAAACTTGATAATACTTCTAGCCGATTGTTCTGAAAGTTTAAACTTATTAAGCTTTTGCTTTTTAGTAAATACATCATCTAATCCTCCATAAGAAAATTTATCTTTTCCAATTTCACTAATTTGCTTCTTTTCTTTAAGCAAATTAAATGATTGATTTGTATAATTATTAATATAATCTTGTACAGATTTATTAAAATCTCCAATGTTCTTATTAATATAATCATCAAACTCTTCTTCAGATGCTTCTTTAGAAATTAGATCATTGATACCATTTAACATTTTCTCAGATAGAATATCTTTTAAAAATCTTAACTCACTACCTCTATCACCTAAGTTTCTATTTTTCTCTCTATTCTTAGCATCTAATGCTAGTGCAATATCATCTTTTAAATATCCTTTGAATATCTCATTCACTTTAGCAGCAGCTCTGTCAGTAAATACATCTGTAAATGATATATGGTTACCCATATTCATCATCCATTCTGTAGAACCATCAGCAGGAATTAATATATAATAGTTACCATTTAAATTCTGGTTTAACTCTTGTGTATATCTATATCCTTTACTAAGCTTACTAGTAGTGATTCCTTTATTATCATCAATATCATTAGTTCCTTGTATATAAGAAACTTTTAATGCTTTAGTTTTATTACCATTCTTATCATAGAATAATCCTCCTTTTTTAAGAATAACACTATGAGCAGAGAATAAATCAGTAAGCTCAGGTCTTTCTTCAAGAAGTTGATCTAATGTTTCAGAAGATGCAAAAGCATTCTCAAATAATGAAGGAGCATTGTTTTCAGAAAATGAGTTAGTTCTTTTATTCTCCACATTGAAATATGTAGGATCTTGGTTAGGATTTGTCACCTTAACTAACAATTCAGCTAGTATAGAAAGCTGACCATTGATTCCTAATGTATCTCCAGTGAGAGTTAGAAGATCTTGTTCCTTACCTAAGTATAAACGAATAGCACCCACAGAGTTTGCAAACTTATTTTGTTGAATAGGTTTTAGTTTAGAATAAACTTCCATAGGGAATATAATTCCAAGTTTATTTAAAAACGAAACCATGTTCTGAGGATTGTTTATTTCAACATCTTTTATTTCCTCTTTAACTTGATATGTTTTAGTAGATTTGTTCTTGAATATTAAAGAGTCTTTATCTTTTGCCAACTCTTTCATGTTCTCAACCCATCCTGTTTGCTTCTCTTTAATTGCTGTAAATAGATTAGCAGGAGCTGTATAAACTTCTGATCCTTTGTTATATTGAATTAAAGCATCAGGTTTTTGTTTTGTGAATGTTTGATAGAAGTTAATGAATAATCTCCAGTCTTCTTTCTTAAAATCACTAAAAGTTATCACAGCATTTTCTCTATTACCACCCAAACGAGTGAATAGTCTAACATAGTTACTATCGTATTTAGCAAGATCAATAAGTTTATCTACCACCTCAGTCACCTTACTAGTGTTAGCAAATTTATCCAACACTGTAGCAAATGCTCTACTAAAGTTTAATAATTTAAATCCAACAATGAGAGGAGACCATTTTGGCTTAGGAAGAGTAAAAGATGAACCATTCTCTTGATTAGTTGGAGCAGTTTCAATTAATGTTCCTAGAAGTAACTTAATAGGGAAAGGTGATGTCTTCTTCCAATCAGTAGTGAATCCTTCAGGAACATAATCATTCTTATTAACATTCTCATCATTGATGCTCACTTGTTGTTCATCATCAAATTCCACTTTAAAGGTTCTTAAGAACTCTTTAGTTTTCTTAATTAAATCTTTCCATGATTGTTCTCCTAATAGTTCTGACTTACCTTCTATATCATATTTATCTTTAATTTGTCCAAAGATTTCAGGAGCTGTCATCTTCTCTATATCATACAAAGAAAGATTGTTTCCAAATATGATTTGAAATGTTCTAGCTGTAATATCTTGAACAAATTCATTTGTCTGTTGTTCGGTTAATCCTTCAACAGCTCTATATTCAACAAATGAGTTATTGTTTACAAATTCTTTAGTTTCAGAAGTATTTAATGTTCTTTCTTTAAACTTACCACTATCAATAGCTTTGAATAGTTCTGTTTTCTTAAAAGGCTTATTTACAAACTCTTTTACAAATTGTATAATATCTCTAAAGAACTTTAATATCTTTTCACCAATAGTTTTTGCTGGAAGTTTACCCACTCTGAAATCTGCAAAATCATCTGCAATTCTTTCTTTAGCTTGTCTATCAGTAGCATCTGCATAATCAATCTTTCTACCAGATTGTCTATCAGTGAAAGTTCCTTTCTTAGCTTTGAATTCATCAAGAATAACTTGTTGGTCTTCTGAAGAGACAAATGCTTTCCATATACCCTCAAATAATTCATGGTATTCAGTTCCCTTAATTGCACCTTTATAAAACTTAGCTACACCATTCTCAAACACACCCCAAGCTTTTTCACCATCATGTGTTGTAATAATTTGTTCAAGAATTTCATAAGGAATACCAGGAACATTCTTAGCAACATATTCTTTAAATAATTGAATCTCAGCATCAGTGATTCTAGAACCATTAACTCCTCCCACTCTTCTATATTCAGCTTCATCAGGAGGTGTTGTTTTACTAAAGTCTTTTGGCTTACCACTTTCTAAAGTAGCTAGTTCTTCATTATATCTAGCATTGATTTTATTAATTACTTCTTGTTCTGTTTTAGCTTCTTTATCAGAAACTACAGGAGCTGCTGGAGCATTAAGAGCAGCCACTTCATCTCTCCAACCTGGATATAAATCATCCATTTCTAAAACACTAAATCCACCTCTTGTTGCTAATGCATCTAAAGATTGATTTTTACCATATCTTTTTGAATATTCTGCATATGCTTTTTCTGCAACAGCTCTAGGTATAAATCCTAATCTTGAAATAGGAAATGTATTAATTGCACTCTTTTTATATAAGTCAGTTGTTATAGGAGCAACAGAAACAACTGGAGCTACAGGAGCTTCAGCTTTTTCAATAGCTTCTAATTTAGCAGCAACATTTATTGCCATAAATTTAGCTAAAGACTTTTCATCACTATCTGTACTATCGTATTTACCACCTTGTTTTAATGCATTAATGTATGGTGCCACCTTAGTAGGATCACTAGCCACTGCTTGTTGTGCTGGACTTAATGTAACTTCAGCAGTTACCTTTCCTTCAGCATCAACAGATACTGTAAAAGAAGTTTCTCCAAGGGGATCTTTTAATGCTATTTTATTTTCTGTCTTACCATCAATTGTATATTCACCAATTTTCTTAACTGATGCTGCTGTAGGAGCAGCTGGTGCTGCCACCACCACTACAGGAGCAACAGCTTGTATAGGAAGTTCCATTCCTTGAAGAGTTGCATACTTCTGTTTATAGTTATATGGCATAGCAGCTGTAGGCTTAGCTACAGAAGTTGTAAGAGGTACATCACTATCTGATCTCTTTTTACCATTAGGATAGGTAGATGATAGTAAATAGGTTTGATAATTTACCCATTCTCTATCTTTTAAATAGTTGTCTTCAAAGTATAATTCAACAAATGGTTCTGCTAAATCTTTAACAGCTTCATTGTTTACACTATGATAGGTTTGTTTTAATTGATCAATAATAGCTTTTTCATTACCAGCTATATCAGTGAATGCATACTTCTTACCACCTAAATACAAATCCATATTTGTTGTATCTAAATAGATTTGGTTATTAGTAGTATCACTACTTTTTCTCCAATATAACATTTTCTGAATGTAATCAGAATATAACCTATTGAATTCTATAGTTTTACCTTCAGCAGCTTTTTTAGTAATGTCTTCTGAAAGAACTTTTATAGCTTCAAATATTGTTTTAGCTTGATCAGCGTTAAACACAGCATTATCTAAGAACTGAAAGGTATCACCATATTGTAACATAGGTCTACCTTTAGGAACCTTAAAGTTTTCTCCATTATGAGCAAGAGTGCCAGTGGTAGAAATAACAATAAGTCCTCCTTGAGTTTCTATCTTATTCTCAGGAATAAGATTTTCTCCAACAGCATTCTTTTCATTCTTACCACCCACTTGATTCTTAATAGGTATACCTCTAGATACACCAAAATCATATACAGTGAATGATCCTGCAGGAGCTGCAAGTAATTGAGCTCTTTTAACTTCCCAAGCATTTCTTTGTGCAAGAGCAGCTGCTTCTTCTCCTCTTCTAAAACGATTACCACCTTTACTATTAGTTAATTTAGGTTTAGACATTGTAGAAAATACCACTTTATTGATATCAACTGGTTGTCCAACCTCACCTATAGTTTTACCTTTCTCATCTACAAAATAAGTCTTACCATTCACTTGAGCTACATATACAGCAGCAACAAGACCATCGCTAACTGATACATCTGTACTACCAGAAAGTTCACCAAGTCCTTTTAGTCCTAATGATTCTTCTTGATTAGGAGTGACAAGAATTAATTTAATATTTCCTCTGTTAGAGAAGTTCTTTACATTGTTTAATAACTCTCTACTTCTCACCTCATGTGGTTTGATTGTAGGATTATCCCAATCTTCAGATGTACTAGTTGTAGATATGAAAAGCTTATCAGCAGATTTTAACATATCTTCTTTAGGCATTGCTGCTAAATCAGTTTCATTATTACCAGTTCCTACAATACCAGATTTCTTTTCAATTTCAGTTTGTTGTTTATCTAGAGCAGATGCAAACTTTTGAAGTTTCTCTTGCTCACTTTCTTTCTTAATAAATCCAGAAAGCTTTCTTGTATTGATGTCATAGATATCTCCATTCTTATCTTCAATCTTAACTGTACCATCTGCATTATGACCAACTATCTTAATCTTTTCTAGATTAGCAAACTCATCATTTAATTCTGCTGCAGCTTCATCAGCTTTCTCTTTAGTAGGATATATTTCAAATGTTCCATCAGGAGATACAGTTTGCCATCTATCATCAGCAATCTTGCTAACTTTTGACTTAGTGTATTTACCAATAGTATATTCTCTACCAATATCAAGATTTTCTCTTTTACCAGAAGGAGTGATATATTGTGGTATACCAGCCTCAATTGGTTTTGTTTCAGGTGTTACTACTTCTTCAGGTATTAACACTTCTTCAGCCATATCATCTGCTTGTTTGAAATACTTTTCAAACCCATCTTTAGAACTTAACTTATCAAGAGTATCAGAAGCACTAGTTTTTAATCCTTCTAATTTATTAATATCATTACCGTAACCAAATAACTTTGGTGCATCTGTCATATTAATAGCATCAGATTTACTTGTATCATGATTATTTAATTCAAAATTCAATAAAGAATTAAATGTTTTTAAATCATAATTATTGGTATTTAATGCTAAGTTTATTTTTTCAGCTTGTGTACGTAGAGCTTTTATCTGAGCATTTGTTTTCTTCTTGTCTTCAAGAGATGTAAACTCAGTGATTGTTTTCGATAATTGATTAGCTTGTTCTTCATAACTCTTACTTAAATCTTTAATTGACTCAGGATTAGTTAATGAAGATAGTAAATCATTATTAAGAGATTCATGAATCTCAGATACACTTTTCTCAATAGAGTTAAGTCTATCATTTACTTCTGGAGCTACTGAAGAATAATAAGATAGGTCAGTTTTCCAATTTTCAAATACTGTATGTTTAACAGTTTCAGTAATTTCATCTTCTCCTTTAGGATTGATAATTTGTTTAAATGGATTTTTGAATATATCATTAATGCTATCAGATGTTTTCTTAATCTGATTTGCTTTATTAATTAATCCATCAACATATCCACTTACAGTTTTTTGATTAGATGCATTAAAATCCATTCCAAAGGTTTTTTCAAACTCTTCTTTAGAAAGATCTTTTAACATATTCAACTGTTCAACAGTAACATCATGTCTATCAGAAGCTAATCTTGAATTAACAAAATTAAAGAATGCTTCATGTTTTAAGTTTTTATATTTAAATACATTTCCTGAATTAGCAGCCTCATTCATTTCTTTAGAAATGTTTATAGAGTTTACTGTATTGTCATAACTAGCACCAAGTGTGCCTGTCATACCATATTGGTTAAGACTATTGATTGCGGTCTGTAATCTTGCATCCTTTCCACCACCTTTCATTCTATCAATTCTAGACATTCCTGCACCTGTAAGCATTGCAGAAAGACCACCAATAAACATATTCTCCCAACCCTCTTCTCCACCAAATTGTTCATGTAATCCATAACCAGTAGATTTAATGATTTCATTTAATGAATTCCAAGTGGCTTGATTTTCTCCTTTCTTAGGATCTTTGTATTTGCGTGTATAGTAATCATATGTTCCTTTTTCAGCAGCAAATTGTCCACCTTCTTCATATACACCTTCTGCTAATACATTAGGAATCTTTGGTTCAACAAATTCCCAAACCTTTCCTGGAATACTAGTGGCAGCTTTTTTCTCAAACACATCTAATGAACCTTCTTTTAATCCAATCTTACCAAGATCTTCTAACTCTCTAGTTGCACCACTAGTTAACCCTTTACTACCAGCTTTTGTAAATGATTTAAAAATACTATCAAATTGAATAGCATTACTTATTGTTAAGAGTGCCATATTGATACCAAATCTAACATTCATAGCATTGGTAGCATATTGATCAATTTCTGCTAAATTTTTTGGAGTGGGATCTTCTCCTAAATTCTTAAGTTTATGTTGTCTAATTAATTCAGTTTTAACTTGATTATATCCATCTCTAGATTCAACAGCAGCTTCTGTTCTAGAAGAACCATATAAAGCTACAACATATTCAAGTCCACTTCCTATTTTTCTAGAGGCAGCTAATTGACCAAGTCTTTCAATATTTAATAATTGTTTTTCTGTCTTACCAAGACCTTTTGCTAAGTTTAAAACTTTATCAAGATCATTAGTTCCAGTAAATAACTTATTTAAATACAATGATGCCTTTCCTATTTGAGCACCAATTAATGGTAATTCACCAAGTCCTCCTGTTACAAAACCAATCACAGCATCTTGAGCCATAGCACTACCAATAGCACCTGCTGTAAAACCTAAGTTCTTAATTATTTTATCTCCTAAGAAGTTTGCAAAACCTGATGTAAAAGGAATAGCAGCACGAAAAGGATGTTCTCTTTCATCTCTAGTGTAATAGTTAGGAAATACATCTTCCATATTCTTAATCCAATTATCAACATGAGCTTCTATATCATCAGTTCCGCCTGATAGTTCAGATACCTTACCAGTTTTAATTGAGTTAATTGTATCAGGAATAGTCATTAAACCTTGAGCAAATGTGCCCACTGCAGTGATTCCTCCTTTAGTAAGACCATTTGCTAATTGTTTATACCAAGATTGTTGTAATCCATATATATTTTCAAGATCAACATCTTTCTGATACATTGGATATCGTTGATTCTCTAATAGTGTAGCTTTAGTAACACCTGAGAATGGACGATCAAATCCTCTTTGCTCACCAACATTTGTCATCTCACCCCACTTAACACCATTGTATGTTGGAGTTTGATTTGAACCAAAAAGATCTTCCATTCCCAAATTAGGATTAATTTGTGTTGGAGTGGGGGAACGTTTATCTACATCAGGTAATTCTATATTACTGAGCTTAGTTCCTTTATCTTTTATTTCGTTATCAAAAATTGGCATTACTTATTAGTTTTTAATATATCTTCAATTGTTTGAGTACCTAATTCATTCTGTAGGTAATTCTGTATAGTGGCAGCATTTCTATAACCACCTTTTGTATCAGCAGGTATCCATACACCATTCTTATTAACAAACAGTCTCACTGCATATCCATTACTCATACCATCATCTCCCTTATCACCAACGATATCATATCTCACTTTACTTGCCCAAGGAGTATTTTGTAATAATGGAAGTTCATATCCTGAGTGAGCAGCATTTACACCATCAGCTGAAGTTCTTCCATTTCCTCCACCTAGATTAGTAGTACCATAAGGGCTTGCATCTATTGCATGTATATCCTCATTAAAAGGATTTGATTTAGCATAGTCTGGAAAATAACGACCAAAATCTTTAGCACTAACTGGAATTGTTTGTGATTTAGTTCCTTGATTAATAATTACCAATGCAGATCCATCTGGTCTTTTTACAATACTACTAGTAACATCTTCTTTAGTTTTTCCTGAAGCAGATCTCATTCCAGCCAAAGTGTCTGGATCATATTTAGCTCCATTAGAAAGATCTAATTTACCAAGAGTGTTATAAGTATCAATTGTATTACCAATTAAATTACCTAATATAGACATATCACGCTCGTTCTTTGGATCAAGTGTTCCAACTTGTTCTTGATATGATGGATCTAATTTAGCTATAGTTTTTGTTTCGTAATCAAATTTCTTTTTAATAACGTTATCTAAAACAGGAGCTATTCTACTATTAATATCTAAAGTTTTATTAGTTATAATTCTTTCATTAGCTGTAAGAGGTTCTCCTTTTACTCTTTTAATTAATGCTGTTGCAATTGCTATTTTTGTTGGATCACTTCCAACTTCTTTCCTAATTGCTGATTCATTAAAATCAAAATAAGAAACACTACCACCAACTCCACCACTTGATTGATAGAATATATAATGTTTCTTTACAATTTCATTTACATCATATAGCTGTTTAGCTGATGCTAATTGTACATTATTATTATTAAGTAGAGGTTTTTCACTTTTTAAAATATCAGTTATTTCTTCATCAAATTTTTTGCTACCTTCTGCAACTAAATTTTTTACATTATTCTTTTGAGCTACTTGTCTTTCAAAATAATCTCTTCTTTGTGCATATTGTAATTCATCGTTACCTGTTACAGCTGTTGGATTAATTCTATATTTTGAATAAAGATCATTTAATCCTTTTTCATCTAAATTAAGTTTTTTAGCATAATCACCATTCAGTAAATTTTTACTTTCATCAAGTTTAGAAATATCAGTTTCCAAACTTCCTTTTGTTGGAGCAACTATATTTGAAGAGATAGCTCTATCTATAGTGACAATTCCTGGATATTTAGCTTTGTATTCTTTTTCTTTCCAATCAAATTCCATTTTTGTTTTAAGTTCATCATCTCTTAATCTTTGTGCACTAAGTGCAAGATTAGCTTTTGCTATACTATATGTATTATTATCATGACGTATTGTTTCTTGAAGAACCTGACGTGCATGATTTGCTGCTTCATAAGGATTAGCTAAGATTGCTTCACTTTCACTTTGGTTAGCTAACATCACTGCCTGTCCATTTAATGTCTTTCTAACATAAGCATTATATTGAGCAGTTTCTAAATTTCTTGGATCTTGTAAATCAGATATTGTTTGAACTAGTTCTTTATCTAAATCTCCACTATTTAATTTGTTTTGATATTTATTAATCTTAGCTTGTACATCTAATTTTTCAGGAGCTGTTAAATTTGGACTTGTTAGTAATATCACTTTAAGTGCACTTATTCCATCTTTGAGAGAAGCTTTAGCTTGTTCTGTAGATTTTGAATAATCTTCTATAACTGAATTAGGACCTTTACCTTGATAGTGTGCCCAAGCATCCACCTTCATTTGTTGTTCATCATCAGTAGTTAAAGATGATTTAAATGAATCATATAAAGATTGTGCAGACACTCCCTTAACAGTGATTCTTTTCATAGCATCAATCAACACTGGTTGACCATCTTGAGGACCTGTTGCTTGAGTTACAACTCCTTTTTTATCAGTTTTATAATATAAAGTGTTTCCATTAGCATCTGTTTTGTATGGATTATCAACACTACTATCAGGAGCATTCTTTTTTAAATTGTCTGCTAAATCCATCCACTTCTTATTCAGATCTACATAGTTTATATATTTACCTGTAAAAGAAGTTCCAGCAGTTTTTGAATTTAAATATTGATTAACTTGACCTTTTAAATAGTTTACATTATTTATAGATGATTTACCTTGACGATATAAATCTTCAGCTGTAGATAATTCAGTTCTAGCTTTTTGTGTAGATGCTACAGCAGTTTGAATAGTAGGATCTTTTACAATTGATGTAGCCATACCACCTACAGAGTTAACAAGCTGATGATTAGAGAAATCTCCAGCAGCCACTGTTCTAAGTTTACCACCTAAATCATTAAGTTTTGATTGTAGGTATTGTTTATCAGCATCGTTCATAACATCCATCCCAGCAACATTATCAATATATCCTTGGATCTTTTGAACTCCTTGGTCATATTGCTGTTGCTTGTACATACCAACTTGCTGCATTTCTTGTGCAGGAAGCTGTTGGATGTAGGGATTAAACTGTGATATTTTGTCTGTAAATGAGGCCATAGTATTAGAATTAACAAATGTAACTTAAAATATTATATATACCAAGAGAATTAACCATTTGTGTTAATCTGGTATAACTGAATTGGTTATAGAGTTTTTAGAGCTTTTACAATAGAGCCATTTCTAGAGATGACATTACCACCATTTTTCTTTTTTGGAGCTTTTGTATCTTCTTTGATTCTTTCATATTCAGATAAATTACTCTTACTAGTGCCTATAGCATCAGTAGATGTTACTCCTGAACCAACCGTAGGAGTATTAAAAGAGTATGGATCATTAACATTGTAAGCTCTATTCTTATCATCAAACCTAAAGTTGTACATATTCTCCATAACCCCTAATTTTCTATTCTCAAGTTTGTTTTCAGCAATCTTAGCAGATATAGAATTAAGAGCAGCAAGAGCTTCAGACTTAGTGTTTGATTTAGCTGTAGCTTGTCTTACGTATTGTTGATCCATTATACCTAAGTTCTGTAATTGAGCTTGGTTCCAAAGGTCTCTATTCTTATTAAATGTTTCAGACTCAGAAGCTTGATTCATTCTGAATTCTTCTCCTTTTACCTTATTAATTTGGTCACTAGCTTGAGCCATGATCTGTGCTTGAGCAGCAGGATTGTTTCCAGCAGCTCTAATAGCAGCACGTGCTTGTGATGTAATAGCATTAACTTGATCTCCTAGATAATACTTCTGAGGTCCAACCATTCCCATTGGAGAATATTGTTGAGCTTTAACAGGCTCCACTTGATTATGAGCTAATGCAAATTGTTCTCCCATTAACTGATTAGGATCAAGAGGTTCTTGATTTGTAGGTCTAAGTAAAGGAGCAATGTTAGACATTAATGATTTAGAAAGATCTGCCCAATCAAACTTTTTATCTTTAGATGTTTTAGCCATTTTAAATTCTTTAGGAGTAATATCCCAAGCGTGACTAACAGGCATTTGATTATTTAATGTATTATCAACATTAACAGGTTGATCAATTGCAGTAATTGGAGCATAAGTAGAAGGATCTGCTGTATTTACTCTTGGTATATATGGATATGAACCAGTAGGTAGTAATGGAGGAACTATTGGGGGTTGTCCATCATTTACTGTTGGTAAAGGATAATTATTTCCAAGAGCTCTTTGTACTATTTGATTTCCTACATTTGAATTATAATCTAAAGGTAAATATGGAGGATTACTATCAATAAACTTTTTCTTTGTACCACTTTGAGCTTTATCTAACTTCTTACCATATTTAGCCATACCATCTCCTTTTTTATCTTTTGTAATTACACCCTTTGCAAGATCTGCTGATATAAGACCATGTTCTTTAGCTGTATCAAGAATAGCATTCTGTATACTTGCTGCTGCATTTATCTTATCAGCATTTATCTTTTGTTTAGCTGTTGCACCCATTAACATTGCCTGACCAGCATTCATAGATAGTTTATCAAATGGATCATTTGTATCAGCACCATTTACTAATTCTGTAGCTTTAGTAATAATCTTTGATTGTTTCTTATCATTCTTGCTTATATCAGCTATGTAGTTTTTAAACTTCTTACCATTAGCTTTCTCATCTCCTATTTCAGAAACACCATATTTAGGAATGTACATATCACCAAATACTACTAAGTTACCATCTGGATTACCACCATCTTGTAACTTAACTGCTGGTTCACCTCTTTCCACTTCTACAGGATTATTACCATAAGTAACACCTATACCAGATTGACCTTTACCATTTGTATCATCATGAGATTGTCCTCTAAACATCACTGTTTGTCCACCATCTGGTAGATTAGGATTCTGAGAAAGAGGTTCTGCATATCCACCCCAATGAGTTTTTAAATCACCACCCATTGCATATGTTTGCATAGCTTCTTCACTAGGAGGAGTGTAGTTCTTAAGATGTCCACCAGCTCTTAGCATATCTGCATCATGAGGAGGTTTTAATAAATCTTTTAAATTATGTTCACCAAAGGTTGTAATAGTTTGTGGTTGCCAATCATTACTCACCCATCCACCATCTTCCATAAATGCTTTATTTTGAGCTTGCATAGATTGAGCACCTGCAGCCCATGCAGCTTTCTGTGTGTTTGCTTGTGTTTGATCTTGAAAACCTTGAAGTTTTCTAGCATCATCTACACCACCTAATAAGTTTCCTGCTGCAGTACCAAGTAATCCACCAACCATACTACCAACTGGTCCAAAGAATGCAGATCCTATAGCACTACCAACCCCTTTACCAATGGATGCTTGTCCAGAGTTTTGGAAATATTCTCCAAACTCTGCTGTAGGAATATTACCACCTCTTCTATATTGTTTTACATTACTATCATTTAAAGGTTCATATCCAAGATCATTATATAAATCACCAGGATTATATGTATTCTGTATTTCTGTTGGATTACCACCTATCTGAGCTCCATATTGAGCAAGAGGATTATATCCTCTACCTTGAGGACTTAGTCCTGTTACTAAAGAATCTTCAGGTCTTACATATTTGTTTTGTATTTTCTCAGGTCTTGATTCAGCAGCTTGTGCTGTAAGTCCTGATATTTGAGCCATTTGATCAGCCTTCTTAATATTTTGACCTTGTTGTTTTATTTGACTAATACCATTTAAAATATCTGGAGCAGCATTTAACACACCCATTCCTGCAGCTGCAGCACCACCACCAAGACTACTTGTAGCATTACTTGTAATACTATCAGCACCTCCACCAACACCAGTTGCATTTGCAAGAGCACTACCTAAACCACCTTGTTTCTGTGTAGTTCCACCAATCACTTTAGCAAGACCACTAAAATCAAATCCACCTTGTGCTATTGGTAAGTGTCCACCTCTTTTAAATGTGCCACTCATAATATCACCAAGCTGCATTCCTGCTGAATTCAATTTAGAATTGGTACTTTGTGTATTAGCAAAGTTATTAACCAAATCACCTAATTGTCCTATTTGAGACATTGGGTTTTTACTATTAGTAGAAGCTTGTGCATTCTGTGCATCTAATGCTTGTTGGTTCTGTACATCATATTGCTTTCTACTAACACCTGCATTTGTAGCATTAGCATTAGCTAATAAATCACCAAAGGCCATACCATTCTGTGCTTCTGGAGGATTACCAAAATCAGTGAGTTGACTTAATTGCTTCTTTACCATAGAGGCACCCATAGCAGCTTTCTTAAACTCTTTCTTATGAGCTTTCATAAATGCTTCTTCTGTAGGGAACTTACGATAGAACTCAGCCTCGTTCTTAACTTTTGCTATTTTAAGAATTTGATCTTTCATATTATAATCTATTGTATGATTTATTTATATTTGTTATCTATAACTGGACTTTATTAATCTTCTTCTTACCATATTTGGTAATGTGTCTTGTTTATTATATTCCCACCTATATCCTTTTATACTTAATACAGAACCTTGTTTATTACAACATCTAGAAATATTAGAAGCTGCTATATATAATTCTTTTGATACATGTTGAGCAGATTCCCACTCTTTTACAAATGTACCACTTAATGTATATTGGTATACTTTTTTATATTTTCCTATTCTTGCCTTTTCGATTTGTTTTTTAGATTGTTTTCTACCAAACAATGGATGATTTTCTCCTTTACAAATATCCATATACTCTCTTCTAATTCTTTCATATGTTCTTGAACAAGGAATATATCTTTTTTCTTTACCTTCTTTAGGATTTACATTACACATATTCCATAATGCAAATTGCATTTCTATAGAATTTGGATATATTTTAACTAAAAGCAAATGAGAAAAAAAATGTTCTTTTAATGTAAGTAAACATAAATTATCTTTTCTATTACTTCCTCCTAAAGATTTTGGTAATACATGATGATTTTCATAATATGTATTATTATCTTTAGATCTATTTCTAGCTCTATCTATTAGTTTATTATATATTTTATTATAGTCCATACTTGTCTAACCAACCGTTTTGAACTTGAGGATATTCTGTTACCTTATTGCCTTTGAACTTATAATTTTCTCCAGGCTGCATAAGTTGTGTATCACCTGTATCAGATACACCAAGAACAGGATAGTTAACTCCCTGCATAGTGATGTCATTAGAATTGATCTGTGTAACCTCACCTGGATGAGCCCATTGTCCTCTGTCATCTTTGATTACAGAGCCATTCTGAGCACTAGCTTTTGTCTTCTTAGTATACTTACCATTACTAGGAGCAGGGTCTTGCGTACGTGCGTACATGAAACCTGTAGCACCTGGAAGTCCACCACCCATTTGCATTTGTGGTTTACCTTTTTTACTAATGTTGCTTAATACATTAGTTCCCATTTTGTATCCAGATGTTTTATCTCTTGAACTAGCAAACCAATCAGCTTGTTCTGGAGTTTTAAAATCTATATATTGTTTAGTAGAATCTGCATAATCCCAAGCATCGTCACCTGATAAATGTTGAAGATGTCCATTAATATTTACTACCTCAGGATAAACTCTTGTTTTATCACTTGCCATAAGATGAGTACTTCTTCTAGATTCACCAGGTACTTGTATAGATCCAGCACTAGGATCATATAGTCTATGCACAAAGTCTAGATTCTTATTAGCATTTAATGTACTATCTACGAAAGCTTTCTTATTTGTATTCCATAAATTACCACCATTTTGAAACTGTCCCCCCCATGCAGGAGAGTAGTCTCTACCCTTAGTATCATACCCAAGTCCTACAAAGTTTGGACCTACAGATGCTTGCACATTATTAGGATTAGGCTTCTTACCATAGTTATCCTTAGTCTTTTGTTTTAAGACTAAGCCTCCTTGTTCATATTTACTTAACCACTTTGCCATTACTTTTTATAATTAAAAGATTTATCAACATCCCAATTATTTAATCTTGCCAATAATCGTTTATATGGAATATTTAATGTATCAGACCATTCACTAACAGTTCTTTTTTCTCCATTATATTCAACTATTCTATTTCTTCTCATATTGTTCATATTCTGTTTTCTAGTAACCCATCTGCAATTAGATGGTTCATAATTACTATTAACATCTATCCTATCTAATTCTAGCCCTGTTTTATAAGAAGCATACATGTCTTCTAAAAAACTGTTTATATCTTTCCATCTTTGACATACAATAATGCCTCTTCCTCCATAATTATAGTATCCAAAATCTTTAGGATCATTACATCTTCTTAACATTCCTTGCCACATTTTATACAATGGATGTTTTCTTTGTCCATGTATAACATTTTTAAACCCTTGTTCCTTTATTTTTCTATCTCTTAAACATCCACAAGATTTGGTATTTCCATTCTTTAGTTGTAAAATTATAACTTCAAAGATATTACCACAATAACACTCTACTAACGCAACTCGTTTAATAGTATTACCTATTAATCTTGTTGGCTTTTCTTCTATAAATATACAACTCCCAATCTTGTCTCCTTTTTTATACATTGTTTTTTGTCTCATTATATATGTTTTAAAGACATAAAGGTAAGGAGACTTTTTGATATTTCCAAATTTATTTGTAACTAATTTGACTAGGAGCTAGTATAAATTGGCTAACAATATGAGCAGTTGATTTGTCGTCTAAGATATGACGAACCTTCAAACCTTTAGCTCTTAGTGGTTCTTTCTTGAATGAACGTTTACCATAATCCATATTTGCTTGATTTATAATCTTATCTATTGATAATGATTCACAACCAGTTACAAATAAAGGTATGGATTTATTTTTAACAAGACTCCAGAACGTATTATATTGATAGAAACTATCATTCTTAGTGTACGTAATTGTCTTACTATCAATGTTATATAAAGGATACTTCAAATACTCCTTTAAGTTATTAATTGGTTTAGCAACTAGTTCT
This sequence comes from Sediminibacterium sp., assembly GCA_040403885.1. GTDB lineage: Bacteria > Bacteroidota > Bacteroidia > Chitinophagales > Chitinophagaceae > Sediminibacterium. The sequence continues at coordinate 28,703 of JBBAJX010000014.1, read as the reverse complement.
AATATACCAGTTGACTGCTGACCATTATAAAGAATAGCTTTATTGAAATATTGGTTATCAGTTTGTATCTGTGCATTATCATTAAATATACCATCTGGTATAGGGAGATACTTATATACGTTTGAGAAGTCTTTTACATTCTGTAAGATTTCATCATGATATTGATAGAAGAATGGATATTCAATTATATAAGGTTCTATATTATCATAATATGTATTGTAAATCAATGTGTTAGTTAAATGTCTCCATAAACTAGAAGTATTAATTTCTGTAAATGTAATAGCTGCTAACTCCTCAACTGTTGCTGTTCCTATTGTTATTGATATAACAGTGTGACATTTACCAGTGGATTGTAATATAATAGTAGTCACTGCATCATCTACAGTGTACACAACTCCTATAATAAGTTGTTCTTTAGGAACATCTGTAGCTAGAACATTCCCCAAGTTATCACTAACTGTGAATGGTCCAGTTCTGTTTCCAGCTCCTGTTAATTTTACTATTATTACTTTAGACATACTTTTATTTTATATTTTAACAAGTTGCATCTGCACAATTTGTCCACTCAGATATTACATCAGCATCATAAGCAGGTCCTAAATCAATTGCTCCTACACTATACTGATATCCATCACCACCACAAACCCAAGATAAAGTTAAAGGACTTGTTGACCTTAATATTTTAGTTGGACCATTTAATATACAATTTAAATACTGAGTACCACTATAATAATAATATGTTTGAGCAGTAGTAGTAGTGGTTGTTGTAGGAGGTGGTACTGTTGTAGTTGTAGTGGTTGTAGGTGTTGCTGTTGTTGTGGTTGTTGTAGTTGATGTACTACTTGATGTTGTAGTTGTAGTTGATGTACTGCTACTAGTTGTAGTTGTGGTTGTAGGAACTGGATCATTTGTATATGCAGTTCCATCTAACTCACATGGTCCTATAACAGCAAATCCTGCTAATGCACAATCTAATACAATTGTGGTAGTAGTGGTTGTTGTTGGTGTAGGAATCTCCTGAACAGCAATTGCTTCTAAATCACATCCTTCATTTAATCCAGAATAGAAGAAGTTATTCTCAGCTATATACCAGTTAGGAATATAACTATGGAAACTAATCCAAGTTCTTGTACTAAAATTGAAAGATAGTGTCCAGCTCTTATTACAAAAATACTTTCTATTTGTTAAATCTATATATTCTATTAATACACTTTGTCCTAATGTATGTTCTATGTAATACTTTTGTAAAGTGTCATCATATTTAATAATATCTATTTTATCAAATTGAGGAACATAATCAAGTTTTGATATAATGATTCTATCATACTTACTATCATATACACCATGCAATCCACAACCATTAAAATGATTATCTATATTAGCATTAGGAAAATATCTAAGAATCTCAAATGCTAAATGATCTGTAAAGAACCTATTTAATCCAGAACCAAATGCAGATATCTCTTGTGCTTGATTACCAGCAACTAAGAATATTTGTCCTCTTTTAGCATCAATTGTTATTTGTCCATTAGGAATCTTTAATAACATTTTATTCTGACTTCCCATGTAACCAAGATCTGTATCAGCAAAATCAATTGGAGGAGAAGATCTAAACAATGTATCATTTCCTAAATAGGCAGCTTGTGGGTTACTAGTTTGAACTGTAAGCATTGTATTATATAACAAGCTCTTGTTTTCAAATCTAGCTAGTATAGCTTTATTTTGAATACCATCTAGTGATGTAATATTACCATATGTTTGAGGAAAATCAAAGAATGATATTGGAGCATAGGTTAACCAGTTATTCACCTTAACACTAGGATCATTTTGTTGTGCTTCAGAATAGATTGCTCTAAAAGGAAAGTTTGTATAACATTGATTACCATTCCAATCTACAGGTAGATGAGAGAAATAGTTATCTTTGTTCTGTCTAGAATATGTTACATTATAATGATAGGTATTATCAAATTGAATAGGAACAACAGATTGTTGTAACCAGTTATCAGGAATACCTGTACTCACGTGAGGATAGAAGTCACCTTCTAAGTTATTAAATGCTTGACGTAAATCTACATTAATAGAACTCTCTACATAGAAAGAAGGAATACCATAAGCAAATAAATACATCTTACCATCATAAGACATTGTTGTAGAACTTGATGTAACAAATGTTCCAGCATTAGTGGTAGTGGTAGTTGTTGTACCCACTAACACAGTGGCATCATTAGCACAATCAAGGTTGTGAGCTTTTATAGATATAATATTTCTAAGTGTAACTGTTCCTGCTATATAGTTACTTAATACAGACCTAGCTGAATACCAGTATTGAGGATAGGCAACATTACCTATCTCATCATAGAATACATCACTATCATCAGGAGCTCCCACTCTATTATCTATAAAGAATGGTAGTTTAGTTTTAAATGCGAACCTAGTAATAAATGTATCTCCACCAAATACTACATCAGGTTGATCAACACTAAGACTATTAAAGATTCTTTGGAATCCTGTATCAATTGTACTATAAGAATACATTTGCCCCCATTGGTTTACAAATGTATTTTTAAGTGAAGCATAGTAACAAATTGTATTAATATGTTCCTGCATCTCAGGAGTAGCACAGTTACTTCTTTGAGATAGTGTAAATCTTGAATTATCAGAAATTAAACTCTTACCAGCAACCACAACACTTGGTGTTTGGTTTGGAAAAGGTAAGGGTTGTACTGCTTCTTTTGTTTTTAAATAAACAGAAGATTCTCTTTGAAAGTTATTAACATTATGAAGATCTCCCACTGATTGTACACCAGGGATAAGATATTGATATATATCAAGTTCTCTTTGTTTAACTCCTAGATTATTAGCTATATCAGCACTATAGTCATAACTAGCTATAGAGTTGAATGAATATGTAAAGTTCTTTCTACTTATACCATTAATGTATATTTGTAGATATGCTTGGTAAGCAGTAAACATTGCTGTTGAGTCAAGTGTGCCTGTAATGAAAGCAATATTATAACTAGATGTTAACGCTTCCACTTGTGCTTGCTCACTAATAAGTTTGTATAAGGCATGCTTCTTCACTTGTACAAAATGAGATTTACCAGCACCATATATTGCACTTTCTAACTTAAGGATATTTCCTAGAATAGGTTGTCCAAAAGATGTTTCAGGAGAATTAAATACTTGTCTGTATTTAGAAGCATCTTCATTAAATCCTTCTAATTCATGAGGATAACAAGTTATATTTATATTATTAGCTCGTGTAATACTATATTTATCTGTACCATTAGTGTATGTAGGAACTGTACTAGAACTTATAGTTTGTGGTTCATTAACAAGTACATATGCAGTGGCAGAAGATCCACCAGGAATAGTGTATTGAAAGTTTGCCCAACTAGTAGCACCATCAAAAAATGCAGACAATGTATAAGATATACCTGTTACATTTTCAATAACTGCTGCTCCTGTTAACATAACAGGAATAGTCATAGAACATTGTGTAAGTGTATAAAAACCTACAGTGATCACTGTTAATTCACCAGTGTTACAATCTGTATATTGTAGTGTACCAGCAGCATAAACAAGTATTTTAAATGTACCACATTGAGCATTAAATCCATTATTCTCTTTAAGAAGAAATGGATCTTTATTAAGATCATTATAAGGATAGTTAGGATAGTAGTATTCAGTTTTTTCTCTTTCGTATTTACCTACATTTCTTAATATACCTTTTGCTACAATAGATTTATTTGTACCTCTATCTCCTCTTGTTATTTTATATCCAGCTATATTGTTCTTCTCTTGTTGTGTAAGAGTTGATTGATTTATTAATTGAACAATTTGATCTGTACTAACTCTAACACCAATTGGATAAATGGCATCATTTTGCATTGTGGTTTTATATGTACCATCTAGATTATATTCTGGTGTAGGAGTTTGAAATATAGGAGAAACTAATACATCAGGAAACTTATGATGTCTAATGTATGTATCAGCAAGATCTCCCCACACAAGAGTGTTACATGGATATTTTTCTGTTGATTCCCAATAAGCAAACTCACCATATTGATATGGTGTAGCATTTCCAATAGAAGGTCCTATAGCAGTTCCAGTTACAGATGCTGTATTATATATCTTCCAATATGGAGCACTTGTTCCTGGACCAATGTAATCAGGATTAGTTGATGGTACATCTGGATAAGCTTCATTTGAATTCTTAGCTCTACCAGGAATATGAAAACTATCTGTTTGTTTACCATTCTTTAATAAGAATGTTATTTCAAATGCATACACCTCATCTCTAAGATAACCTCTTAGGTTTACAGTGTTTAATGCATTTGCATAACTGTCTGTATTAGGAAGTTTATAAGTTTCCCATTGAAGATCAATCTTATTAGCAATCAATTGATAATTAAGTTTATCAATAGATGTAAGATTATCCCATACTAATATATCCTGAACTGCTGTTAAGTCTTGAGCTATATCATAATATGGAAACTTCTCAAATATATCAGCAGTGCTGAGAGGAATCTGTGTTAGATTTTGTCCTGTGTATGTTATTTGTCTTGATAAACCATCAATGAAATATGTACCTACAAGTTCTACAGAAGATACACCATTTATGGTTTTAATTACAGCTAAGTTATAATATTGAAAATATCCTGTAAGATCTAAGTTATCAATACTCACTATAATAGCTCTACCTACAGCATAATTAAAATCTAGTGTTGTAAGTTGAGGGTTAGCAATAGATGTAGGGTTAGTAACTGAATAATAAGATGTATAACCATTTCCTATAGCACTAGCGTATTGAATAGCAAATTGATATGTACCAGCAGTTAAATCTCCAACATTAGTTATATCTGCTATAACTAATTCTGGTATAGAGAAATTAGGTTGAATATTTAATTTATTACAATCAATTACACCCTCATGTACAACAGGATCACATATAATACCATCGGTATAAGTTGTGAGCCATGGTGGATTATTTAGATTTAAATATCTTCTAGGATTTAAACCATCTGTCCAATATATTTCTGTTACACAGTTTGTAATCTTGTGTACAGCTTTATGAATTGGATTATTAATATTAAAATTAAGACAGTCTCCTTGAATATATTGGACATATATACAATCATTATTTTCCATATATCCTATTTGTGAAGCTCCTGTTTCAGGATTAACCAAAAAGAATATATGTTTGTTTTGTTCTGGAATAAAATGATTACCTATATTATGAAAGTTTCTAGGAAAGTTTAGACATAACTCATTACCTGGCTCATTCTGATAGTTTACAGAATTAGCATCAAAGTTTTCTACAGCAGCGTTTAATGCATATGTAAGAGCACCTTTAGAAACTTGTCCTATAGATGAATCCATATTTAAACCACTCTGTCCAGAATTGGTTTCTTGTCTAACATTCCCTTGTTCTTGATCTGCCATTTATTAAATTTTATCCATTTCTTCTCCAACCATAACGATTGGTTCTATTTGGTAATTCGTACTTATTATTTCTGTTTAGATCATTCTTTATCCTTCTTTGCTTTTCCCAAGGAGTTTGTTTCTTGATTTCAATATCAGCCATAATAAATGCTTCATCAGATAAACCTTTATAATATACTAACTTTTGCTGTATTTGTTGAAAGGTTTCATCAGTGAGCTGGTTAGATAGAGTTTCAAACACTTTATATTTAATAAATGCTTCTATATATTCTCTAATACGATAGTTATCAGGAACCATTTGATTACCAACACAATCATACTCAGTAGCATAGAATATTAAATGAACTATACCATTTCTGAAATTAGTAACAAACTTATTATCTCTAACATCAAATGAATCATAACTAGCAGCTCCTGGAGTGAACTCATGTAAAGGAGGAGCATATTGTCCAAATTCCCAAGCATTGTTATAATCTACATTACAATTTGCTTTTGCAGATATATTACCTGGCTTTAGCAAATAGTTTTGTTGATACGCTCTAGCTATGGAATTATTTGTTTTATATACAGCTTGTATAAGCTCAGGCATACAATCAGGACATCCTGTTACACACGTAGGATTAACACAAGGAGCACCACCAATAGTAACAGGACTCACCTGTATTGTTGTTTGTGTAGCAGCTTGAGAATAAAATGAATTAGCTGATTGATAAGGATATTGTGGAATCTCTGTACACATCCAAGCTTCTCTTACAGCATAAAAGTTATCTGGAAGTCTAGCTTGAAAATCCTCAATATATAGAGGTTGCTCAGCAATTACAAAAGTTGTTCTGCCTAACTTCTTAAGACACTTATCTAGATAGGTAGGAAAAAGCAAATCATCTACAGCTCCTGTATCAAAATAGCTTTTTAACTCTTCCTTGACAGTTGAATAAACTGGTTCAGGAGAGATGAAATTATACTTGTAATAGTATGACATTTATTTTATTTTTTCCACTCCAGATAGATATGTTGATATTTATCGTTTGTGTTTATGTAATGTGATAATAATCGTGATGTAGTACGTGAAGGTTTAAAATACCAAAGGTTTACATTCTTTAGTCTAGTTGATTCTTTGAACCACATCCAGCCAAAGAAATAGCCTTCTGTATGGTAATTGAAATTATATATCATCTTTCCCTTCTCTTTGGTTCTTTGCCAATTGACAGGTAGATTAACATATTCTTTACCTTGTATATTCTTTATTTTCTTTCTCTTCTTTTTGTTAATTGAAAACTCACCAAACCCAAAAGGTAATCTAGCCTTCTCTCCAGTTTCTAATATATAATTCTTGAAGTGTTCATTATAAGAGTATATAATGTTTCTCCATTCATCAAATGTAAGTTTGATGTCAGGATTCTTTTTACAGAAGTTATTGTAGTTATCTTTACTGGAGCTTCTCCACTCTATATGAACTCTAGGCATTAGTGATTTGGTTGTGCATTTGGTGCTTGACCATCTACACCATCAAATGTCATATCTGTTTTAATTCTGAAATAAGTAGATAATAACTTTTGAGATGTTAGTTCTAACACTTGTTTTTCTAAATAACCTGGACATCCATATTCTTTATCCAATGGATTCTTGCACCAGTCTTCTGTACTAACAAGAGGACCTGGTCCACATCCACATTCTGGATACATAATCTCATTAGGAACATCTTCTTCAAAGAAAGCAGCTATTCTAACAGCTTTTAACAAAGGATTATTAATATAGAGATAACCATTAGTTATCCAATAATATTGTTCTTTCTTTATAATAGGAAGTTTCAATAAGTTTAAATACCTATTGATTGTAATCTCTTTAAATCTTTTACCCTGTCCACCCATAGCATTTATAGAATAAACACCTTGAATAAGATATTGGTAGTTTCCTTCAGATATACGAGGAATTTTAAATCTAGTTCTTGCTACATTACAAGGATCAACATATTCACAACACTCAGAGATAGGAACTTCTATCATCTCTAAACAAGGGATGGTAGTGAATACAGTATCAGTAGCCCAAAGCTTTCTGAGATTTGTCTCACGTTTAATCAATAACTGTGTGTTGTTTTTAATCTCAGATGCTACCACTCTATCAGTGATAAGATTATCTGTTGATAAAAGCTTGTGCATTGCACGCACATCTGAAACCATTTTTCTTAATGTTGCCATTATAAGTATTGTTTGAATATATTTGTCATCCCATCATTCTCATCTATTAAGAATCCAGTCACTTCAGCTTTAGAGCATGTATGACCATTCTTGTCATCCCAAAGACTTTTAGCATTAGAGAATGCTGGAATTTGGTAAAATTTAATACCATTAAAATCGTGACTCACCTCATGGTGCTTATCTCCTGTGAAGATGTAAAAGTTTTTATGGAAAGACCAACCATCTTTAAATTCCATTGGAAATATTGCTGCTAACTTAGCAGGCTTAATAGCATCTCCATGATTAAACATCATAGCAGAAATACCATAACTTATATACTTTCTATATTTAGGAGAACAATCAAATTCTAATCTAGCTGTTCCTCTGAAATAACTTTGTAACCAATTAACCATATGCCAACCTACATACTCATCATGATTACCTGCTACATATATAACATTAACATTTTCAGCATATTGTAATAACATTGTAATCATTAGCACCTCATGGTTACATATATATTCAAATGATTGTTGATATGTATGTGTATTAGTTTGAGGAGTACCCTTGGTTGTAGCTCCTGAATATTCACTATTGAATTCATCAGAACCAATGATGTATGTGATGTTCTCTAGATTGTTTGAAAGAGCTGCTTGTGTAGCAATCAATTCCACCTTGTATAGAATATCTCCCAGTCTTTCATTGATGTCATTATTTCCATCAATATCATATTTGTTTAGATGAGAGTCTTGTTTATTAATAATTAATGATCCAAAAGATTTATTTGAAACAAACTTAGGGCTCATTATCTCTTGAGAGATGGGTTCATATGAAGCTAGGAAGTCAATAAATGAATCTTGGAATACCTGTTCATCTTTCTTTTTACCTAACCAAGCTTTAACCTGCCAATGTGGAGATGTACCATTACCCCAGAAATTCTGTACATATTTAGTTATCTCCCACTTATCTGTATCTATTTTGCATTTGATTATAAGCTCTTCCAAGCTTTTAATCTCTTCTTTCGTATTGATTACAATCTCTCCTATTCCTTTAGCTAAGTCTTCTTCAAACTTAACTACCACATCTTCTAATTCACTAATGTAGTTTCCCACCTCAGCAGCTTCTTCAGCTTGCTCTCTTCTTCTAATGTCTGATAACAGCTCATCAATTTCAAATTCTGTAATTCCTAATTTCTCTGCATAAAACTTTTTGCTTTTCTTCCAATGTAACATTTGTTGAAGTTGGTTCAACAGGTTATTGTTTTCAGACATGTTGTCAAGTTTAGTTAAAATTAGCGTAAAGATAGGGATTTATTTTGATATCTACCAAATTTAATTAACTTATTTGGTTATTCACTTTAATCAAGTTGATTAGAGTTTAAACAAAAAACCCCCTAAGTAAAAACTCAAGGGGGAAATCTTGTAAACCAACAAACAAGATTTTTGATTAATTATGCAATACAGGCTCCTAGATCTAATAGATATCTATAGTCACCACTTATTGATTGAACACACAATCCATTTCCTGGAGTTAGTGAATAACCTATCACTTGTGGTCCACCAAGACAATCAACATAGTTTACTATATATGTACTTTCTGTATTATTGTAATAGTTTGTACAAGGAAGCGATGTAGTTGTTGTGGTTGTAGTACTTGTAGATGTACTAGTTGTAGTTGTACTAGTAGATGAACTTGTAGTGGTTGTTGTGGTTGAGTAACCTTCAACATTCAAATATAAGTCTCTATCACAAACTCCTGTAGATCTTACAAGAATACCACTTGTTCCATCAGGAACTAATGATGATAAATATCCAGCAAGCAATGCAGCTTTAGACACTCCTGTTTCAAAAGGTGTAGTATATCCATCTAAATCTGAATATAAATCAAAAGGACCTGTATCTGTACCTGCTAAGGTTAATGTTATTAATACTGTCATTGGTTTGGTTTTAAGGAGTTGTTGTAGTGGTAGTAGTAGTTGATGTACAATTACTTACTAACGTACAAAATAATAAGGATAGAGAAGGACTCAATGCTATTGTTGCTAAAACTTCATGAGCAAGTGCTGTAGGATCTAATTTAGCATCTATCTTTTGTAATGATGTTGTAAGACACTCTCCTATAACAATATCTGTATTTGGTAGGTTAGGACCACTATATGTTACATTATTAGATGTGATTACACATTCACTACATCCACAGTTTTCACTTGGATGATAGTAAGCATTATAACATGGAGTTCCAGGTAGGCAAGCCATTTATAGTTAATTTATAATATTAAGGAATATACATTATATAATATGCAGCAATAACAGGTTGAATATTTGCATGATTTTCACCACTACCAGTATTACTATTACTTACACCTACATTAGTTGTTACACTAATATTTGTATAAGACGATGTTGTTAATACATTCTGAGGACTATTTGTAGATAGACCTATAGTACCACCTCCACCAGTATCTCCTGCATGTCCTGCATAGTGTGTGTGTCCAGGATCTATCAATAAACCATTTCCTTTAGTTGATGTACTTTGTGATACAGTTGTTGCATGTGTGTGACTAGGTAGTTGTGAAACATTTAATCCCACTGTATTTGCACCAACTAAATCTCCAAGATCATAATTTGGATTACCAGCATATATAGGATTTACAACAGAAGATAATGGACCACCTGGTACATCAAATATTGCACCAACACCAACTCTTCCTCTTTTATCAGGAGTGCCATTTGAACCATTACATAGATACACCTTATCCCATCCTAATAAGCTTATACCAGTACCCGTACCATCAAAGTTTGTCAATGGTCCATAATACTCTATAGCAGCGTAAGGGATCATCTTTACATATTGTTGTGTAGAAGGAAGTTGACTAGATAAATAAGCAGCTATTAGGGCATTTAAATCAGCAAGTTTTACATACGTAACATCTGCATAGATTTCAAATGCATCTAGGTTAGCACTTACTAAACAAAGTTTTGTTATAACAGCTTGTAATACCGCATGTGTATCACTAGAGTCTGTTACACCAGTTAAGCAGTCTACATCATAATCAGCATTTAATATAGCTAGTGTTCCATTAATTGCTGTCACTTGAGATTGTAAACTACAAGCAGCTCTTACTAGAGCACCAAATAATTGAGGCACTGTAGGAACTGGTATACCTACTAAATATTGACTAACAAGAGTACAATAGTATGAAGGATCTATAGTGATATTAATACCTGTTCCATCTAAAAAAGAGATAACATTATTAATCAATATATTTTCTATAGTAAGTAATGAATCTCCTGTAACAATATCTAAAGCAGGATAATCAATTCCTGTATATCTAACACACGCATCAGGAGTTACTGATACACAACCATTATAACAAGCATCACAAGAACTGTGATATGCTGTGGTTGTTGTAGTGGTGGTTTCTGGCATCTTATAAGTTATTTATTAATTAAAAGTTTAACTCTACTAGCTATTCTTTTTACAGTGTACCTTTTAGCATAATCTGGATTACAATATTTATATGTTAATATTCTTTTGTAATTTAATAGATCACCAATTGGACTACACCCAAGGTTATAATTCATAGAAAATATAATATTATTATATTGAATCTTAGCCAACTCTGTTAGCTTTGTATCAATATCTTTTAGTAACACAGGAATGCTTGCACATTCTATACAGTTAGTTAATCTTGGCGATAACATCTTTAGCTAGTTTAGCTGCTTGCTGAACAGCATAGTTACATGCTGAACATAAGCCATTAATTAATTGACAACCACATCCCACTTTAGCTCTACAGTTTTTACAGTTTGCCATTTTAAACAAAGTTAATTTGATAGTTGTTACCAGAACAACCACAGTTGTTTCTTATAAAGTTATTCAACATATTATTTGCTTGTATATACAATGTGTTAGCTGTATCTACAGCACAGTTATTAGCTGCAGCTATAGATCCTGATATCATATAGTATATACTATTTAAATTCACTTTTGATTGTGTTTTAATAGCAAGATCACATTCCATCATATCAAGCTTCATAAAAGCACTATCAAACTTTTCTTGTATTAATTCAGTACGCATAATGTTCTTCTCTACATAGTTTTCATATGCAGGAGTAACTGTATATCTTAAATAATATATACCATCTGGTAAAGGAATCAATGGATCTCCTACACCACTAAGTCCTAATGATGTTGAATTAAATATATTAAAATCATTTACCATAAATGGTAAAAATACAGGAGTGGAAAATCCAGGAATAGTAATTTCTATTGTAGGAGCAGTGACAACAGGAGGATCTGTATCATACGTTGACGCATCTGCAATTCCTAATGTATATGTGTTATAAGTAGGTATTACCAGTATATCTAAAGTCATATTCTTTAAAATAATAATGCCAGAGGATTTGAGAATTAATCCTCTCACCCTCTGGCATAGGTTATATAATAACTACTTTCTTCTTATGGAAGCAAGGTAGTTGTTGTTGAAGTAGAAGGCCATACAGTGGTAGTAGTGCTAGTTGTAACAGTAGTATCACCACTATCATCAACTGGAGTACCTAAAGCTGCTACTAAAACTGCTTGGATTGCAGAAGTTGCACCATAAGGAACAGCAAGAATCACTGTGCTATCTTCCATGATGTAATCACCCCATTGGTAAGCTGATTTGTCATAAGTATTAAACTTAATGTAATAGGTAGTATATGAAGTACCATCAGTTACCCAGCTTTCAAAGTTTTCATTGTAACCAACCATTCTGTAAAGATGCTTCAAATAACCAGCTTGATAGCTGTAGAAGTTCTTTTCTAATTGTTGAATCTCTGCAGAGCTACCAGAAACATAAGAGCTACGTTGAGTAACTACAGGTTCAGCAACTAAATTACAAGGATCAAATACAATGAAGTCAGCAGTGGTAGCTGGACCAGAATAAATAAAGGTACGGAACCACATACGGTCATACTCCCAAGGGAAAGCAGCAACATCACATGGTTGTCCATATTGAGTCAATGGTTTACCAGAGATAACTAATTTAGCATTTTGATCATTACCAACACGTTGGAATTGATAGAAAGTGCTAAAAGAAATGTTGTCAGGATTGTTACCTGGAGCTTTCAATTCTAAATGATAAATCAAATTATCAATTAAAGCTGGTACATCAACATCAGTACAAGGATCACCACCACATGCTAGACATGGAGCATTCACTGTTACTGAACGTGTGAAACCATTGAAATACAATGTGTTAATGTAGCTAGAGAAAGCACGTAAAGTTAAGGTTACAACTTCTCCTGGTTTAACAGTGAAATTACCTACTTCAGTTACTTGGTTAGCAGCAATAGGATTACCTACCACTTTATACCACTCACTCACATTACTTGCAGCAATCTTATCAGAACGCTTAGAGCCTTGTAAATAAGTATTAACTCGTCCTTGAGCTACATAAAAATAAGGGAAATCTGTAATATTACCAGCTGTTGCAACTGAGTAATTACTATTAAAGATTCCAACTTGACCAGGTGTCAAATCTTGTGTGGATGTACCAGGGCTAGGGAGTGTATTTCCTACTGGTACCACAAAGAGGGTGGTTAACGAAAAATCTGCCATTTTGTTTTATTTTAAATTGTTAAATAACTTATTCATTTGTCTGTATCCTCATTTGAGCAGATTGAACAGCAGACTGGTTTTCTGTATACATTGCTAAACTCTGAACTGTAATATCTAAAAGCTCATCTTCTAAATATGTTTCTAGTTCACAATCTTCATCGAATGATGGTAAACCATCAAGCATTATGTAGCCAGTTTTATTAATGTATTTGGGATACCTCATATAAGAGATGTATATTTTACTTGGTATAAAAGTACCATCTGTAAATATAGAGATCTCATCAGAAGATAGAAAGTTAAATGTTTCTTGATATTCAAAAGATGGTTTATAATGTGTGTTGTTTAATATTAAAGAAACATCACCATGTTTAGCCAAATCTCTATTTATCCAAATCTTTCTATCTACGCATCTTCCTTTATTTGCTAATACATAACTATCTATATAGAACATGTATTTAGGTGTAAGAAGATGTATGTTTGCAGCCCATTGATTTAGTTCAGCATTCTTGATTGTCAGATCAAGAGGTTGATGGTTATAAGTTATAACCAAACTTTGTAGGTCTTCATAACGCTTTTTAAAAGCATCAAGCCCCAAACCAGAAATTGTATTTTGACCATCAACCTTTTGTTTAATTAACTTAATCTGAGCTTCATTTAAAGCTAGGATTTTATCTTCAAGGTTAATTTGTTGATGCTCGTTAGTTGATAGTTTATTTAGTTTCTGATCTATCTTGTATAATAAACTATCTACAGGGATCATACAGAAGCTAGTTTTTTAGTTTTTAATTTACCTTCTAGGGTTAGTAGTTGGTCTTGATTATCTTCATCAGCTAAGAATCTAACTAAGTCATCTTCATCGCTTGCTATTTCAAATTCACCTTCATAAACTTTACCATTAGGTTTGATTCTGTAAACAGAATGTGTAATAGCTTGTTTTACTAAGTCTTTAATATGGAGTAAGTTTTCTTTCATGTCAGCAAATCTATTAAAGATTTCTACTGTTGAAGATCCTTGGAATTTACCAGATTTGAATTCAGTTTGTTTCAAGAGGTTGTCCACTTGATTATATATAACTTCTTCTTTGGTTTCTTCTGTAACAGGAAGTCCTAAAAGTCTTGCAACTTTCTTTTTCTTTTCAGGAGTCATTGAATCAAACTTACCAATTGCTTTATTGATCAATTGTTTCTTTTTGAATATAACTGCATTCTCAATTTCATCATCTGCTACATAGAATTGTATATCAGCAGGATAGTCACCACGCTCCCAAGCTTGATAGCTAGAAGCAATTGTAGGATGTACCCTTAACCATGCAAAAGCTAATTCTTGGAATGGAATAGACAAATCATAATAATTGTCACCATCCATAAGCTTAACTGGTTGAACATGAAGAACATCATTTGTAGAAGTTGATAAACCATAGTTCCAAAATGAAGATCTTGGTCCTAAATCAATATCACCTAATGCAGCTTCTAACTTAGCACGTAAGTTACTTACTCTTTCAGTTTCTAGTTCCCTTTCTAAAGGATCTGAAATTCTTCTGATATAAGCAGCATTTACATCAAGTCCTGTTCTATACTGTCCATCAAGTTCCTTGTAAGGATATTTGAAAACACCTGTACCAGGAATTCTTGTCATGCCTTTAGCAGCAAGACCACCTTGCATTGTCTGTAACTGAGAATTATTGTACTCCTTTTTTAAAGTGGAGATTTTTCCTGTCTTACCCATAATGTAGTTATTTATTTGGTTTATTAGCAGATGAATGTTCATCGAAGAACTAGCAATTAAGCATTAGACTTAATTCAATCATCTGTATTTTTGAGAAGACTCCCCCAGGGGTTGCCTGGGGGGTAATTCTTCTCGGTAAGTTTAGAACATTAGTCCTACCCTTTGTTCTTATTTTAGAATTGTGGAATCTCTTCGATCAATACTGTGCGTGATAAATCTTCAATAAATACATCACAACGATCTTTCATCCAGATTTCATAACCAGGGAACTTGTTAGCACTTGACATACCTTGAGATTTAGCAAAACCTAAGTGGTGACGAGTACCATCAATATAACCCCAAGTCATTGAAGGAGCACCTTTCATTCTCACTTCACGAATGTTGTTAACCATAGAACCATCGCTCATAGGGCTTACATCAAATACCATGAATACAGGAGTGCTCTTTTTGTTCTGACCAAATTCAAGGTTAGTTTGAGGAAGATCCAACTCTTTCAAGTGAATCAATTCAACACGACCAGTCTCACGTGTAACCATTGCATCGAATGCAAAGTTATAAGTGATGTGCTGACCTTCACCTTGCATATAACGGTTACCGCTATCAGCCATGAAAGTTAAACCAGAATTTAATGCATCATTCTTTAAAGCTTGTTGGAATACATCGAATCCAGCTTCATTGGTATACATTTTAACTCTACGATCCTTAACATCAACCCTACGATAGAACAAATCACCAAACACTGAACGAATCAAGTTTGCAGTGAACTCTCCACGATTGTATTGAACTAAGTTACCGTTATTACGCATTCTGTGGTAAACACCAGCAGAAGTTCTTTTTAATTCTTGCTTAGAACCATTAGTTTTAACGGTACCTGGTTTAGCCCAGATCATACGCTTAACTTTTAATTCTAACATAGATTTACGCATCCAGAACTCAATGAATGGTTCCCACTTAACATCATTACGAGTTAAAGGTAATTGGTTACGTCTTTGAGGAGCATAAACCAAGATATCCAAAGCTTTACCAGAAGCATCAACCATCATTTTGTCATCAGCCCACTCAGTGATTTTGTGCTCATATCCATATGCAGAACCTAAAGATTCAAACATTGTGATTTGCTCACCCAAACGAGGAAGACCTAATAAGTCTTGATCGAACTCACCAATTGCAGCATCAACTAATTCAAGTTCAATACCAGCTTGTAAGAACACAGGGCTTACAAAATCAACTTGTGGGTTGTCGGTAATTAAATTGAATGTGTATAAATAACCAGCATTCCATGGTTGAGGATCTTTGATTACATAGAATCTAGGACCATATTGACGAGAACCTACAGAAACAATTGCGTTCTTAGAGAACTCATTTGTATCCAAGATTGCTTGAAACTCTTGACCATCAATACCAGGCTTAGGTAATTCTAAAGTGGTAGTTGGGATGTCAATGATCTTAGGGAACTTGTAAGGAACTTGTACTTGCCACTTCCAAGCATCACTATTGTTATCAATATAGTAAGGAGTAGACTTGTTGATCATGTCTAAGAAATCATTACTGTAAAGAGAACTCTGAGTATACAAGCTGATAATTTTCTTATCATAATCTGCAGGCTCTGTAGAGTGAAAGCTCTCCAAGTGGTTTGAATCTGTTAACTTACCTACAGCACGCTTATCCATAGAAGCTACTCTAGCGTAAGTAAAACCAGTTAAACCTGGAATTGTTTGAATTGCCATTTTGTTATTTTTTTAATTTTTGTTATATAAATTATTTATGTAAACCATGAAGTTTGAGCAGGCTTGCTAGATTTCACTGAACTTTTACTTGCCTGTCTGGCCACTTCACCAAATAACTCGTTTGACTTTTTAGTGAGACCACTCTTTTGAATCGTAGAGAGAGTGGGATCTTTTTCTAATATCTTTAATAATAGACCAAGTTTAACCTTCTTCTCATGATTCTCAGGACGCTTAAGTTCCAGAATAGTTTTATCAAAGTCTGTGAGAGTTTCACCAGAGTTTGTTTTATACTTATCTGTAATAAGGAAATCTTGTAGTTCACTTGCTAATTTTGGATTCAGAGGTATACCATCAAACTCTTTAGCTTTTAGCTTATCTTGCAATACATTCTGAACATTCTGATAGTATTGTTGCTTAACAGCTTGTTGTTGTTGTAACTCTGAACTCCTTTGTTGCTCTAGTTGTTGAAGCTTTGCAGCTTCTTTCTTTATTAAAACCTTATGGTGTTTTGCAGCAACTGTTTCAAGGTCACCATAATTTTTAAGTCTTTCAATTTCTGTTGTAACATCTTCAGGATCAAAACCTTGATCAGTTAGTGCTTGTTTTAAAACATTAACTTGATTGGCTTCCTGAGATAGATCCATTTCAGCAAAACTCTGAATGTTTCCATATGTACCGAAATATTCTTTAGGATCAACACCCTTAACAAAGATAGCATCAAATGCTTGTTGGTAGTCTTCTCCAAATTGACCAATGAAGTTGTTTACCACTTCAATAGCTCCTTTCTTTTTCTCAGCATTGAATCTTTCTAAGAATTCTTCTGGAGTTGAAATAGGAACATCTTCCTCATCTTCATCTTTAGAAAACACACCAAGTTTGAATAGGTCTTTAGATAGAGCAGAGAATCTACTCACCTCTTCTTCACTCTCTTCAACCTCTGGTTCAGATGTTGGCTTACTAGTAGTTTTAACAGCAGGAGCATTGTCCTCTTCTTCTTCATCTTCATCATCTCCTCCTAAAAGGAAATCTTGAATAGAAGTAGCACTGTCTTTTTTCTCTGTTGTTGCTTCTTCCTCTACAGGAGCTTGTGCAACAACTTTTTTCTTTGAACCATTCGGAGGGATTTCATCTGCTTTATTGATATCCTGTATATCATCAGGATTAGTTGTTGATGTTTCAGGGGCAAGCAAATCATTTAAAAGTTCTGCATTACCCAATCCCATTTCCATAGTATTCTCAATACTAAAGTTCCCAAACGGTTGACTATCTAGATTTTCAGCCATATGTAGTTGTTTTAAAATTGGTTTATTGGTGTAAAAGTATATTAGTTTAAGTTAATAGCAAAGAGATAGTATTCCATATAGATGATTATTTTGTATAATATAGCATTAACTTTTTTTACTCTAATCAAGTTTGTTTGTAAATGTATCATTTATAAGCCTAAAACTTCTGATTGGGGCAAGATCTGTAAGCGTAACTTGTTGTACCTCAACTCCCCATTTCTTTGCTTCAACCCTTACCTTCTTAGTAAGTATGTTATCCATTTCAGAATCTGTACACTCATCTAAGGTCATAGACATAATAACATTTTTTATAATGCTTGAAGACATATCTGATAGGGCATCTTGTGCATCCCACACTTCTAATAGAAATATTTTTACATCTGCTATTCTATATTTGATAACTCCCTTAACAACAATGTTTTGTTTGTCTTTGGTATACAAAGATTGAGCATCAAGACTAAGTGTTGTAATAACTACATGCTGATCTATCACCTCATCAAAGAATGGTATCTTGAAGTGTAACCCAGGTTTGAATACCCTTTTAAAGATACCAAACCTGAGCAATACAGCTTCTTCATAATCTCTAATGATAACTATTGGCTTAATTTCTATCCACCAATTGATTAATAGTTCAACGAGTTTATCAAACATAATTATTTAGTTTTATTCCTACCCTTGGCATTCTCTTTAGCCACTGCTAAATCGTTTGCCTGATTTTCTCTAGCCACTTGTAGCTTCTCTCTTTCTATCTGCATCTTGTCATTGTTCTGCTTATTCTGAGCTTGGATCTGAGACATTTTAATCTCATAATCTTTAGCAGCTTTCATTTGGTCATGAGCTAACTTGCTGGTTTCCAATACATCAGGTGTTGCATTTGCATTTAAATCTGGAAGAGCAGCTCCTTTAGATTCAGCAGCAATCATTGCTATCTGCACCTTATTGATTCTGTCAAGTTCATTTTGATAATCATCATGAGCTTGTTTCTCTTGTTGAGCTTGTTGAGTAGCTGCAATTTGAGCTTCAGATTGTTTTTGCTGTTGATCAAGCTGTTGTTGTTGTTGCTGAGCTTGTTGCTGTTTCATTTGGTCTTGCTTATCTTTCAATGTCTTAAACACTTTCTTCATCTGACGTACAGAGTTAGTTGTGTATAATTCAATGATGTCATGAAGACTTCCACCATTTTGTATAACTGCTTGAGATAATTGTCTAATTTCAGTAAACATTTTTTGATCTTCTGGTCTGTTAGTTAAGAACACTTTAAGGTCTCTGAACTTAAGCTCAGAACCATTCACCTGTACAAAAGCAGATTCTCCTTCAGATGTAATATAAGAAATAGTAGACTGAGGCTTTTGACTCTCTATATATAAAGAAGCATCAATCATTGCTTGATACAATTGACCAAGAACATATTCATGGGCTACAAACAAAGGTTCTGTTTGAGAATAGCTTTGTGTAATAGCAGCATTAGTTCCTGTTGCTGATTCACTAGCTGATACAGATCCTAGTCTTTGCTTGGACATACCAATTAGTTCCCAACACTCATTCTTTAATTGCATAGCTAGATTATATCTAGATTGAATCTCTTGCGTACGTGTAAGGTCAATATCTCTAAATTGATTAAATGAGCTAGGACTTTTTAAGTTCTCAGGACTATCATCAATAAACATCACCCCTCTATTACGAGCTTCCATTTCCCATATATCTAATGCATCTTGGGCATCACCATCTTTTGGAATAGGGATGTGTCTAATAGATGTAAGATAAACTTTACCCACCTCTTTCTCAAGAAGCTTGTATAACTGATTCATACAAACGTTGTATAACACTTGGAAAGGTTTCATTAAGTCTACTAAGCTTTTAGCTTCTGTATTCTTCACCTCATGAACTAGTCCTATAATAGGGCAATAGTTTAAAAGTTTATATGGTTTAATATGATAGATGTCTGGTCCAATCTTAATACCCTGGTACCATTGGTTAATCCATCCCCATTCTAATGATTGTTCTGTAGGAAGAGTCTTACTCTTATAATTCTCATCAACAAGCATTGATTGCTCATTACCCATCTCATCTAGATAGATAACTTTACCTATCTTCTTTTTAGAAATCCAATAAGCTCTTACAACAACATACTTATAACCAAAGCTACTAACGTTAGACGTTAGCCCTAAGAAGTCTTTAAGTCCATCATTGTTCTCTTTCATCTCAGACTCAATCATCATTCTTGTTTGTAGAACAAGAGGATCATATGTATCATACATCACTGAATCTTGTCCAGGAACTGCATCTGGATTACCAAGGTTAGACTCACGTACATTGATTAAACCATAATCTTGAAGAGAAGAACGTAAGTGATCTATCTCATCTTTAGTTAAATCAGGAATACTCTCAATGATTTCAGAAAGCTCCATCACTTGAACTATACCAGCAGCATATGCTCCTTGTGCTCTACCTGTAGGATCTGAAACATACTTCCTATCTGGTGTTGTAAGAAACCATGTGTTCTTTGGATTAGCCACCTCTATATTAAATCCAGTTTTTGAGTTGTCCTCATATATATGAAAGAACTCTCTAGCAGAGATTAATAAATCTCTAAAGCTATCTTCACTCTTTTCTTTTGTATTGAACTCAGCTTTCTCAGCAGTGAGTACGTGGTTAGCCCACTTCTCAGCAATAGATGTATAGGAATCAAGTTCATCCTTCACTTCATCGATTGTCATTTGCTGTAACTGCTCAGGATCTATTTGTTGTCCTTGTAATGCAGCCTTTTCTTGAATCTGTTGCTTTGCTTGGTTAATAACATATTCTTGTAATATACCTGTTTTAAATTCAAGCTCTTCAGATTGACTATCACTATCAAAAGCTTTTACACGAAATGCATCAGGTCTTTTAGATATTTCTCCAATCAATTCATTAATAGGTGTTGTGATGATGGAATACATCTTCACATAAGCTGGTAGTTCCAAATCAGATGTAAGTACATCTGTAAAGCTTCTCACCTGAGCATCTTGATAGAAATCCTCTGGGCGAAGAATACCTTTAATAAGATCGTAGTTTTTAACAAATGTATCTCTGTTCTTTACATACTCAGCGTAGGCTTTGTTTGCAAAATAATCCATTGTGTTCTTAACCCAGCTCTCATCTTGTTTCTCTTTGTCAGTTTTAAACTGATCAGGAAATATGTTCAAATAGGCATACCTAATTGTTGCATCTTTCGTATATCTTATAATTGCCATTATGTAAACAGTTTACGTTTTTTAGTATTAAATAGTCCTCTAGACTCTGTGAATAACTGATTGTTTTTATTCTTAACAAACATTGCTTTTATTCTCTCATCTCCTGATCCTCCAATCCTACCCATGATAGGATCCATCTTAAGTGCTTGTGCAATAGCTAGTTCTGCAGCAATGATTCTATCAAAGTTACCCTGATCATTGTATTGTATAATCTCCTCAAGAAGAACAGGATCAAATATCTTGTGAACACCCATCACCTCTCTTATAACATTACCATTCTCATCCTTGTCTTTAAATATAACTTCTTCCATATACTTCTTCAAGCATGTGTGAAGGTAGTCAATTATCTTCTGACTAGAACGATGAATTCCATATTCTCTTTTAACTGTTGTGTTAGGAACAATCTCCATAAGCCATTGAGGTTGTTTCTCTAGGTAATGAGCATCTCCTTTAGCTTTCATATATTCAATAAAGGATATATCATCATTCTCACACAGTGTTCTAGCATTGTAATACTTAATAAGCAATCTAGCTTGTTCTTCCCAAGTTTCTTTCTTATCAGGTCTAGCACAATAAGAAGCTACGAACATATCCTGGTATTTCTCACCAGTGAGATCGTGCATTCTTTTATATACATAGACAGATCCTAATGAACTTGAATATGCAGACTTACCCTGTCTATATGGATCCACTCCAGCTACATACAATCCATAAGGAGGGTTTTCTATAGGGAACTCATATATAACTACAGGAGCATCTTTTGCATCACTATTCTTTAATGGGAAATTGGATATAGGAAGCTTGTCTGTAAACTCATGCTTAATTGCTGTCTCATCAGCAAATAGAATAACAGGTGTACCTGTACGCTCTTGTTGTAACAATCTAGACTTCTGTCTTTTTGCTATCTCAATATCGAAGATGTTGGTATCTTCATTTAAGAATATATCATCCACTTCCTGTGGGTAATACATCTTCTCTTTTAAATAGGCAATTCTATCTCCAGCTTTTTTAAGTCTGTTTAAGTTGTTCTCTGTAATCTCTGTAGCTTTCTCTTCATTAGAGACTAACATCTTTACATTATGTAGCTCTGAGTTTTGTTCTATATTTAAGAAAGCTCCTAGTGTAGATTCTTCCTTAGCTTCCATTCTATACTTGTGTCCAATAAATAACCCATGGACTCTCTGTGTATCTTTCTCATTATTATAATGTAGGAAGTTGAAATTCTCTACATCAAACATCAAGGATTTAGCATCCATGAATTTCTTCATATCACCCCCAGTACCAGTAAGAATTGGAGAACATCCCCAACCATAAGGTGTTGTAAAACCTGGTATGGCAGCTTGTAAGCCTCTAAGGAAACTCCCTTTACCAATTTCATCTATAATTAGTTTACGTGGTTTTGTACCTGCAATTGCTTCCTCATTATTTCCCTCATCAAGGTTACGTATTAAAATGGAAGAAAAGGGAATACGTTCACCAGACTTAGTCTTTATACCAAGTGTCACCTGGTTCTTCCAGTTATCTTCAATTCTTTGCCACCTCCAAGCTTCAGGAAGGAAGTTTAATCCTTTATCAATCTTATCTGTAATTAGTTTAATATCTGGGGCATTCAAGCCAGATATGATGTTCTGTGAGTTCTCATCAAATGTGGCACCCCATGAAACATAAGATGCTTCTATAACAGATTTAGCCAAACGTCTAATACCAAGTATTAATAGTCCTTTCTTTTCATTCTGTGCTCTATCTATCTCATTGGTAATCA
Source organism: Sediminibacterium sp. (assembly GCA_040403885.1). GTDB lineage: Bacteria > Bacteroidota > Bacteroidia > Chitinophagales > Chitinophagaceae > Sediminibacterium. The sequence continues at coordinate 5,750 of JBBAJX010000014.1, read as the reverse complement.
CCCACTCATTATCTCTTAAGAAGGGATTGGCATACTTCTGGGATATACGGCCTCTGTCATCTATAACATCCACCTCTGTATGCCACATGTTTAGGTGCCAATACAAAAAGGGGTTAATATAAACCCCATCCATCATTGCTCCATCTAAACATAAACCTTTGTGAAAGTCAAAGAACTCTTTGAACTCTTCACTATTTTTATCAGGAATACGCTTCTGATTTATAAACCAATCCTTATAATCTATACTCTGTAGACTCATTTTCTATTCTTTAAGAAGTCTTCAGCCATTGTGCTAAGTTCTCCTTTACCTCTCACCTCCACCTTTGATTCTTCTTTCTCTCTCATGCTATCTACTGTTCTAAGAATTTCAGCATAGTCTTTAAGAGCTTGTGTAAGGTCTTTTCTCTGTGCTTCTTTATTAGCTATACAAATAGGAATAGCTCCTCCCCCTTTTGTTTCCTTCCAAGCCATTCTATCAGCTAGGGAAGAAAAGGGATTTGATTGTATATATTCTTTTAGCTCTTGAAGTTTCGTTTCCAGAAACTCCAACTCATATTCTATGAGGAGAGCTTTCTTAGCTGTTGCCATATGTAATTAATTAATAATCTTCTTCTTCCTCATCCTGCTTAAGGATGTTATCCAAATCCATTCCATCTTTTATAATCCTGTCAATTTCACTCTCATCTGTATGTGGAACATCCATTTCTAATTGTGACTTATACTTATACAAAGCATATTCTAATTCCTTATCTGTCATTCCCCATATGTCACCATATCCATCAAGAGCTGTTGCAAGGTGCTTACCCAAGTTGTATGTTGGGTAGGCTTTGTGTAGTTCTTGAAGAATATGAATCACCTCATTATAATGGTTCCTCTTGTTCATATATGTTATATTTATACAATAAGCCCAGCCCCTGTAGCCACTAACTTGCTTAAGCCTGGTTTAATAACATCAGCTAATAGCTTTTGAATAGTGCTGTTTGCTTCTTTTTGTACATCTTCTGAAATGCCTGGTGTAGCACATAATGCTGCAAGCTTCTCAATAACAATCCATGCTTCTACTGCTGGGTTCATATTAAATCATTTATGTCTTCATCAGACAGTTTATAGTTGGTTATATCTTTCTCTGTTATTACGTTGGGCACCTCATCAAACTTCTCTGCAGCTTCCTCTGACATATAATCTTTACAAAAGCTTATAGCCATATAATCCTGATCTTCACCCATAGTGCCTATGATGTCAATATAATCTACACCATGGTTATACAAGTCTACAAGGATATCAATTAGATTATCTAAAGGAATCTTCTGTATAGTGACATCTTTACTTTCCATTAAGTGCTGTTTTAATTTCATGTTCTTTATCAAGAGAATCTATCACTGCTATCCACTTTGGAACTTCCAATGGACACTCACAAGATAGACATCTCACCTTAGCAGACAGTGTACATCCACAATCTGTACAATGATCATCTGGTCTTGTTGTACTATGGTTCTTAGAATGTAAGGAACAACCGTTACATATCTCCAACCTAGTTTTAGCCACCTGTTCAATAAGGGGCTTCATGTGAGCAGAAGGAAAAAGGTTGTTTTTCCAACCTTCATACACCTGAGAGAAGTTAATGTTTTTCATTAGTCCTTTCTTTTAGTGATTTAATTTGAGCTATAGTCTTTTCTATTGTAACACTAGCTGAATGTTTCTTCTTCTCAGAAGAATTTACATCATTTAATATGTTTGTTAAAGCTATTAGCTTGACTTCTAATGACTTAAGACGTGTAATTGCTTTTTTATTGTTAAAGAAGAACTTTCCAAATCCAGCAATCTCCACACTATTGTTTAAATCCATTGCTTCATTGGCTGATTGAAACTGATGATTAATCACTGTCTCAACTATCTTCTCACTTGTAAGTATCTTCACTGCTAATGTCCTAACTAGGTAGTCTTTAACAGACATGCTTATTGGCTTATCCATGAACTATCTTTATATCTAACACTAAATCTTTATCAAAGTTAAGGATAATTCTTGGATTAACCTTCACCTTAGTTCCATCCTTAACTAACACACCTATTCGTTTGAGCTTTGATATAATGTTATTTATCGTTGGAGGAGTGGTGTTGTATTTAGAACAAAACTCTTCCCTTATATTAGCATAGCTTATATTACCTTTAATTGCTGTAAAGGCTATAAGTTGAATCTCCCTATGTGTAAGTTTCAACTCGTTCAATGTAGACAACAAACTATAATACTTCTCTGCTAAAGCATAATTGTCTTCAACAGATTTTTTAAGTTTTTGTACTATAACAACTTTAGTTTCCATAATTAGTTAATGCAAAGATATACATAATCTATAGACCAACAAATAACTATTTTTATTATTCAAATGACTTATTGCTATATTATGCTGTCTATTATTTAATTAGACAATATATATAAGCAATACAATCTCTATTAAACCTTCCCCACCCACACTCCCCAAAGGTAGTGGTAAATATTTATAACCACCAAATTTATTTTTTTAGCAGGATATTATAATTTTGGTACAACAAGATATTATAATTGAGGGCAAAGTTTAATTTATAGGTGCAATTTATACTGTGAGTATAAAAATAGGTGCAAAACTATACCTTCTCAGGTGTAATGTGTCATAAAAAGGACAATATTATACCCGAATGGGTGTTATAAGAAACATTATATTTCATAGCATATAAATCAAGACAATCTTGACACATTATATACAAAAGCATATAATATGTAAACCTATAGGCTGACAATATGTAAAGCTATATAGCTCTATGTTGGTATTTATACCCCATAGCAGCTAGAGCCTTTACAATACTATTTACAGAAATTCTTCCTTGCATATCTCTGGTTTCCATATCCATTATGGATTGTTTACTTACACCTAGCTTTTTACCAAGCTCTTCCATGCTAATGTTGTTTTTTAATCTACAAGATTTAATTACACCTATAGGACTAGACTCATGTTGTTCAAATCCATGTTTCCACATTAAATCTTTGTTTAGAGTGGTAATAAACTCATCAAGTTCTAGCGTGTGTCTAAACCATTCTCCACTTGAATGTAAATAGCCAAACTTCAAATGATATAAAAACTCATCCTCTGTTGTACCTTCAATTAGTCCTAATACATTTAACTTAACTGGACAACTTATTTGTAATTGACTTAGTCTATTTTGGATATTGTCTGTATATCCAATCTTTACATACTCTGTGTGCTTAATAAAATATATCATATAGCTTTACTTTTTTACAAAGATAGGGAAAAGTAAAGATATAACCAAATAATAGTAAACCTATAGATTGACAAATGCCTATTTATTGATTGATAACACAGCCAACATAGGAAGTGAAACACAGCCAAATTCAGTAGTTTTGGCTGGGTATAAATTTCTATACTCAGCCAAATGTGCGTTATTACAGACACCTCATCATTGTGCTTGTATGAAATAACATACAATCTATATATACGAAACTTTCGTATGACCAGTGTACATGTTCCACGTGGAGCCTTCAAAAAATAATTTTTTCCAAAATACTGGGGGCTGTTTATATATGGGAGAGGAGCCTACTCCAGCTCAACATCCCTGTCTACAGTTTAGCGGTTGGGGGTAGGACCCTAACATTGCTACATTCTTCATTCATTTAAAAACACACAAATGAAACAAACACAAATCCTATCAGGCAAGTTTTCAACAGGTGCAAATGCAAAAGGTAACTTCACAGGCTACAATTCAGCAGGTGAAAAAATCTTCATCTTCAAAGAGCAAATGGCTACGCTTGGTATCACAACTGATGTACAAGCAAATGCTCAACCGTTCTTTGCATTAGTTGCTACCAAAGAAATTCCAACTCGTGATGAGAATGGCGAATTAACCACAACAATGGTTAACAGATTGCAAGCAACATCAGTGTTCAAGACAAGAGCAGAAATCATTGCAGCAGTTAACGCTGATGCATTACTTGCTCTTGAAGCAGCAGGACAGTTAAAAGCAGCAGCAACAACTGCAGGCTTAACTGAAAGCAGTCTTAATGCAATTCTTGACCTTGCATAACACACTCATTAACAAGTTCTTCCTTCATTGGGAGAACTTGTTTTATATATAAGGGTGGGAAGAATGAAACATTCAAAAGGGTGGGAAATATATTAACATTAATTACAAATAATCTGTTATAACTAATTGATTATCAAGTGAATGAGTGTTGATGTATACACTCTCTTCGCATAAAACATATATTTTTAATTAACCAAAATGCTTTATACAAAACAATATATATAGCATTAAAGTAAAAATACTACACACAAACAGGGAATATCCTTGATTATCCCCTGATGTAGACCTTTAGGCAGTAAATCAAGCTATGCTGTCTATTGGACTTTATAAATACACAAATATGAACTTAATCAAACACATTGCTAACTTATTAGCTCTATGGACAATACCATATGTTATTGTTCTGTTCTTTATGGTTATTACAGGTTTTGCCTTTACATATAGTGAAGTGGTACATTCTGAGGTCTTTATTGTTATATCTTTCTTCTACAACCTATTAACATTGATTACATACATGGCAATGGGGGATGATGAAGGTTTTGATTCTATTAAGCTATTTAAGACCAATTAACCTATTATACATATCTTGGCTTATTAGCCTTTTACGTTACCAAAGGTAGATATGTATTTTAATGCACCATTTCTATTTCCCAAGGATAGACAGATGTGATATATCCTACATCAGGATAGAGGTTAATAGATGAGTCAACATCTCTATTACATTTGAGTGCAGAGGGATTTTTATTCACTATAATGCAGGTATAGAGGTTAACCTGACAGTTCTATTACTGAGAAATAAACACCACTGTTGCATATGGAATACATAACAGAAGAAGAATATATAAGCTGAGGCAACATTAGGCTGTATATTCGCTTTATTCATTCATATTAAAAAACATATATATGAACCAATACAATGAAACAATTCAAGAACTAATAAACTTAAAAGTAATTAGTCTTGCTGATGTATTAGATTATGCCTTTGAGTATAATATGAATCAGCAATTAGATCAAATGATGGCTGAACAACAATGGGAATGTAATCAAGGAACAATGCATGATGTAAATGAAGATTGTGATTGTACTGATTATGATAAGATGATGGAAGAACATCTTGCATCATTGTCTAAATCAGATGATAATGGATAATTACACAGAATTTGACATATATGGAGATGATATATATTATTGTTCTTCATTACAATATTAATTACAATTAACCAATTACAAAACATTATTAATCAATTAGTTATGAAAAAAGACAACATTCTATTCCTTATTGGAGGAACAATTTGCTCTGTATGTATGATTTTATTTACAGTGGCATTATTATTTGACAACAATCAGTCCACTGATCCAAATGAAGATTGGGTAGGTATTACATGGACAATAGGGTTCTTCATTGGTGTGGTGCTATTTCTTATTGGTTCTATTATTGGACCATCATTTCCTAAAACTAATAAGAGATGAGAACAATAGCTAAATTTATCACTGCTGGTATATTCATTATATCAGCAGTGTGGTTATTTTGTTACATAGCTCTATTATCAGCACATGCTATTATATATGCTATTAGCCATATTGGATGGACATTGTTATGGTTGATAGTGTCATGTATTCTTAATTTATTCTTATATATAGTAGCTTGTGAACCAGATAATCTAACAGAACATAAATAA
>JBBAJX010000013.1:30054-59770 GCA_040403885.1 Sediminibacterium sp. | reverse complement strand
TAACAGCAATTTAACTTAGTTAAACTGTTGCGTTAGAAACTTGAACCGAAGTTATTATAAAATAATTGTTTATATATTATATTTTATTTATATAATATAGGATTAAAATCTAAGATTTTAGACTTGCTTTTTCAAGATAAACATGCCTCTGTACTCCTCCTTCATTAAATGAAAAGTAGTATCTGATAACCTGAAGGAGCCTACTAAGGCATAGCCCATTTTAGTATAAAACTGCATAGCCAGGCTAGCTGTATCCATGGCCTTTAAAAAAATATACTTTTTTTGATAGGACTTAGCAATATCAAAAACAAAATTCATTAGATAAGTTCCTACCCCTTTATTGACTGCAGTGGTATCGATATAAATTCTTTCTAGTTCTATACCATCTTTTATATCACCACCCTCTATGGCTGCGTCAATATTTATTTTCAAGTAACCCACTGCTATATTATTTATGTAAGCTATATAATGTAAGCAGTTTTTATTTTCTATTTCACTTGTAATTTTTGAAACAGGATAAGCGAATTCATTCATATACCAATCCATTCCACCTGGTTTCCATAAATGCGCATAATGGTGCACATAAATAGTTTTAGCCAAACTACTTAAAGCTTCGGCAGCCGTACTATCTAATTTTTTTATTTCTATTAATTCCAAAATGTATGCAAGTATTAAAAACAGTAAAATTAAATGGTAATTTTTCTTTTCCTTGCAATAACTTCCCATTGATCCACTACTTTATTATTATTTACAATAATAGCGTTATCATATAAAGCAACAGTTGGACAAATATGCACAGGCACTCCATACCAAACAGCTCCTACTTTATGCTTTGAAGCGTCTTGTACTTTCACCACCAAATGTTCCTCGCTTTGACCCACCGGTTCTGCATCAGGTGCATTTAAAAAATGTACCCTAGGCATGGGATTCTCTGCTGCCACTGCTTTATGCCCTAGATCAACACAGACAGTATGTTCATCAATAATGGAAATAATTCTTGTTACCACCAAACAGGCAAATTCAAAAGGCAAATCGGGAAATAAATTTTTATAGCCCCAGTCCCAAAAAACAAATGTGCCTGGACTAACTTGAATATCCTTTCTTTTAATATGACCAGAAAACGAACAAGAGCCTGCCATAATTAGTTCTAAGGAAGAAGATAAAATCGCTTCTAATTTTTTTCTAAGCGTATCGGCGTTTTCAAAAACAGCATCGGCTTGCGCGTTTCTAACACTAATATCCGTTTCTCTTATATGACCATCATAACAATGTAGCCCAATAATTTTAATGGATGGTAGTGAAGCGCATGCAGTATATAATGAGATGGCTTTGTCGGTCATAATACCGGAACGGTTCATGCCAATATTTACATCTATATAAGCTTCAATGGTTAATCCCTCTTGAACCATTATTTTTGAAACTGAATTGGCTGTTTCAATATTATCAACTAAGCAAGAAAATTTGGTTGCAGGAAAACTTTTAATAAGTGAAACCAATCTATTTAATTTAGGGCCCATTAACTGGTGCGCAATTAAAACATTGGGTGTTTTTAGTATACCTAACATCTCTGCTTCAGCAATAGTGGCGCACTTATAATTACGAATGCCTTTATCTATCATCATTTGACAGACTTCTGCAATCTTATTGGTTTTAACATGGGGTCTTAATTGATCAACATTGCAACCCACCATCTCAATGAGATTATTGATATTCTCTTGAGCCCTGGAAGCGTAAACAATTAAAGAAGGAGAATCGATTATATCTATGGAATCTATTTCGTACCACTGCATAAAAAATATTATTATTAATTAAGTTCAAACATAGCTTCAATTTCCACTGGAATATTACCAGGAAGCGAACCCATACCCACTGCACTTCTCACGCCCACTCCATTGTCTGGCCCCCAAATAGATGCAAATAATTCACTGCAACCATTAATTATATAGGGATGCTTTTCAAAGTCGCTAGTGCAACTTACCATACCCAATACTTTTATAACACGCTTCACTTTATCCAGTGAACCAAGGTTGGCTTTGATAGTGGCTATAATAGCTAGTCCTACTTGTCTTGCAGCTAACTTACCTTCTTCCATACTAATAGTATCGCCCACTCTTCCAATAATGAGTGAGCCATTTTCTAGTACTGGACCATGACCAGAAACTAAACAATGGTTGCCATCTACTAATAAAGGCTTGTATACACCTAATGGTTTTGGCGCTGGAGGTAAGGTCAATCCAAGTTTGGCAAAATTTTCTTCAGGAGTACTCATAATAATTAATATTAAATTTTATAAAATAGTTAAAAATAAAAACATCTATTAAAGTGTTTTTATCATTATGTTTTTAAAGTAAATAGGGGCACCTGCATGCTTACCTTGCAGGCCTATGTAACCATGCAAACCCAATGTAGACATAGGATTATACAACCAGCCTGGTATTTTACTGCCATCTGGATTTATTTTACTAGAAGTAAAGTCGTCCATATTACATTCATTCACTAATGTACCATTCAATTCTATCTTAATATTTTTATCTACACAAGTAATGGTATAATGATTCCACTCACCTGGTCTTTTTAAACTTTTATTGGTAGCAGGCTTATGTCCAAAAACGGCGCCACACTGCCAACTAGGATCGGCCTTGCTCCAAGCTTTAGAATAATCATCGGCAATTTGTATTTCCACGGAATGGGGTATCCATTCTATTATATCTGTGGCATGTACTATTACGCCACTATTGGTTCCGTCTGCTGTTTGAAAATCTAAATCTAAAATAAAATTATCGTACATGTCTTTACTCCAAATGGCTGAATCCCGAGAAGCTGTTAAGACCCCCGTTGAATCCTTCCAAATGGCTGGATCAAATTGAGCCGACTCTAAATTTTTTCCAAATAAACTTTTCCAGCCTTTTTTATGGGTGTTGGGATAACTATTTTGAGCATGTCCTACTGAATTAGATAAAATAAATAGAGATAAAAGAAGGCTTAAGAAAATTTTCATTTTGATTTTTTTAATTAACAACTTTTATAAAAGACAGGCGGGTTCTCTTCCAATAATGCTTCAATTTTTTTAGCAGTACTAGTTATAGAAAGGCCACCCAAGTTCGTGCAACGTAAGGTATGATGAATTTGATCGCCCACGGCTTTCATAGTCTCAATTACTTCATCTAATGGAATAAGATGTTCGTAATTAGATAATGCCATGTTAGCACAAGAAATAGCATTGGTTGCTGCCATCACATTTCTACCAAGACAAGGCGCTTCCACTCTATTGCCAATGGGATCGCAAATAATACCTAAAGAATTTTGTAAGGCTAAGGAGGCAGCCGCAATAGACTGTGCTAAACTTCCTCCCTTCATTTCAACAAGTGCCGCTGCGGCCATTCCGCCTCCTGAACCTGTTTCGGCCATACAGCCTCCCACTTCTGCAGCAAATGTAGCATGCGCAGCTATAAACACACCTATAAGACCAGCCGATAACATGGCTTTAATAATAGCTTCTTCATTATTATTGATACAATGTGCAGTTCCAAAAACTACGCCTGGCAAACCACCACAAGAGCCGGCTGTAGGCGCTGCTACAATCACACCCATGGAACTTTTCACTTCCATAATAGCAGACACATACATAATAGTGGTGTTAAGCACATCTCCTCCTATTAATTCATTCGCATCGTAACTTTTTTTAAACTGTGGTGATTGACTTCCTAAAATTCTATCCTTATATTCTGTGCCCTTTAATCCTGTTTCAATGGCATTACCCATAATATGAATAATGGATTTCATTTTGTCCATTACTTCTTCAGGGCTAATATTTCCTCGTATACTTTCATAGTCTACTGCTAATTCCCAGAGTGCTTTATTTTTACCCTCATTATATTGCATCATTTCATTACAAGTAATAAAAGGAACCCTCATACCTTTTCTGGCCATAATGGGCAGCACAGGTTTTATGCATTTTATTGAATGTACAGAATGCATGAGCATAATCTCCTTGCATATAGTTTCAGAAATAGCCGCTGGCGATTTTATTTCGATAAAAGAACTAGCTCCTTTATGAAAAATAATTTCATCATAAGTAATAGTAGATTTTAAATACTGAATAATAGTATCTGCATCCGTACAATAAATTAATGTTTCATAATAATCGCCTGCCATTGAAACCTTATTGCCATCGATATTTATTACTTCAATCATGCCTCCACCCGTAGAAATAGCAATTAATTCTTTCGTTTCATTTTCATTAGACAAGCTAATCTTATAAGTATTGGGGTGCTTTTCTTCTAAGGGGCAAATAGTAATAGTATAATTTATTCCAGCAGTAGCTAAATGTTTTTCCGAGTCTGGTAAACGCTCATCATATGCCTCCCAACCAAGGAAACCGCCAAATAAACCCATATCAGAGCCCTGACTTTTATGTGTAGTCGCCAATGACCCATGCGGGTCAAATTCAATAACAATGTCCTTTATTTGCTCGTCCATTAAATCACGACATATTCTTGCAATACGGAGTGAGGCAGCACAGTGTGAGCTAGAAGGGCCCCTCATTACGGGACCAATCACATCATTGAATATACTGGGATAATTAGACATCTTAGGTTGATTTAAGCATTCTAAATTTACTAAAAATAAAATTAAGTATTATTTGTTTTTTATAGTCGTCCAAAACATTGAAACAGAGGTATATACTATAATAATTAGTACTAGCCATCTTAATGTATCCAAAGGCATTGATTTTATAATAAAAGCTGCTATCAATACTGCGAATATGCTAGGAATAGCCATACCAAGTGCTGCCTTTTTATTATAGGCACCCGATTTGATAAATTTATAAGAAGCAGGCGGCATTAAAAAAGCACAAGAACCCATCATAATAGGAAAAGCCACTTGAGGAGATAAGCCCAACAAATAAACTAAAGCCATACAAGGCGCGTACAGGCCAACTCCAGCAGTCATCATGGCACCTAATATAAAATTAACCACGCCTGCAATGACCAACTTCCATCCATGAATGCCAATAGCTACTCCTTCTCCCTGTATCCAATGCATTTTATTAGCGAACATAAAACCAGCTGTAATTAATAATGCAACACTAATGGTTAGTCTAATATTTCTTTCTGAAAGTTTACCAATAATATCGGCACCTAAAATAGCGCCACCCATAGCAGTTAGAAACATAACAATTAAAGTGACAGGCTCCACTTCTACTACTTGAATAAAAATAATGGCTTGTATTAAAACGGGTAAAGTATTGGCCACATTCATAGTGCCTGGTATTAATTTATCTGAGGTTTGCTTCGTGAATTTTAGCAAGGCCGTTTGTGGCGCAAATGCACCAATACCCAATACATCAAAAAAGTTAACTACAAAGCCAATAATACCAGTTTTGACCCAACTTACTTTTTCTAAATTATTTTTATGCTTGATAATATCTGTTCCTAAAACATAAATAAACCAAATTGCAAAAAGCACTAAAATAACCCAAATAATATTCACCATATAACTTGTATTTACAAGTTAAGTTAATACAAAAATGGGATTTAAATTCTATGATTAAGCTAGAAAACTGCTTCATCAAAAAAAGAGCTCACAAATAGGTTAATTAAGGTAGATTTCTTAATTTTCTAATCTTAAAACAATCCTATGCGCAAATTCTTACAAACATTACTATTGCTGATTCCTTTTTTTGCAATGAGTCAACAAAAAGCAAATTATACCCTAGCTGCTCGTTTCTCTCCTAAGAAATTAGAGAAAATGATTTTTTCTTTAGCCGTAGACCCTCATTGGCTTAAACAGTCAAATAAATTTTGGTACACTTACGAAACCAGTGAAGGCAAACAATGGAATATTGTTGACCCTATAAAGAATGAGAAAAAGTCAATGTTTAACCGTGATAAGTTAGCAGCTGAATTAACCCGCATTATTAAAGACCCATTTGATGGACAACATTTGCCCGTAGATTCTATAAAATTTATAAAGGATGAAAACTGGATTCAATTTGAAGTAAAAAGTAGCATTGAAATTAATAAAGAAGAAGAAGTTAAAAAAAATAAAGAAGAGGATATTAAAAAAGATGCTAAGCCAGAAAAAATAAAAAAGACATTTTATTTTGAATACAATCTATTGACAGAGCAATTAAATGAATTAGTAGGTTTTAAAAAGCCAAAAAGAAAACCCAATTGGGCAAATATTTCACCCGATGAAAAAACCATTGTTTTTGGAAGAAATTATAATTTGTTTTATATGGATAAAGCCAATTATGAAAAAGCTTTAAAAAATGAAGACGATAGTACAATTGTAGAGCAGGCCATTACCAAAGACGGAGAACAAAATTTTAGCTGGCATAGTGAGAGCGCCTATGGCGGCGGTGGTGAAACGAATGTAGATGTTGAAAAAAATAAAAATAAAAGAAAGTCAGTATACGCAATGTGGAGCGAGGATAGCAAGCATATTGCCATTACCAAAGTAGATAATAGAAAAGTAAAGGACCTATGGGTAATTAATAGTATTGCCGATCCTAGACCTACGCTTGAGACCTATAAATACTGGATGCCAGGTGAAAAAGAAGCACCCATTGATCATTTAATGATTCTAGATATGACAGCTTATACCTATAAAGAAATTAATGCTTCTTTATTTAAAGACCAAGATTTAGCTGTTTGGAATAAAACCAACAATGTAAATACAAGAGACGATGAACACAAGCCAAGTATTTGGTTAGGCACCAATGATAAATTATACTTATCTCGCACAAGTCGTGATTTGAAAAAAATTGACCAATGTCTAGTGGATATTAATACAGGCGCAGTAAAAACATTATTGGAAGAAAGCCTTAATACCTATGTAGAAATACAAAAGCCAGGTATACTAAAAAATTCAGAGGAATTTATTGAATGGAGCGAGCGTGATGGCTGGGCACATTTATACCTTTATGATAAAGAAGGAAAATTAAAAAACCAAATTACCCAAGGCCCATGGCATATTGAGGAAGTCATATCTATTGATGAAGAAAAAAGAGTTGTATACTTTTCTGCCAATGGCAAGGAAAATATAAATGGCTCTTTAAAAGAAGATCCTTATTACTTACATTTATACAAAGTAAATCTTGATGGAACTGGTTTACAATTATTAAACCCAGGCAATTTTGACCATAGCTTTAGCATGAACGATAAAAAGAACTATTTTGTAAATACAAGTTCTCGTATTAATTCTACACCTACCTCTGCCCTATATTCTACAGATGGAAAAAAATTAATGGATTTAGAAACAGCCGACCTAAGCTCTTTATTTGCTGCAGGCTATAAATATCCGGAAACCTTTAAAGTAAAAGCCGACGACGGTATTACTGATATTTTTGGTGTAATGTATAAACCTTACGATTTTGATAGCACTAAAAAATATCCCATCATTGAATATGTATACCCAGGCCCACAAACAGAGTCGGTAAATAAAAGCTTTAGCAAGGGCATGGATAGAATAGACAGACTTGCCCAATTAGGTTTTGTAGTAGTAACCATTGGCAATAGAGGCGGCCATCCTGCACGTAGCAAATGGTACCATAATTATGGCTATGGTAACTTAAGAGATTATGGACTAGCCGATAAAAAAGCAACCATTGAACAATTAGCCGATAAATACAGTTTTATTGATAGAGATAAAGTGGGTATTCATGGCCATAGTGGCGGAGGCTTTATGAGTACTGCTGCCATGTTGGTGTATCCTGATATATTTAAAGTAGCAGTAAGCAATGCAGGTAACCACGATAACAGTGTGTATAATAGATGGTGGAGTGAAAAGCACAATGGAGTGAAAGAAAATATTTCCGATAAAGGTGATACCACCTTTTCTTACATGATTGACAAAAACCCAGATATTGCCAAAAATTTAAAAGGAAAATTATTACTTATACACGGAGAAATTGATAATAATGTGCACCCTTCTAATACCATTCGTGTAGTGAATGCCTTAATTAAAGCCAATAAGCGTTTTGATATGCTAATACTGCCTACTCAAAGACATGGCTTTGGAGATATGAACGAATATTGGTTCTGGAAAACAGCGGATTATTTTTCTAGAAATCTTTTAGGAGATATGACGGAAAGATCGGTAGATATTGAAGAGTTAAATAAAGAAATAGAAAGAAAGAAATAGTAACCTGTTATAATTTAATAGTACTCATGCCTCCATCAATGGCTAAAATTTGACCAGTCACCCAGCTCGACTTATCGGTTAATAAAAATTCTACCGCATTGGCTATGTCTATTGGCGTTCCTACTCTTTTAAGGGGATGTCTTTGTGCATTGGCATCCATCTTCTGTTCTGAGTTCAATAAGCTAGCGGCAAGAGGTGTATTGGTTAAAGAAGGCGCTATACAGTTTACTCTAATAGTGGGTGCTAATTCAGCTGCCAAGGCCTTGGTTAAACCTTCAATGGCTCCTTTAGAACTTGCCACTAATGAATGAAAATTTAAACCTAGTTGAACAGCTACTGTTGAAAATAAAACAATGGACCCGTTTTTACTTTCTTTTAATTTTAGTAGGGCTGCTTGTATAATTTTAACGGCACCTACTACTTGTAATTTGTAATCTTTTATAAAGTCGTCGGAAGAAATTCTATTGAATGGTCTTAGACTAATAGCACCTGGGCAATACACAATACCTTCAATAGAGGCAGGCAAGAAATCTAAATTTATATTTTCATCCAACACATTTATAGGATGGTAATGAATATTACCTGCATTTTCAATTGCATGTGTATTATAAGTAGCATGCACCGTATGACCCGCCGCCGCTAATTGATTGGTTACTTGTAAACCAATACCCGAAGAACCTCCTACTACTAAAAATGTTGCCATTAAAAATTAATTATTTATTGTCTATTTTATTTATTATTTACTGCCCCTTATTAATTACTTATTTATTATTCCTTCCATTCTACAGGAATAGTAATTTCGTTTTTACGACCAAAAAAATCGAAAGGCGCATTGTAGCCTAAGAAATTAAAGCCTCCTATTATTTTAATACCTTTCTTATTTAAAAGCTCGACTAACTTATTGGTGTACTCTTTTATTTTTTCATCATTGGCATATCCCCCAAAGGCAATCACTGCCTCATAGCTTTCTTTAGATTCTTTAATTTGTACAGTAGCATCTTTGGGCTTAGGCAAATTGGATGCATCATATTTTTCAGGCATTACAAAACTCATGGCTGAGCCATTATCACCCATCTCCATTCTAACGGGAGCAGTCATAGCAATACTTTTACTTTGGTCATTGCCTCCAAATATATAACCAGCTAATTTTCTAAAGCCACTACTAGCCACTTGCTTATAATTGGTACCGCTTGACTGAATGGTTGCAAACATCGCCTTGGGGTAAAAGCGAATCTCAAAGCCCTCTTCAATTTTAACCACACGGTACTTTTGATTTTCAGTTTTAGCAGCCGAAAAGGTTCTAAAAGATTGAAATACAACGAATAATAGCCCTAAAGCAACAAGTAGATATACTAATTTCATAATGATATAGTTAATATTAATAATAACATAGAAAGCCTAAAAAAGTTTAAAATTGACTTAGTCTTTATAAGTCTATTCTGTAAAAATCTTCAATAAATCTATTCTATAGACTTCACTACGCGTGTTAACTTACCATCCGCATTCATGCCCTCTAATACGATTTGTAGTTTTTTGCTAATATCGTTATTGTAAAATTCAATCCTTACTCTTGGGCTTCTTTTATTCGTTAGGACATAGGGGTTCCAATATAGGGTGGTTCTATTGTCAGTTTCAAAACTGGCTGTAGGTTTATCATACTCTGGATGAAAAAACTCCTTAAAGACAGAGTAACCACCTAAAACTATATTTTCCATTCCCTTACTATTAGCATTGCTTCCTTTATTATCCCCACCTCTTTTAGTATAAATGGCAATTGCTCCGCCGCCGCCCCCACCCGATGATCCAAAGAAAGGAGGTCTAATGGCTTTGATGTAGGCGATATCCGCGATATTAATATTTTGTACTTGTTCAATGGGCGTGTTAAATTCATTGACAAAGAAATCGGTTCTAGATCCTCTCCAAGAAGCAGAGGCTTGTGACCCACCCGATGAAATGCTTAAACCAGGTACTCTTGCTTGCAAAAAACTAAGTACATCAATAGCTCCTATAGCCATGCCATCGGATGATAAATCAAAAGAAACCCCGTCTGTACCTGAAAAAAGCCCTCTTGCATATTTTTCTTCTAATAATTGTACTGGTGTTTTCACCCTGGACTTCACTACTACTTCTGCTAATGTAATGGAGGCTAATAATTTTCTTTGCTTTTCTTGTTCTACTAAAAATAAATTTAGTTTAGCCCTAGCAATGCTATCAGTAGTATAATTTTGAAAACCACTTGGGTCAACCTGTATTTTTGCAAACTCTTGTTTTAGTAATCCATTTTCAAAACGTACTACTGTTTGGTTATCTAATTTTGACTTTCCATTGAGAGAATAATAAATTCTAGAAGTATCATAATAAAAAACCGATTTGTCCTCAAAGTTTCCATCTTTGCCTATAGGCACAAATAACATTTTGTTTGAACTATCCTTCGCGTGTATAATTAAATTTAATAAAAGATTATCAGTAGATTTTGCAATCGTACCTCCATATAATTTTCCAGTTAGTTTCATTAACTCTGTTTCTCTTGGGTAAGTGAGCGTGGGCAATAAGCCCGCCTTAAGTTTTGCCCAATCAAACCTGCGCCATCCGTTGGTAAGCATGACTAAATCTAAATGCGCTGCCACAGAATCTGCATCGCTTGTAAAATAATAGGCAGGATTATATACTTTACCTTTAATTTCACTACTTAAAAGAAAATCGGAATAAATAGTTTGCTGCTCGGGCATAACAATAGAGGCGTCGGTAATAGCTATTGACATATTAGAAGCCGCCGTATCTTTCACTATTATTTCAATTATATTTTTGCCTCTTTTATTTATATTAGCAATACCCACATTTAAATTGGCATTGTATTCGTGTAATCGATTATTCACTAAAATTATTCTTTCAGCTATAGGCAACCAATCATTGGTAAATAAAGAAAATTGAACTACCCCTGTTGGAAGTTCCTCAATGGGTAATGCTGCTTTTTGCACTTGACGTTCTTCCCCTTTAAATTCAACATTATAAATTAAATGTTGATTCTGATGCACAATTAATCTCATATGCTTATAAGAAGCAGGCACTTCTAATGTTCTTTCCACTTGCGCATAGGCCTTTTCATTGTCCATGCTAATTTTTAAAATAACGCCTTCTTTGCTAGCGGCCGCAATAGGACTAGTTCCTTTTATACCGTTTTCGTCTGTCCAATTTAAATAATATTTTTCTCCAGCATTAGGCCTTAACTTAAATGCACCCATACCATCGTGTAAAACTTTTAAAGTGTCCAACACTTTATTTTTATCATTCACCAAAAAGCCTTTAATAAAAACAGGGGTTCCAAAATTATTAGTGGCTTTAAAGGCTAACTTATTAATAAGCCCTTCCACAAAGCTGCCCCCTTCTGGAAAAATATCAACTCTTGTCTTGGGTGGAGTAATCGTTTTTACTTTGGAAACTACCCCATCGTTAATAGGAATATTTTTTTCATATAAAAAAATACTGTCCTGATTTAACATCCAACGTGTATAGGCCTTAACCCTTAAAAAATTGCCTTTGTAATTAGCAGGTATTTCAAAACTACCTTTAGCAGATGATTGAAATAAAGGAGCTGCAGTTTGTTTTATATAATTGCCATTACCATCATACCAATTCACATAAACATTTTTACTTAAGCTGGTCCATTCCATATCCGATAATACATACAGCTTATAAAATATAGTCTCTCCTGCATTATACATAGTTCTATCAAAATGTATATGAATTTTTTCGTGCGGAAAATTTTCTTCATAAATATTTAAAACTGAATCGTATACTTGTGCCTTAGACTTAAATGAGAAAATTATTGTAAAGAAAAAAAGGACAGTCAGGACCTTACTTAATTTAGCTAATTGAAATGTATGAGTACGCATGGTATTTGATAGACGTTTTTGATAAACTATTTTATTTTGATACAGATGAATGCTTAGTTTTTTTAATGTAATTAATACCAAGTACAATAAGTATAATCACTAGGCCAAAAAATTCTCTTGATTCTTCTATCCAAGGCTTTTCTGCTTTCATAGTAGTTGCAATGCTGGAGGCATTATGAAATTTTATCCAATCAATAATGCCATTGGTGTCAAACATTTTATAAATGGCATAGGCACCAAATAGTAAAAAACCAGCCCAATAGGCCATTTTAGAAATAGGCTTTTGTACTACTTTTAAATAGCATAGTAAAGCAGGATACAAATAAATAGGTATCCATAAATAAGGATCAGGGTCGTTATATTGAACTACTGCAAATAAAATAAAAACGACACAAAAAAAGATATTAAAAAATTTCATTTGAGCAAAAGCATTAATTGTTTAATTAACTGTTTAATCAACCATTATAAAGTTAATAATAATTAAAATAGTTAAGCGCTTCTTTTATGCCCCAAGGCTAAAAACTGGGTATTAGGCTGTTATTTTAATTGGTAATTGGCTGTCATCCCCCAATTAAAGGAGGTAGCGCCTTCATTCCATAAAACCTCTCTAATGGTGAATAAGCCGCTATGGATATTCACTGAAATAAGCTCAAAAGCTAATTTTTTCTCATCTTTAAGCGATATGCGCCCTTTCATGGGACTGTCTGTTCTAATACAAATAAGGTTAATATTTTTTAATGGGCCAGTGTATTTATAATACTCTGTCCAATTTTCATGTCCATGAAAATATGCTTTAATATTGGGATGCTTAATGATGAAGTCTACAAATTCATTTTGTTCAATAGTAGTTTCTCCTTTTACTTTTCTGCCATCTTTATATCTTTCTGGTACTAAATTTTCAAATTTATCTTCTTCATTAATATCATGTATCCCATTCGGGTTTTCAAAAAATCGTGGTTCTACATCTGGAATGGAGTGTGCAAATAAGAAAACAGGTGTTGTTATGGCAATATTTTTTAAATCTTTTTCCATCCATACTCTTTCTGCAGAGTCGGGGTATAGGCTTAAAAAAATAAAGTGCACGCCATTAATATCTCTAGAATAATGAATTCGATGTAAACTACTATTGAAGCTGCTCACTTTATTATTGGGAAACATTAAATTGTAAATACCTATCATGGAAGCAGCATCCTTCTTCGGTTCCATAGGTCGGTGAAAGCCAATAGCATTACTCATATCATGATTACCTGGTACAACTAATAATTCCGCTTTTGTTCCATTGGCTTTTTGTAAATGATTACTACCAATAAATACTTCTTCAAACTGTTTCCAAGAAGCTGTAGCGGACTGAACGCCTTTTTCCATTCTATTGGCTATATCTCCTGTAATTACTAGTGCATCAATCCCACCGATAATTTTATTTTCTAGTACACCCTTATCTGCTGGTAATTTACTTGTATACAAATTATTCATTACTTGCATCATGGCCATGTCTACATCCCTTGCTGAAACATTTTCTTTCCCTCTAAAATAATCTTTTGTCAATCCAAAATGAACATCAGAAGTAAAAATGAAATTAATGATACTGTCCTTACCTTTTGCATTTACAAAATTGCTTACTAATAGCAATAAAACTAGACAGTTCAATGAAAAAGTTTTATGCGATGAAAAATATTTACGCAGTTTCATTATAATTTTTTGAATCATTTGAGGTTGATACCAAATATAAGTACCCATAATGGTAAGCAAGTAAGTAAGTTAGTAAATAAGTAAATAAAAAACTGCCTTAAAAAAATAATTTTAAGGCAGTTAGTATAAATTAATTTATGTAAAAAAATTAGTGTTGGTTACCTCTTCCATTGCTTTGGTAACAACCTATATCCTTACCAGGACCTGTAATTTCAGTGGCACCTAATCTTCTATCAACCACCACATCTGCTCTTGGTGCAAAGCCTATAAATCCAGCACCAATGCATGGAGAATTTGATTTTAAAGCGAAGTTATAAGTACCTACCACAGCAATATCTCTTAATTGTAAACCTGCAGGCAAAGGCACAGGTGCATTAATAAATTGAGGATTATTAGCGCCCACAACAGATGCCGGTGCAGTATAAACTGCTCCCACTGTCCAACCTATAGGTAAATAGGTAGAAGGTTTAGGAATATCAGTTTCCATTGGTTGGCTGATGGCTGTACTTACCGACAAAGAAGGAATATATTGACTTGCTATGGAAACAGAGTCAGCATAATAAAAATTATAACCGTATCTAATATTCGCAGTGTCCGCAATTGGATTTTGAACAATACGCAAACCAAACTTACAATTGACTATTAAATTATTATATGCTTTTCCCCCAGCACCTTGCTCATAATTGATAGAACCACCACGACCAGCAGCCGATCTTCTATATCCACAATTAATCATAGTATTATTATAAATATTCACATTAGAACCTGGCTTACCCACAGCTACATTAATATTAGAAACTTTTGGACCATTGGTTGCCATTCCAATACATAAATTATAAGCAAAATCACCAATGGTACCTGCTTTAGCATTCATGGCTTCACCACCTGTATAGCCGCATTTTTCGAATGTATTTCTCATAACATGAATCTTACCCCCGTTAATTCTAAAAGGATCATCCACACTACCATAAATCCAAGAATCTTCTAAAATAAAGCTTCCATCAGGATTCGCAAAATAAACTGGATAAGGACTTGAACTTCCTGTAAAACTTTTCATAGCTGAGCTGAGGGCTGCGCCACCAAACTCAACATGAGTCCATTTAAGCACCATCAAAGGACAAGTCGTTGCTCCAGTGATTCCAGTCCATCTTCCTTGTAAAGCTGGATCAGCATCTGGATTAGCACCTAATTGATCTGTTTTAGTAACATCAGGAAAAGTAATCATAATTGGATTTTCTTTAGTACCTAATGATAATAAGGTTCCTTTTACACCTAAGCCTACAGGTACACCCGCAGTTCCTTTAAAATTCACAGTAACCCCTGGCTCTATTACTAGAACATCACCAGCATTAACATAAATATCTCCGACTACGGTATAGGTTTTTCCTGCTAGCATAGTTCCATTGATGGCACCTGATAAAGGAGTTGATTCGCTAATAGGAGAAGCTGGAGTAATTACCGCTTGCCATAAATCTTTTGATTCTTCGGCTTTAGTACAAGAAATTAATCCTGTAATTAAAATTACTGCTAAATATGTAAATTTTTGTTTCATTGTAATGTGTTGTAAATTATTTATTAAAGTTTATAACGGATTCCGAATAAATAAGTAGTTCTATAATAATCTTTTTGGATAATTATTTTATTTGCTGGATCTGTTTGTAAAGCCAAGGCTCTTGAACCGCTGGCAGCCATATAACCTGTGTATGATTGATGTAATGAAAGTTCTAAAGGAGCGTCAGTTAAGTTGTTGATTTTTCCATAGAAAGAGAAATGTTTACCAAATTTCTTTTCAAATGAAAGGTCTAACTGAGTAGTAGGCGACTGCCAGTAATTTAAATTAGCATATGGACTTATGAAGCTCACTCTTTCTCCTGTATATACACCGGCCACTTGTAAATCAAATCCAATTTTTGGATTTTTGTATATCAATGACAAATTGCCAATATTGTCTGACTGTCCTTGTAATGGTCTTGTTTCAGAAACACGCTTTGAAACTATTTGTCCTGCAGTATTTCTATAAGAGAAAATTAAACTGTCATTAGTAATACTTGATTTTGTGTAAGTATAGTTAGCAGAAATTCCAAATGAACCAAAGAATTTGGTAGCTACTATTTCAAGACCATAGTTAGTGGCCTTACCAATATTTACCGGTTGTAAGTATAAGTTATTAATATTTTTAGGTTTTACAGCTGAAATCTCAATAGGATTTTGGATATCTTTATAAAAACCTCCAATTAATAATTGGTCTGAGCCCTTACTGTACAATTCATAACGTAAGTCCAAGTTGTCAGCAATGGTATGCTTCAAGTTTATAGGATCACCTACTTCTTTAAAGAATTCTCCTTCAGCACCGTCAGGAATTAACTCAGAAAAACCTGGTCTAGCAATAGCTCTATAGTAAGCAAAACGTAAATTTTGGTTAGGCGTTAAAGCTAATTTTATTTGGGCACTAGGTAATAAATCTGTGTATTTTATGGTTCCAGACTTTGCTTCCACATCTTGGGTTAATAAAGTCTCAAAATGTTGGTTTGTATTTTCAGCTCTAAGACCTCCTAAGAATTCAAAACGGCTAGACAAGTTCCACTTACCTTGAACATAAGCAGCCGAAATTTTTTCTTCAAATTTATAATTATTACCATTCAAAGTGGGGATACCATCGCCTGTGTTAAATTGAAATTGAGCATTATTAATATTCGTATAAATAGAGCCAAGTAGCGGCTTCAATGAATAATTAATGTAGTAGTTGTCTCTATTCTTATCTCTTAACAAACCACCCACTTTTAATTCAAAATCACGATTCAATAAAGTAGTATTTTTTGTATAATTTAAATAAGCTGAAGCATCTTTATCGGTATTGTTGGTCCAAATTCTTGACATAGATTGTAATTTATCTGCTGTCAAGCTTGTAGCAACAATTGCATATTGGTGTGTAAAAGAACTTTGGTCTGGCATATTGCTTTTGGCTGTTGAATAAGCTAAAGACCAATCTAGCTTATCTGCATTAGATAATTTATGCTCTCCTTGTACCGTAGTATTGTTGATAGATTGAAATATCCATTGGCTTCTTTGTGAATTATCAACCACTGAATTTAAAGCAACTGTATCCCAAATAAAACGAGTTTGATAATCATCTAGTCTTACGTATGTATTAATTACAGAAATTTTATTATTCTTATCAATACGATAATCAAATTTGGCGTTTAATCCTTTTCTTACACTTTGAACAGAGTATTTTCTTAATTGTAAGTCAGCAAACAAAGGAATATTATTTAAACCTGGTTGAGAGTTTGGTAAAAAGAAATTAGAAGTAGTTCCTCTATAAATATTTTGAAAGCTTCCCGATACAATGAAACCGAATTGTTTATCCACGCCAAATCTATTACCCACAGTCAAACCCAAAGTTGAGTTCACTGGATTAGAAATATTTGTGTAGTTCAAATGGTTAACTGGTAAATCGTTCAAAGTGGCAGCATTATTTATAGTACCTACACCATATAATAATCCGTTGGTTATACCAGGAGCTACTCTTTGAGCTGGAGAAGATACATTCATGGTTGATTTATCAAACTTGCTGTATTGTTGGTCTGGAAAAGAAGTATTAAAACCACTCGCAACATTCGCTTGCAATAGTAAACGGTCTGGGGCATCCTTCATTACTAAGTTAATAGTACCTCCAATGGCATCACCCTCTAAACTTGGGGTTAAACTTTTACCTACCTCTAATCTTTCTAATAATTCAGAAGGAAATAAATCTAATGGGATAAAACGGTTTTTATTATCTGGACTTGGAATTTTAATACCATTCACTAATGTGTTAATATACCTTTTCTCCATACCTCTAATAATGGGGTAACGGGCTTCTCCAGATGAACTTTTTTCAATAGTAACCCCACTTACTCTTTGTAAAGCGTTGGCTACTGTAATATCTGGTAATAATTGAATATTTTTAGCGGATAAAACGTTGATAATAGGATCAGCCACTTTTTCTAATCTTCTAATAGCTTTGTCATTTTCCTTATTACTTGAACTTACAGTTACAGAACTTAGGTTGACACTGGTAGAAAGCAAATTGATATCAACTATTTTATTGTCATTTGCACTTGATAATTGAACTTCTTTAGAAGCTGAAGTATATCCAGTGTAAGAAACCGACACTGTATATTTACCTGCAGTAATATTTTTAAACTGATAAGTACCGTCCAATTTTACATAAGTAGTTTGCTTATTGATGCTAACTGTAGCTCCTACTAAAGGCTCACCGGTACTTGCATCAAGAACACGTCCTTTCACACCTTCAGCAAATACACTTGTTACCATGGAGAAAAAGAAAAGGGAGAGAATAATGCATTTTTGCACTACTTGTTTTGCACTCATAAAAACAATTTTTAATTTGAATCACAAAAGTATAGGTATATCATTCTTTTAGAATAATTACTATGTTAATGATTCATTACTAAATTGTTACTAAATTGTTACTGCATTATAAAAAAATAGTATACTATTTTTTTGTCAATTTGAATTCATCTATCACCTTTCCACTAGATGCAATTTGCTTGAAATGTAAGGTTTCCCCTTTGGATTCAATATAAGTTAAGGAGTGGTCTGTAGAGAAGAATTTATGTGTAAACTTTTGCCAAGAATCTGGATCATTTTCTTGTTCTGGATTATACAAGTCCTGACCACCTGCACCCGTAACTAAGTATATAACCCCGTTGGCTTGAGTCATGTTTTCTCCATCATAATTTTTATCCAATATCCATTTACCATTGACCACTCTTCCTCTTAATGTTTTATTGTCTTTCCCTCCCACCATTTGTGTGCCTTTACGATCGGGGGTAAATTTTAAAGGGAAGGATCGTTGGTAATTATGTACATGTCCATTGAATACTACATCTACTTTTCCAGCTTCGAAAACTGGTGCTAATAATCTCATTTGTTGTTGTTCAAAATGCTCTCTTGATGAATTAAAACCAGGATGGTGAAATAATACAAAATGCCATTTTAGATCAGAGGAGTTCAATAAATCATTTTTAACCCAATTTAATAAAGTAGAATCGGTCCAGTCAACATAAGTATCTGCATCAATAACAGTCCAATGTGCATTCGCATAATTATAAGAAAAATTAGACATACTTGGGTAGGCCTTTCCTGCTGCAGTATAAAAAGCATTTTTGTTCTCTTCAGAACCTTTTAATAAAGGCACCATACTAGAACCTTCTTTTAATCTAAGGCCATTTAAAGGTTGTTCCCAAAAATAGTAATAGCTTAAAGCACTTGGAGTTTTATCCATATCTCTATCCTCTGCATCGTGATTACCCACAGAGGCAATAAATGGAATTTTACGCATTAATGGAGCCCCTAAAGAATCTGCTTGGTCTGCATTATAAATTGGCCAAAATTTTTCTGTATAATCATTTATTAAACCACTATTGTATACAATATCTCCAGGTACGGCAATATAGTCTGGGTCTAACTTATACATGATGGATGCTAATTTTTTTTGATCCTTAGTTAAAGCACCAATGTCCCCGATGACTACAAATTTATAATCTTGATTATTTGACTTAGGGGCATGGCCATTAGATTCAAAAACAAGTTTATTATTATTTAAAACGCGGTAGGTAAAGTCTTTGCCTAATAGTAAGCCCTTAAGGTTAACATGATACACTACAAAAGGGGCTATATTTTTTACATTTACAAGATTGTAATTAATTGCTTTTGCACTTTCCCAATTACTAGTTGTTTTTACTTCTATACGCCAGTCGCTTAGCGTATCTGTTGTATGCCATAGTAAAGAAAGCTCAGTTGGCTTGCCTTCATAACCCACTTGTAAATAAGGTTTTACCAAGAAAGGCGCTTGTGCATTTGTTTGAATAAGCGCAAAAAAAACAAGCATAAATAAAATAATAAGTTTTTTCATAAATAAATTTTACTGCATATTATTCAATGATAAAATAACAGATTTTAAATCGTAAACATTATCAAATATATAATCAGGATTAGCAGTCAATAATTCAGCCTTAGTATGCGCACCGGTAGTCACCCCAATAGTATACAAACAACCCGCATTACGACCTTCTTCTATATCAATAGTAGAATCACCTACTTTTATGACGGATGCTGCATCAGGTATACTCAATTTCTCCATGGCTAGTAATATCATATCAGGGTTGGGTCTATTCTTAATAACATCAGAGGCGGTGACTAGTAAATCATAATGCAGTCCAAGATCCCAATTTAATTTCTGAATTAATAAACTAGCCGTTGCATGGTTATAGCCTGTGTTTAATACTACTTTAATACCCATTTCTCTTAATTCTTTAAATAACCTTTCTGTATTTTTAGTGGGTAACACAATTAAATTTTCATAGGCTTTATCGAGAAGTACTAAAAAGTCTTGAAAAATTTCTTGAATAGTTTCTTCATTTAATATAATATTAGTTTCTGCTAAAGTTTCTCTAATGGCTTGTAACTTTTCCTTACCCGCACCCCATTTTAATACATCTTCAAATGTAATACTAGGGCATTTTTTTTCAATTGCCTTATGCAATGTATGATACACTACGTTGCCTTCATCTACCGAAGTACCTGCCATATCAAATACAACCATTTTAATTTTCATAATATTACTTTTTAGATAATTCAAGACTATTTTATAGAAGAGTTAATGGCTTCCATAAATGATTCTATTGAGGGGCTCACTAAATCTGGGTCTTTTGCTAAATCATCCCACCTTCTCAAATTTACCGCCTCTTTATAAAATTCATTTTTCTCAAATAATAATACTTCCTCCTCATTCATAACACCCCCCTGAAATTCTAAACTTATTTTAGAAGGTGCAGACAATGTCTCTAAATAACCAGGCTCAGTTGCACATAAATATCTTTTGGCAGCGACATGTAATTTAACGGGCTCCACTGCTGCTAATGTAAAATATTTAGTTAAATACTTTTCGCCTAATAATTCGTGCATATCATCAATACCATTATCACTAGCGTCATCTGGCAAATCATGTAGTAAATGTCCAATATCATGTAATAAAGAAGCCGTAATTAATTCATTACTGGCATTATGCTTTCTTGCTAATTCGGCACATTGTAAAGCATGTTCTAATTGTGTAACTGCTTCGCCGCCATACATAGAGCCCCCATTTGTTTCAAATAAATGTAAAATTTCTTGTGTAATAGGATGTGTCATAAAATTATTATCAAAATTATTATTAAATATTATTAATCATTTCTTCTGCAAAACCAAATGACATGGTCATTCCATGACCTCCAATGCCATTTAAGATATAAACCCCAGGCTCTGGATTTAAAAATAAATCGGTGGCCCCATTGGTCATAATTGGATAAACCCCATTCCAAGATTGTATCATTTCCCATTGATCAATATGCATAAGCTTTTTCAAGTAATCTAAAATCATATTGTTTATTTCAATTTTGTCAAAAGGGTCAAAATCTAAAGCATATTCATGCGAATCTCCTACAGTTAACTCTCCTTCATTATTTTGAGATACCATTACATGTATTCCATATTTTAAATATTCAGGAATTTCTTCTTCTATTTTCATTCTTAATTTAGTGAGGGAAGAAGAGGCTGTAAAGCTTTTATAATGAAGTAAAGATAAACCGCCACAAATTGAGGCCCCAATTCTGTAGTTAGGGTCTTTATGTTTGAAGCGCATCATTTGTAATTTGGTCTTTATGATGGGCTGTTGCTTAAATTGAGATGGGTATAAGGTTTCAAAATCGGCGCCTGAACAAACGCAAATCATATCTGCACTATATTTTGTTTTGCCTGCAAATGCTGCATTAGAGGTTACACTGGTAATAACAGTGCCCCAAATAAATTGTACATTATATTTTTCGTTCAAATAGGCAGGCAATTTTCTAATCCCTTCTCTTGGATCAATAATGGCTTCGTCTTCGCTTCTTAATGCTCCCATTAAACCATCACCATTGATGCCATTGTAATCGTCTAAAACTGTTTGTTTTGAAATAACTGAAACGGGTCTGTTTTTAGATTTAAAAAAACTTCCTATTTCCTCCACCACACTCATCTCTTCTTTGGAATAAGCTAAGTGCAAACTGCCACAAGCATTATAAGGCATACCGGAGGCATTTAGGTAGTCTAACCAAATTTCCTTGGTTCGCACAGCCCTATTGTATAATTTCCCATCTGGCTGACCTACGGGCCAAAGCATACCAAAATTTCTTACACTGGCACCTAATGAAAATTGACTTCTTTCAATGACAGTGACTTGATACCCTTTTTGCGCTAAGGCTCTAGCAGTGGCTAATCCTAAAATACCGGCACCTACGACTATGGCTGATTGGTTACTCATACAACTTGTAAATTATCTTGTTTTTTGAAATATATATAATTAGCAATAGATAATACAATTATAATAATTGAAGTGATCATTGCACTAAATGTAAAAAAAGAAACCCAACTATACTGAATACTATTAAAGTTCTTAAATAATAAAACGAGCGTACTTCCCAAATATCCCGCTGCGTCTGCTACATACATTAAAAAACCAATATTACTTTTTATTTTAAAATAGGCAATCCATCTTTCAAAAAATAATGCATGAAATGCTATATAAGGCAAGTACATGGAGAAACCAACAATGATCATCCAATAGGTAGGGCTCATCATTTGATTGTAAAATAGTAAAGTGGATAGAAGTAAGAATAATGCACCTATAAAAACAATTAAAAAATTTATATAAAATGCATTTTTATTATTTTTTATAAAAATCATAGAGCCAATAATAATAATAACTAGTAAAGCAATAGGTAGTTCAGAAAATACAAGCATAGTGGGAATATTTTTCATGCCAATACTATTCCAAAATTCAACAGCAAAATTATCTCTTAAATCTCTAAAAACAGTCAAACAAACATAAATTAAAACTGAAATTAGTATTCCGGGTGCAAATCGTTTAAAAAAAATCTTTCTTTCATTTGAATTCATGGGTAATCTCTGCGTTCTTGCATGAATGTCATCTTCATTAGGTTGTTGAAGCGAATGCAGTAAATAAACGCCTAAAAATAAAACAGGTAAAAAAATTAATCCAGTTAGAAAAGGCATCCACATTTCAGAAACATGCATGGTTATTAATAAATAACTACCTACCCCCTTTACGATGCCTGAAGAAATAATGAAACTAGAGGCCATGGCTACGCCTAGTAATTCCGTATGTCTTCTGCCTTCAATATAACTAAAGACCACTCCCCAAATCATACCCAAGGGTAAGCCATTTAAAAAAATGAAAGGTAAGTTATAAGGCACAGGAACAATGGCAAAAAATAGTAATGAAATCCAAGAAGCTGCCATAAGTAGTATGAGCGTGCTGGTTCTTTTACTTACAGTTAATTCTGATATTATTTTAATACCAAAATATTTTGAAATGGTATACCCAATTAATTGAGCAATAATTAATAAAATTTTATAGTCTACCCCCCATAAGCTTATATTGCTGTATTGCGCTGCTGTAAAGGGCTTTCTAAACGCATACATACTTAAATAGGTAATAAAAACAGCGCAAGAAGCCTTTACAATAAAAGACAATTCGGTATTTTTTTTGATCAATTGCATTTAGGTTAAATCTATTGATACACGAAAAGGGTTCTTACTAACAGCATACTCAAAAGCCGCATCTACTTGCTCTAATACGAATCCTTTTTTTATAAGTTTTTCAAATTCGAAATGCATATGATTCATTTCCATAAAACTAACCGCATTTAAAAAATCGGTATTGTTATAATTGTGTAGCCCTTTTATGCTTATTAAATTTCTAATTAAATATTCTGCGTTAATAGCAACAGGGGGTTGTGCAAAAACAGCACCTACCCAAATAGTAGTGCCCCCAATATTTAGTATTTTGATTGAATTTTCCATAGCAGTTAGGGCACCACTAAATTCTAATACAATGTCTACTTTTTCATTTAAAATTTCGAAAGGTGATAAAGACTTTGTAGCTCCAAATTTTTTAGAAATTTCAAGCCTTTCTATATTTTCATCCACTGAAATAACTTCAGAGGCCCCCATTTTATTTACCATCGCGCATGCTATAATACCCAACATACCTGTACCATAGACTACTACGGACTTATCTTTTAATGAACCCGCCAACCTTATAGCCCCTGCCACTGTAGCAACACTACAATTTATAAGTGAAGCAATTTCATTAGGTAGCGCAATGTCTAATATGGCCACTGGGGTATTTTTTCTCAAAATTGTATACTCACTAAGCCCTCCATGAAAATGACTCTTTTCCGTTATTTTTTCATGACCATATTTGAATAAATCTTTCGCTTTTTGAGGAATGCCTATTTTTGAAAGTACATCATCAGGAGAACTAGCATAAATAGCCCAAGTAAGTCTATCCCCTATTTTTATTGCTATACCTCTTGAATCATGTGAAGGAGCGTATGGTCCTAATTTTTCAATGATACCCACAATTTCATGTCCTAATATTGTAGGCGATTTTTCAATTCTGTTACCAAGATAAGTATGTATATCACTTCGACAAAGGCTTGTACATAAATTTTTAACCAGTATTTCACCTTCTTGTAAAGCGGGCAATGCTGCTGATTGAATCTTAAATTGTTGATGAGCACCAACAAAACTTGCAAATTTTGACACGGATAAGTATTGGGTTTAAAATTAAGCCGACTTGTTTTATATAAATAATAAGAATAAATAATTAACTATTTGTTAATAATGATAATAAGAGTAATACTAAAAAAAATTATGATAGTTTGATGGTGGAATTAAAATACAAAAAGACCTCCCTTAGCATAAATAAAAAAGAGCCTCAATTGCTTGAGACTCCTTCTTATCGATTGCTTGCTTAAAAATCATATAAACCCCCGTTTCTATACTCTCTTTATTCAAGGATCTAGTTCTTATTGTATGATCCACAATTTTGCGTTGATATCATCTTTTCCACCAAATTGAGAAGCAACAGCGGCTGCATTATTAGCCTTATTAGTAGAAATCTCTGAAGATGGGTATTGAAAACGCAATGGAATAACACCACTGTTTCCAGTACCAGCACCAGCACTAAATGCTGGTACTCCTGTTCTTCTCCATTGGTAATAACCTTCATAACCTGAGTTACGCGCTAAGCTTAAATAACGTTGTGTTAAGATTTGATTTA
Organism: Sediminibacterium sp.; assembly: GCA_040403885.1. Taxonomy (GTDB): domain Bacteria; phylum Bacteroidota; class Bacteroidia; order Chitinophagales; family Chitinophagaceae; genus Sediminibacterium. The sequence continues at coordinate 34,867 of JBBAJX010000013.1, read as the reverse complement.
ATCCTGTAGCGTTATCACCTGCATATTTAACTGTTGTTTGGTTGAAATAATCGGTGTAACTAAAGTTAACTGTATAGTTTACATAGTCACCAGGCGCTGTTCCTTTTAGGAAAGAAACGGTATTAGCTCCATCTACTACTCCGTAAAAACTAAACATTGCTTTAACCCCTTTTTGGTAATAGCTATCTGCTGAACCTGTTAACCAACCACGATTAATAGCTTCTGCAATATTCAAACACATTTCAGGATAACCCACAATAAATGTATTCTCTCCTTTATAACCATCATAATATCTTTTTCTTCCGATAGGCGAAATTTTAAAAGCAACAATATTACCTCCTAATTTACTCATATCATCTCCATTTGCTCCACCCACAAAAGATTTATAAGAAGTATCAGAGAAACCTAAACCACGAGCAGGATCTGCAACTTTCATTGCTCTTAAATCTTTTAAATCGCTTAATGTATTTAACCAAGTAGAAGCAACGCATAAACGTAAGGCATCAAAACCATAGTTGTCTTTATTATTTGGATATTGGTCATAAGCGTCGTTGTAAACATACTCCCAGTTATCACTCATATCGGTCATGATAGGGTATTTAGTAGGATTACTAATTACATCTGCAAATTTTTGTTTGATATTTAAATCTGCGTCAGTTGATTTTTTACTTAAGTTAATCAACATACGTAATTTGAAAGTATTCACTACTTTTTGCCATTTTTTCAAAGTAGCTAAACCATCACTTCCGCCAGAAATTTTCTCTTGGAAATAAAAGTCTCCTAAAATTGAAGTATTAGCAGCAGAAATTAATTGTGTTAATTGAGTGTTAGATTCTTCTAATAACTGCAGACAGTTAATAAATATTTGCTTTTGAGAATCGTACTTTGGTGTAGGATTCGCCAAGCCTTTCATCGCCTCTGTCATTGGTAAATCACCCACTTTCATTGTCATGTTATAAAAAATGTAAGCCTTGAAAAACTTTGCCAAAGCACCATAAGGATTAACGTCAGTAGCATTAGCAGAAGCTTTTGAAGCTTCTTTTTCCATGGCTAATACGTTTTGTAAATTATTGTATTGCAAGCCAGCACTACCTGACCAATATTCATTGGTACCATAGTAAGTATAAGTTGACAATGTATACTGACCAAACTTATCTTCATCCCCTGCTGGAAATACCATTAGGTTATTTTCAATTTGTCTTAATAAAAGATAAGCAGGTACCGAAGTGGGTTGGTTCGGATTCTCTGTATATTTTTCGAAAGTTTTTGTACAACTACTTACTGTGAAAGTAATCACTAAAATAAGTAGTCCCATGATTCTATTTGTTTTCATAATCTTTTGTTTGATGTTTAATTAAATTGTTTGCGTTTTAGAAAACAATGTTTAAATTAATTCCATAACTACGTGTAGTAGGTGTTTGTAAGTTGTATTCTCTACTATTTCCACTATTATAATTACGTCCAGAATATTGATCAACATCTATATCCTTGAAACGGTCAGGGAAGAAGTATAATAAGTTACGGCCTACCAGTGAAACATCTACTTTAGAAATAAATGAATTCTTTTTGATAAACTTTTGTGGTAAAGAATAAGTTAATACCACTTCACGCAATTTGCCATAAGTTTTAGAAACAGATGTATGTTCAAAGTCATTGAAGAAACTACTTACATAGTCTTGAATATACTGTGCAACTCCTGTATTTTTTGTGAATTGTAAATCACCAAGATTGGTAATAACCCCAGTTACTGGATCGTAAGTGATTTTTTTACCATTAGAAATTTGAACACCTTCACCTACATAAGTTCCTTTGAAACCTGGATCGTTGTAATGTACAGCCTCATAAGCTCTTGCCGCACCCACAGCACCTTCAACTGTTGAAATATTAGATCCACCTTCAATTCCTTTTCTCATTACACGGTCTTGAACCACACCACCCACTTTTCCATCAAATTGGAAAGAGAAACTGAAAGCTTTGTAATTAAACTTATTGTAAATAGACCAGCTCCAATCAGCGTCTGCATTGCCTACATATTGCGCCTTTGGTAAATACACCGGATATCCAGCGCTGTTATTGATAACTTGACCATCTGCTGTTTTTGCAGTCACACCTGCATATAATTTGTCTACACGGTCACCTTGATGAAACTGATAGTTTTCAAAGTTAGAAGGTAAATCCTTATAAGTTTCTGTGAAAGTTGATAAGTTAACCATTACATCCCAGTTCAAACCATTCTCAGTTCTAATAGGAGAACCTGTTAATGAAAATTCAGCTCCTTTAATTTGTGTTTTAACGGCATTGGTTGTAAAACCAGTAATACCAGTAGTTTGAGAAATTGGGAAATTTCTAATACCAGGTCCGTTTATGTTATTATAATAAGTTGCTGCTAAACCAATTCTATTTTTTAAGAACTTAATATCAAATCCAAATTCTGTACTTGTTAATTGAGAAGATTTAATATTAGAGTCAATAGCATTTAATGGAGCACTTGCGCCCGTATTTCCATTGTAAACTGTTCCAATTGAATAAGCAGGACTAGATAAAGAATAACTTGGTCCGCCATAAGCACTTACATAAGGATTACCATATCCTATTGGATAACCAGCTGGTCCGATATAAGGAGAAGTGTTAGGAGACTTTGCAGATGCATAACTAGCTCTTAGTTTTAAGAAGCTAACCACTTCAGGTAATTTTACATAATCTGAAATGACAGATGCTGCAGATACTGAAGGGTAGAAGAAAGTATTATTGTCGATTAATAAAGTAGAACTCTTATCTACTCTTCCCGTTGTAGTAATATTTAAGTATTTACCAAACTCCACACCAGCAGAATAATAACTACTTAAAACCAACATATCTGAGTGATAGTTATAAGCTCTTGCTGCATTCAATGAGTTGGAGAAAGAGTATAAACCTGGTACGTTTAAATAATCTGTAGTAGTGAAAGTAGAACGGTAATTAAAATTACGTGCGTTCACACCCGCTACCGCATCAAAAGCGATACCATTATCTAATCTATGATTATACTTTACTAAAGCCTCAACGTTGTTATCGAATAATGAACGGCTATCTTCTCTGTAATCACCACGGTTTAATTCACGACCGTATGGGTGAGCAGAATAAGGCATTTTCTCATTTCTTAACACATCGTTAGTGCTAATATTCGTTCTTAAAATTGCTTCTACATCGCTAGTAGGTTTATAAGTTAAAGCAATATTACCAGTGATATCATTTTTATAATGACCACGTAACCACTCATAACTCATGAAATAAGGGTTGTGGTAACGTTGGTATTCAGCAAATTTAGACTGAACACCTTCTTTACCTGCCTGCCAATAATCTTTCATGTCATCAATATTCCAATCTGCACCAGTCCAAACGGTTACTGAATAAATAACGCTATTAGGACCATAAGAAACGTCTGGAATATTTGGAGAAAATTGACGATTGTAATTCAAGTTACCGTCAATTTTAAACTTGCTACTCAAATTATAACTAGCATTAATATTGAAATTAATGGTATTTAATTTTGTATTTGGAATAATACCTTGTTGTGTTGTATTGCTTAAAGACATACGAACACTTGAACGATCTGTAGCTGCAGAAAAACTTAAGTTATTGGTACTTAACACACCTGCTTGAATAAAACGCTTAAGGTTATCAACACCCACTGGTAAATAAGGAGTTGCTTTTCTTATCCCTGTTTTTGAATCAATAGGGCTATTCCATTGAGGAATTAATTGGCCATTTAAAGCGGGTCCCCAAACATCATAGTCACCATCGTTGATTCCACCCCCTTTACCATCACCAAATGCATATTGAGAATAATCTCCACCACCATATAAAGCTTGTGTTTTAGGTAATGCGATAAAACCTTTATCTACTTGTGTAGATGAATTAAATTCTATTGTATATCCTTTATCGTTTTTCTTGGCTCTTTTTGTCGTAATTAAAATGGCACCGTTTTGAGCACGGCTACCATAAATGGCAGTGGCGGCTAATCCTTTTAAAACTGTGTAAGAATCAATATCATCAGGACTAATATTCCAAGTATCTGATGTTACCGGAATACCATCCACTACATATAAAGAGATATTATAACCACGTAAGGAAACGTTAGGAGCTGCAAGCATTTCACGATTAATAGCTACATCTAAACCTGCTACCTTACCTACTAAACCATTGATAGGATTGGGCTCTCTTGCTTTCACTAAATCTACACCTTTCACTTCTTGTATAGAATATCCTAATTTTTTAGTTTCTTTTTTAACACCTAGGGCCGTTACTACTACTTCAGTTAAAGCTTGATCTTGCTTTTGTAAACTAATAACTAAATTATTAGTAGTACCTGTAATGGCAACACTCTTAGAAGTAAAGCCAACATAAGAAATAGTAATATTGCCCGCTTTATTAGCAGTTAAAGAAAATGAACCATCTTTGTCTGTTTTGGTTGCAATATTGCTGCCATTTAATAAAATAGTAGCAGACTCTAAAGCTAGTTTTGTATCAGCATCAATTACTTTTCCTTTAATTTGAATGCTTTGCGCTAATGAGGCAATGCTCAAGCCCAATAACATTAGTGGTGTCAATAACCACTTTAAACTTACTTGTTTTGATATCATATTTAAAATTTTGAATCGCAAATCTATTCTCAAAACTTTAACAAATTCAATTTTCATTATTAACTTAAGATGAAGAAATTGTTTTCTTTATTTTTTTATTAACAATAAGATAATTTAGCACAAACTGTTTTTCTTGTTTATTTATTAATAGGTTTGCTGAATCATTACCAATAATCATTCCAATAATCATT
>JBBAJX010000013.1:0-29954 GCA_040403885.1 Sediminibacterium sp. | reverse complement strand
CCAATAATCATTCCAATAATCATTACCAATAATTATATATGAAAAAAAATGTATTCTTTATTTTTACCTTCTTACTATTTTTTATTCGAGAAGGAAATACACAAGTAGTAAATTATTTATCTGTTCCTGGATATAACGAATTATCTAAAATTGATACCAATGCTTATTCTATATTACCAAGTGGTCGATATGTAAAACCAGCAGGTCAGTCTATTCGTATTACCCATGACCCCTTTGGATTAGCTATCTCGCCAGATCAAAAAGTGGCCATTACCATGCATGAAAACGCCATTACTATTATTGATTTAGCCACCCTACAACAAAAAAGAATACCTGAGTATAATAAGAACGCTTTTAACCCATTAAAAAAAGGTTCATTTTTGGGGGTAGCCTTTAATGCTACCAAAAATATTGTATACTTAAGTGGAGGAGATGAAGGAACTGTTGTTATATATGACTATGTACAAAATAAAAAACTTGACTCTATATTACTAGATGGTGTTTTTGGCGGCAAAAAATTTGAAGGCAGTTTCACCAGTGATTTAATTTACGAAGCTAAAAGAAACGAATTATTAATATTAGACAGAGGCAATTTTAGATTGGTTAGATATAGCTTAAACGAGAAAAAAATTATCGCTTCCATTCCTACCGGAAGACAGCCTTTTGGTTTAGCCATTTCTCCGGATCAAAAAACAGTACTGGTTGCCAATGTGGGTATGTACGCTTATCCTTTAGTAGAAGGAACCACCAAAGAGAATATACAATCTCAATACATTAATTGGCACCCCTACGGAAACGATACAAAAGAATCTATTGAGGGTACTGAAATTGAGGGAAAGAAAATTCCAGGACTTGGTAGCCCCAATGCAGATGAGTCGATGAGTGTTTTTGTGATTGACTTAGCCACTAATAAAGTAAAAGCTAAATTAAAAACTGGAATGTTACTAGGAGAGCTTATTGAAGATGCAGAAGTGATTGGTGGTGCAAGTCCTAATTCCATTGTGGTGGGTAGTAAATTTGCCTATGTAACGAATGCTACCAATGACAATATCGCAGTCATTGATTACAAAAGAGGCAGAATTGCGAAGCATATTCCTATAAAAGTTGATCAAAGAATAGATAAATTAAGAGGTTTACTACCCTTTGGAATTGATTTAACTAAAGACGAAAAATATTTATTTGTAGCCTTATTAGGTTTCAATGCAGTGGCTAAAATTGAATTGGCTAGTGCAAAAACAATTGGTTTAATTCCTACTGGTTGGGGCACAACACGCGTTAAACTTTCTAATGACGATAAAACTATTTATGTAACTTCTTGCAGAGGTTTAGGTGCAGGCCCCAATGGTGGTAAAAATTTCAAAATACCTGTTCAAGGAAGTTATATTGGCGATATTCAGTTAGGTAGTTTCCAAAAAATAGAAAACCCAAGTATAGAAATATTAAAAGCGTATACAAAACAAACCATTGAAAATACTTTTGTCACAAAATCGCAAACCGATAGCCTGCCCTTACCTGTATTACCTGGTAGTAAAGAAAGTCCTATAAAACATATTGTATTTATTTCTAAAGAAAACAGAACTTTTGATGAGGTATATGGTCAAATGAAAAATATCAGAGGTGAGAGTGCTATTGCCAGATTCGGTTTAGATGTAAATCTGATGGGTAAAAATGGAATTGTTAAAAACGTAAATGTCACACCTAATCATCATAAAATTGCTAAGCAATTTTCATTAAGTGATAATTTTTATTGCGATAGCGATGCCTCCATTCATGGACATCATTGGATGATGGGCGTTATTCCTAATGAGTGGGTGGAAGCAAATTCTAGTACTGAAAAAACAGCCGACTACTTTTCTACAGCACCTGGTAGAAGATTCCCTGGATCTACAGGAAGTATGGACCCTGAAGATTACGCAGAAATTGGAGGATTATGGGAAGCATTAGATAGAAAAAAAATTAGCTATTATAATTTTGGGCAAGCCAATGAAACAGCTCATGTGAGAGAAGACTGGAATGATACAGCTACTGGTGCAGGACATATTGTAATGGTACCTATGCAAAAAGGAGTTTGGGCAAATACTTCTCATAATTTTGCTGGTTTTAATATGAATATTCCTGATCAATTTAGAATGAATCAATTTGAAGAAGAGTTTACCAAGAAATGGTTAAACGGAAAGGATAGTCTGCCGCAATTAATTACTATGATGCTACCTAATGACCATACGGGAGACACTAGACCAGAAGATGGCTATCCATTTACGGCCTCCTTTGTTGCTGACAACGATTTAGCCCTAGGCAGAACATTGCATTTTTTAAGTAGAACTCCTTATTGGAAAGATATGTTGGTTATTGTAACTGAAGATGACCCTCAAGGAGGCATTGACCATATTGACGCACATAGAAGTATATTAATGATGGCTGGGCCTTATGTAAAAAAGAATTATGTCTCACAAACACATGCTAATTTCGGATCTATTTTAAAAGTAATGTATAATATTTTAGCGGTGCCTTATGTAAACCAATATGATATTACTGCTTCTTTATTAACCGACTTTTTCACCAACAAACCCGATTATACTCCCTATTATTTTGAGTTCCCTAGTCAAGAAGTTTTTGATTGGAATAAAGCAATGAAGAAATACAATCAGCCAATTGATTGGAGAAAAATTCAACAAGGCCCAAGAATGGATAATGAGCAAGAGCAAAGATCAGAACATAAAAAAGTATCGGGTACTATTATTCAAGATTAATGAATTCAATATTATTGTACTCAAGATTGTTGTACCTAAGATTATTGAAGCTAAAATTATTGAAATAATTATAACTTGATTTTAGGAGCCAATGATAGTTTTTGCAAATATTGAATAAGCTCTTTGGGGTGATCGGTTTGTATACCTGATAGTCCTAGTTCAATACCTTTGTTCCAATAGGCTTCTCCTTCAACAGCTGCTTGCATATCGGCCCATACTGGAATACCTTTTAATAAAGAGGCACGAACAGTTTCTTGGGTGTATTCGTTCCAATTACCATCTAAAATATCAATATTAACATTGGATAAATATTTATACATTTCTATGCTATCTTTTACTTTAGCATTTAAACTTAATATAAGCGGCATAGAAGGTACTTGCTTTCGCCATGCTACATATTGTATAGGTGTATTAATATATACTACCATTTGATCTTGCATATGGGCAGCTTGAATAATTTCATATACTTTTTTTACATCGGCGTTTTTAAAATCGAGGTAAATATTAATTTTATTTTTACAAATGGCTAGCGCCTCTTCAAATATGGGCACTGATAATGTATCTGAAAGTGCATTATTTTTATTAAACAGTTTTAAACTTCTAATGCTATCAAATTTCATTTCTGCAATTTTACCATAACCATTGGTCATTCTATCAACAGTAGCATCATGCATTAAAACTAATTGACTATCCTGTGTGGTTCTGATATCCAATTCAACATAATCTGCTCCATCCTTAATTGCATTTTGTATAGCCAATAAACTGTTTTCAGGAGCAAGAGTATGGTCTCCCCTATGCGCAATTACTATTATCTTGTTTTTAGCAATGGGCAATTTTTTAGCAGTAAGTGGCTGACTATTCAACTGAATTGTAAATAATACAATTGATAAAAAATTTAATAGAATAAATTTCATTTATTATTTTAAAAATTAACTGTTTGAATAGAATACATAGCCATGTAATACTACTAAGTTATAATAGGGTTCTGTTAAGTACTACTAAGCTATGATTACTAACTGGCAGTACTATACTACAAAATAATTATTTTTTTAACTATAGGATGTGAATTGGGCGCATTCACTGCGTTCAAAACATTAAATGTCCAATCTAATTTTTTCAAAATTTCTTTGGTCTTAAATTGAAGTGTAATGGTTGATTTACCTTCGATTTCAATTAAATCGGTATTTTCTACTAGTGTATATTGGCTAAAATTTTGTAAGATAAAATTACAAGAGGAAACATTTTCCAATACGACTGTCAAAACCAATGATTTTGGCTCATAAAAGGATTTTTTTATCACCAAACATTCATTAATCAACGGAATTAATAAGCTATCTCTTCCTATTAAGGTATTGTCGTAATGAACTACTGTTCTACGATCAAATAAAGCCGACTTAATACTTTCCTGCGTTCTGTCTTTAGAAAATACCAAAGTAATGGGTCTATGTCCTTCGGTGCCTTTAGGACCTTTTTTATAATCCCATTCAATTAAGCCATGAATTTCACTTGTACCCATTAAAGTTAAATTACGATCGTAGGCTATTTGCAAAGCCTCTGCAGAATAGTTGTGCGTATTAACCACTTCAATGCCTTGTATTAAATTGCTATCTATTAATTTTTTATTTACTTCATTCAAAAAACTAATATAATCGTTTTTGGGTGTTTCATAAGGGTGATTCCAGAATACAAAGGCATTTTGGTTTTTAGCTTCTTTATAAGCATCCAAGAAATTGGTGAAAAGTAACTTATTAGCATCTTGGATGAATACAGCATTGCTATGACCAGGAGGCATGGCACGCGTTATTTCAGAACCTCTGATAATTACTAAATTATGGTCTTTAGCTTCTTTTAATGCAATTTGGTAAGATCTATTTCTGTCTTTGTTAGGAATATCCCCTAAATGTGGTTGATATTCCAAATGTTCCGTTAAGGAAATAGCATCTAAATTATCCATTAAAGATTCTCTTACACGAATACTTGGCCAAACATCGCCATCTGAAAAAACAGTATGCTGATGAAGATCACATTTTAAGGTTTGATACCCCATTATATTCGGAAATTGTAAACTAGTACCCAATGCATGGGAATGTGTTGTTTCTTGGGCAGATATAACTATAACAAAGGTACAAATGTATTGTACCAGACAAATAAATTTTTTCATAAATTTTGCTTAAATTATTCTATTTCAATTAATCGATTTCAATTAATCGATTTCAAAATCATCCTCTTCATCCTCTTCGAATAACAAATCGTATTCTTCTACTTTTTCTTCACTTAGTTCTTCAATAATTTCAAAAATAGTATCATTTAATTTTTTCCAAACAATAGATTCAACATCTTCATGTATTAAAATTAAAACACATGATTCTGTCCTCATGATGGGTTCCACTAACAGTACATTGTCACCATCATACTCATTGATGAGGTACTTTTTTTCGATTGAAAGATCTTTAAATACTGGCATAATTTAGATTTTGATGCCAAATTAGAACTTAAAAGAAATATAAAAAAAATAGTAGGCAATACTGATATTATCATATTGTAAAGTTTACACTCAAAGCCTAGATGGGTAAATGAATACTAAAAAGAAATTTATAATTTAAATTAAAATAAAGATTTTATAATATTAAGATAACAGTTAAGTAATACGTATTGTTTATTTTGTTTCACTTTTAACCTAAGATTTGAACCTGTGATTTAAGATTACTGACTTTTTAACCTAAGATTTATATGTATAAATTTTTCAATAATACAGATATAAAATTATTTGAATTTATCAATAGCCATCACAATGCTTTCTGGGATGAGATTATGTATCAAATAAGCACGACCAATATATGGTTACCCCTTTATGTATATATAATATTTATTCTATTTAAGGAATTTAATAAGAAAGGATGGATTTGCCTAGCAGTATTAGTAGCTACCTTATTTATAAGTGATAGGATTTCTACCTTTTTCAAATATTTTATGAAAATATTAAGGCCATCTCATGAAATATATTTTAAATCATTTATCCATTTGAGTAAAGCCGGACCTGGGGGCTTATACGGGTATGTTTCTTCACATGCATCCAACTTTTTTTCCTTTACAATTTTGTTATTTATTATATTACCTAAAAAGTATAATGGGTTTAAAATAGTGCTATTGACTTCTGCCTTATTAGTAGCCTACTCTAGAATATACAATGGTGTACATTATCCATTTGATGTAATGAGGGGTATATTACTAGGGGCCTTTTTAGGTTTAGTATTTGGGGTAATTTTAAAATACAATAAAAGTATTAACCTAGCTACCATTAAAGATTAATTACTTTTTTTGTAGAATAAAGTAATAATCTAGTGCACTATTTCTAGTTTGGGGATTTAAAAATGCAGCATTTAGAGTGCTTACATGGAAAGAGGAAATAGTTTCAATAGTATTAAACTTAGTCAATAAGTCTTTGGTGATAAGTTTATTAGATATTAATAAATAATCAGCAGGTTTTAAAGCACCTGCGTCTTCTATAATTTGGAAGCTGTAATTACTGTAAAAATCTAAACTTCTTTCTCCATACAATTTGTATAAATAAAAATTCTTTTTGTCTATCTTTTTTATATTTATATACTTAGTTACACTATTGCCTAATTGATATTCTAATAATTTAGGATAGAAAAATACATTTAATAATAAATTAGTGATTAATATAGTAAATACTGCGAATTGTATGGTTTTGGGAATTAACTGCTTTTGTGTATAAACAGAATAGCCAAAAACAATAATAAAAATTATAAATAGTATAGTAATTAAGTAATAATTTAAATTAAATGGAATTACTAAAAGAACAATAAGAATAAACAAGACTATACTAAATAAAATGACATTGATAATAGATAAAGTAATTTTAAGCTGTTTATTTTCATTTATGGTAATCAAAGAATAAATATATTTTGCAGTAATAATGGAGGCGAATGGCAAAACAATATAAATATAATGAGGTAACTGATAATTACTAATGCCTAATGCAGTGTAAGTAATTAAAAAGCCTGGTGTACTTATCCACTCTTCATGACCTTGTACACGAAACTTATTTTTTATTGTATTGTAGAATTCTAGTACTAACCCTATTATAAAAAATAATATCCATGGTAAAAACCCCCATAATAAATTTTCAAATAAAAAAGAAAAATGGTCGTTTTCATGCCAAACACTTTCTCCTGTAATTCTGCCAAAGCTTTGTGTCCAATAAAAAAATCTTAAACCTGAAGTTCCTGTTTTATCATACATTATCTTTTCTGGGTGTAGGTCAAACTGTTGGTACAATCCAATATCCATTGGAATTAGTAAAACTATTATTATAATTAGCCCCATTAAATATTCCCATTTAAAAAGTAGCTTAAAATTTCTGTGGATTAAAAAATGAGGAACAAATGAAAAAATAGGCACCATTAAGGCAATGGGGCCCTTTGTCATCATTCCAAATGCGACTGCCATAAATGCAGTAATCAAGGAGATCCATTTTTTGGTGAATAGCCAATTTGAAAACTGCCATATTCCAAATATTACCCATGCCATTAACATAGTATCTGTTCTAAGGTCATGGGTTATTAAAAACATGGCCTGAGAGCTTGCTAGCACTAAAGCAGCCAATAATGCTATTTCTTTGATGTAGTATAATAATGTGAACTTATAGGTGCTATAAATGGCTAAAACTGCCAATAAAATAGAAGGAAGCCTAAAGGCGATATCATTAACACCAAATATATACATGCTTAGAGCATTCACCCAGAATAACAAGGGGGGTTTGTCTAAGTAATCCTTGCCTTGGTCATAAATTTGAAGAAAATTATTGTTTAAAAGCATTTCCCTAGAAATGTTAGCATATTGAACTGAATCAATTTCCATTAAGGGGACCGAAATACTACCAATAATATACACAACTATACATAGAATAATATAGAATAAATATTGTTGCTCTAACTTGCCTGTTTTATAAAAAAACATTGTAATAATAATTTATTGTTACTAAATTAATTTTTTTATTTAAATTAAAATATTTTATTTAAATTGATTTAGTTAATTTTTAACCCCCTATAAATATACAAATGATTATCAATAAAATTTCAATAATTGTTCCTGCATTTAATGAAGAATCTACTATTAGTATTATAGCAGATAAATTATTAAACCTTTATCTTGTAAATAATATAAAAAAGGAAATCATTATTGTTAATGACTGCTCTACCGATAATACCGAGCATTTAATTCAGAATATCATTCAATCAAACCCATTGGCTGAAATTATATATATTAAGCATGAGAAAAATTTAGGAAAAGGGGCGGCTATTCATTCTGGCATTAAAAACGCAACAGGAGACTACCTCATTATTCAAGATGCTGATTTAGAATATGACCCTTCTGAAATTAATAAGTTATTAAAGCCAGTATTAGAGGGTTATGCCGATGTTGTTTATGGTTCCAGATTTATAGGAGGAGCTCCGCATAGAATTTTATTTTTCTGGCATACCATTGGAAATAAGTTCCTAACTTTTTTGTCAAATTTCTTTACCAATTTAAATTTGACAGATATGGAAACTTGTTATAAGCTTTTTAAAACTAGTATTATAAAAACTATTTCTTTAAAAGAAAAAAGATTTGGTTTTGAGCCAGAAATAACTTCAAAAATTGCTAAAATTAAAGGTATTCGTATTTATGAAGTGGGTATCTCTTATTATGGAAGAACTTATTTAGAAGGGAAGAAAATTAATTGGAAAGATGGCTTCAAGGCTATTTATTGTATTATTCGATATAATTTATTTAACTAACCTTGTGTAATTAACCAATTTCATAATTTTATATTCCTTATATCTAGTTAACCAAATAAAAAAGGGAATGTAGAAACATCCCCCGTTTTGTCTACTAAAGACATTCACCTTTACTTTGTCTAACTTACTAACCCAGTTTAAACCAGCCATCAAATAATTTATCTCCATCAATTTTGAATTCTTTTTGATCTACCACTTCATTATCTACTTTTTTGATAAGCTTTATCCATTGTCCCTTTGATTGAAATTGATTATTTAAAAAAGCACTGAACCCTAGCTTACGATTGTCTTTTAGTAAAATTTCTTTTGACCAACTATTTCCTCGAAACTCTTTTATCCAAGGGCGGCCGTTTTCATCTGTATACCAGACCTGGCCAAAGGTTTCAAAACTTACTTCAATAATTAACTCCACTTTAATTAAAGGCAAGGTATCCATTATCCTATTATTGGGAAATAGGTTATAGATATCTTTAACTGAAATACTACGTGGGGACATGTTTTACAATTATATTCAATTGTAATGTAGAACATAATTGTAACTAGAATATGAATTATTGGTTAACAAATTGTATTCTGTCCAATAATAGAAAATTATCGAGGAGCTTATATATGTTTTATATATAACTTTTTGGTAGGCTTAAACTTTTTTCTAGTATAAAAATTCTGCGTGGTGGTAGAAGTTAAATTACAGAGTACTTCTATTTTATTAAAACCCAATTTAGACGCTTTTTCATAAATGTATAAAAATAGCTCGTCTGCTAAATGCATTTTACGATAATTAGGAGCTATGTAAAATTCGTGAATTTGTAAATTAGGCTTATTGTCTATAAAGCTTTCCACTTTATCGCACACAATAAATCCAATTTGATTGCCTAATACTGTTTCTAGAATATATATAAAACTTGCCTTACTGCTTAACTTCTTTTTAAATTGTTCATTAAACACTTGTTCGTCAATGTGTTTACCATATACTTCCTGTATGGCTTGATAGAAATATTCAAAATCGGTTAGTAGCGCCTTTCTTATTTGCCAATCTCTAATTAACATAAATTACCCTTTTTAAAGAAACAAATTTAAAACAAATATGCGCCAATGAATGTAAAGAAAAAGTTAACTAGATATTAATAAATTGTTACTACAATAAATTGTTACTACTCTGTATAGGTCTTTTTAAGCTTATTTATTTTAGAGGTATTGAGTCCTAGCTGCTTTTGTAAATAAGTATCGATACTGCCGTATTTAGCCCTAATAGTGTCAAAAGTAGCAGCTATATACTCCTTCTTGGCGCCCATTAAATTACTAGCTGTTTTTTCATCTAACCCATAATACCTTGTCATTTGAGTAATGGTTTTGGCATTTTCATTACGACGATAATAGTTGGTTGCTTCGTAGTCTTCAAAAATAGTTTGCTCATCCACTCCTAGTGCATATAAAATTAAAGCGGCTGCAATACCTGTTCTGTCCTTACCAGCGGTGCAATGAAATAACATTGGACTAGCCGTTTTATTGGACAGCAAACTATCAAATAAAGGTGTGTAACGGTCTTTAAATGGTGTCAAAACAGTATAAAAACTCATCATGAATGAATCTGACTTTAAATACTTACCCATATTCTTCATATAGTTGCTATCACCAACATTTTCACTGCCTGCTGGTAGTGAAATACGAGTAGTACCTGTAGGTATTTTGTCTGGCGCCGTTTTTACTTCATAAGGGCCTCTAAAGTCAAAATCGTATTTAATATGTAAACCTGCTATTTTAGCAAGGTCTGTATCGGTTATGGTGTTTAATGCAGCTGAGCGGTATAATAGGCCCATTTTAACCTTTCTGCCGTCCTTTGTTTTATACCCGCCTATATCTCTAAAATTAACGGCACCTTGTAATTTAACCTCTCTAGTGGCACTGTCTGCAATTTGAGCAAAGCTTGTTGAAGCAATTAAGATCATTGAAAAAAACAATACAAGATTTTTCATAAAACGTTTTTATTATAAATTAAAAAAGTGGGGAGCAAATGCTCCCCACTTATATGTAAGATTATAAGATAATCAATTATTTAATTAACCACATTTTTGCATTCAAGTCATCTGTACCTCCATATTGAGAAGATATAGCTGCTGCATTGTTTGTTTTATTGTAATTCACTTCATCAACTGGATACTGCCATCTTAATGGAATTTTAAATGTAGGCGTTCCAATACCCACACCACCTTCTTTGAAAGCAGGTACACCTGTTCTTCTCCATTGGTAGAAAGATTCAAAACCAGAATTCAGAAAGAAAGAAACATATTTCTGCGTTAAAATTTGATTCAAACCAGTTGCTGCATCTGAAGAATAAGCAATATTAGTTAAGAAAGTATTTACATCCAAAGTCGCTGTACCTAAGTTAGACTTTGTACCGTCATTGTTATTTACAGTAATAGTTCCACCTTGTTTAATACCATACCAGTCTAAAGAAGCTTGCACACCCTTAGTATACCAAGTTGAAGCAGTTTGAGTAGTTACCCATCCTCTGTTCACTGCTTCAGCAATATTGAAACATAATTCGCTGTAGCCTACTAAAATATAAGGCTCAGATATTGTACCGCCAATGTTCAATGGAGTCATATATCTGTTATAGTTTAAACCTGCAAGTGGCGTATTGTTAGTGAAAGCATATTTCATGGCAGAAACAGATGAGTCTTGTGTTTGACCTACATAGTTGGAGAAACTACCCACTGGATTTACAGCGTCAATACTTAAAACACCAGGAGATAATAAAGCTATTACTCTTGGGTCTTTATTAGGAACAGTAGCATCGATCCAAGTTTTAGAAATATTCACACAGTTATTATACTGAGCATAACCATATCTCTGAGGAGGAAATTGGTTATAAGCTGAGTTGAATTTGTATACCATATTATCACTATTAGAGGTCATAACCGGATACTGTGTTGGGTTACCAATAATAGCAGCGAATTGTGACTTAATATTTAAATCTGCATTATCTTCTGCTCTTTTGCTTAAAGAAATTAATACTCTTAATTTGTAAGAGTTAATTACTTTTTGCCATTGTATATAAGTTAAACCAAATATATCACCAGCATCTACTTTAGTATTTGCATTGGCAGTAGAAATTAATGATCCAAAAATGATATTTGCAGAATCTAATAAAGCTAATGATTGCTTGTATACATCGTGTTGAGAATCGTACTTAGGAGTTAAGTTATTGATATCGTTAGCTTGTGACATAGGAATATCTCCTACTCTTTGCGTTAACCAAATATAGGAGTAAGCTTTGAAGAACTTACTTAAACCAAAGTATACATTGGTTTTATTCTTGAATTGATTCAATGCTTGCTCTTCCATTTTTACGCAATACTTAATATTGTCATAAGTAGTACTTGAAGTAGACCATGAATATGCATTACTTCCAAAATAATAAGTATAATTAGAAACTAAGTTCTGATTGTACTTCCAAACGTTAGAAACAATTGGATCTTCCTCTTTCATTAAATTCGCTGTTATGTGATTTAACAATAGTGAAGAGGGAATAGTAGAGCTTTCTGCAGCTACATTCGGATTGGATAATAAATCTCCTTTTTGACAACCTGTGATACCAAAACTTATAGCTACTAAGCCTAAGATGATATTGCTAATTTTTATTTTCATATAATTACTTTTATACATGGTTAATTTTAGAAGTTAAGATTAATGTTAAATCCAAATCTTCTTGCAGTTGCAGACTGTAATGGCCCTCCTGTTTGTAAAGACCTATCAGAATCATTGAATCCTGCAGCAAATTGATCTAAGTCTTGGTCCTTTCTTTCTGAGAAATACAATAAGTTTCTACCTATTAAAGAGAAAGTAGCCCCTTTAATGAATTTCATTTTAGCTAAAGCGTTAGCTGGTAAAGAATAAGCAATGCTTACTTCACGTAGTTTTACAAATGAACGAGAAGTCATCCAGTACTCGTCTACTCCACCAAAACCAGAACCGCCAGCAACTGTTTGCACTTTAGCAGCCACATCATTGGGTGCAAATGTTAATTCAGATAAGTTGGTGATGGCACCACCAGCATATTTCGGTGTTCCAGAAACTATTTTTACACCTTCTCCAATATATTTAGGAACGATAGCAGTTGTACCATTGTTTGTTGACTGCCATTCTGCTAAACGAGCAGCACCAATTAAACCTGTAGCAGCTTCTAAAGCAGTACCACCATTCATACCATCATGGTAAATTCCATCATAAATAGAACCACCAATTCTTCCGTCCACTTGGAAACCAAGGCTTATATTCTTGTAAGAGAATTTATTAGTAACTCCAAAAGTATAATCAGGATTTGCAAAACCTAAAAACTTTTTATTGGTAACATCTGTAGGTGCTCTTAAAGGAGTACCGCCAGACCAAATAATATTGTTTGAACCATCACGTACAAAACCAGAGCTATAAATGGCATCTAAACGATCACCCACTTTGAAAATATGGTTGTTCAAAGTTAAACCTGTTTCAGTACCATAAATAGCATCCAATGTTTCTTTATAAGTAGCATAGGTTGCATTAATATCCCAGTTGAAATTAGCTGATTTGATAGGTGTACCAGATAAAGTAATTTCAAAACCTACTTTCTTAGAAGTAATACCATTTACGTTTTGTGAGCTATATCCTGTTGAAGAAGCTACTGGTAAAGCGTAAATTTGAGGTCCGTTAAAGCTGGTGAAATAAGTGAAATCGAAACCTAATCTGTTTTTAGCAAATTTTAAATCCACACCACCTTCATAAGAAGTACGATTAAATGGTTTTAATGCACCGTTTGCAATGGTGTTTGAAAAACCTACTGAAGGTGTTCCATTATAATAAGATTGGAATGAATAAGAATTTTGGTTAGTATAAGAAGGTCCGTCATAAGAACCATACAAATCTGAACCATAGCCTAATAAACCACCATTGGTACTATTACCCGTAATAGCAGTAAATGCAGAAGGAATGGTAGACTGTGTTAAACCACCTTTTACGTCTGCATAAGAAGCACGTAATTTTGCAAAAGAAATAAATGAAGGTAAATTCATATAATCTTTTAAAGCAGAACTTAATGAAACTGAAGGATAATAGAATGTATTGTTTCCATCAGGTAAAGTAGATAATTGATCTACACGACCTGTATGTGATAAAGTAGCATATTTACTTAAAGATAAATCAATTGAGTAAAAAGCACTATACACTTGCATTCTTGAATTCCATGTATAAGATAAAGGTGCATCCTTAGAGTTCGACATTACATATAAGTTAGGAACCGCTAAGGCCTTTGTGGTTCCCCAGAAAGAATTGTAAGAGAAAGATCTTTCAGAAACACCCGCTAATGCAGAAATTCCAATTTTGCCTACTTTTTTCTCAAAATTTGCTGTTAAATCTGTATTGTTTTCAGTTAATCTTCTGTTATCCTCATGATAGTCACCATACCATCCAAATACAAACCAAGGAGTGTAGGTATTTAAGTTGGCGCCCGCCGGAACTTGTTCAGTTCTTAATTGACTCCAAGTAGAAAGCTGAGAACGTAAGTTTAAGGTTAAATCGTTGTTTACTTTATAAGAAGCTTTGATATAACCATTGATGTCGGTTTTGTCGTGAGAGCGTAACCATTTTTTAGCCATAAACCAAGCACTGTTTTCACGACCATATTCTTGTGCGTAAGGCAATAAGTTTTGTACCCCTTGTGGGCCTTTGTAAATATCTACTAAGTCTCTAACGTCATAATCGGCAGCACCATACACTTTAAACATGTATATGTAAGAGTTAGGGCCGTAGTTTACATCAGGAATATTAGGAGAGTATTGTTTGTTCAAATTCATACTCGCCTCTAATCGTAATTTATTTGAAATATTATAACCACCATTTACAGCTAAAGTATATGAACTTAACTTTGTATTGGGAGCCATACCTTTTTGGTCCATATTTGAAATAGAAATTCTAACATCTGATTTTTCAGTGGCAGCAGACATTGAAATATTATTGTTATTAATAATACCTGTTTGCATGAAATTTTCAAAGTTGTTAGCTCCTTTTGCAGTCCAAGGAGTGGCAGTTCTAATACCCGTTACAATATCGTAAGGACTATTGTATTGTTTGATATTTTGACCTTCAAAACGAGGACCCCATTCTGGTAAACGTTGTTTGTTATCGTATAATTGATCACCATAGCTATAAATGTAGTTT
The DNA here is from genome assembly GCA_040403885.1 of Sediminibacterium sp. Taxonomy (GTDB): domain Bacteria; phylum Bacteroidota; class Bacteroidia; order Chitinophagales; family Chitinophagaceae; genus Sediminibacterium. Next base: position 15,208 of record JBBAJX010000013.1, on the reverse strand, counting down.
GTACCACGTCCATACTCTGATTGAGATTGTGGAAGTGCTAGAAAACCACTCTCAGACATCGTACTAGAATTAAAATCTACTTGCCATCCTTTTTTATCTTTAGTACCTCTTTTAGTAGTAATTACAATGGCACCATTTAAACCTCTAAATCCGTAAAGAGCAGAAGCGTTGGTACCTTTTAAAACAGTATATGTTTCGATATCATCTGGGCTAATGTTCCAAGTATCCGTATTAATAGGAACTCCATCCACCACAAATAATAGGTCCTTAGAACCACGTAAAACTAATTCTGGACGACCTAACATTTCGGCGCTAGCACCTACTGTTAGACCAGCTACTTTACCCACCAATGAGTTTATTGGGTTAGCGTCTCTAGCTTTGATTAAATCACTTCCTTTAAGTTCTTGAAAAGAATATCCAATTCTTTTAGTTTCTCTTTTAATACCGTATGCAGTTACTACCACATCGGTTAAAGCTTTTGTATCTTCTTGTAATGATAAGAAGAAAGTAGCCTCATTGCGTAAAGTGTAAGTTTGCGCTAAAAAACCTACTGAAGTAACTTCTACAGTTTTATCAGTTGTTGAAATAGTAATCTTAAAATTTCCTTCATTGTCTGTTTGAACAGTCTTTTTTGAAGGTAAAGCTCTTAATACTGCTCCAGAAATACCCAAACCAGTGGTGGTTTGAATTTTACCAGTAATAGTTTTAGTGTCTTGAGCATTGACATTGGAAATAAAGAAAGTTAATAGCATCAACCCTATTAACATTTTCTTGAAAAATACTTGCATATGTTAAATTTTGCACAATATTAAAGTGTATAATTGTTATAAAATAATATTTATAGTATTTTATAATAAAGTTAATATTGGGGTAATATTGACTTTATAATTTCATAATAACTGAAAAATAAAACGAGTATGATTATTAGAAAAGTGGAACAAAATGATATGTTAACTGTATATGAACAAGTTTGTTTGTTAGAAGATTTTTCATTCAATATCAATGCGTTTAAAAAAATATTTAATCATAATATGAAAGATGAAAATGTATTGTATTACCTAGCGGAAAGCCATCAAGGTGTAGCTTTAGGCTTTATAAGCTGCCATATTCAATACCTCTTACATCATTGTTGTAAAGTGGCAGAAATTCAAGAGCTTTTTGTTAGACAAGAAAATAGAGCAGAAGGGGTTGGGCAAGCATTAGTAAAATTTGTAGAGCAAGAGCTAATAGTATTAAATTGCACTTCTTTTGAAGTAACAGCGCAAAATAAAAGAATACAAACACATGATTTTTATAAAAAAATAGGTTTTAATCAAACACATTTAAAATATACTAAAGCCATAGCATGAAAAAAATTAAACGCATTGCATTAATATTTACTTCCCTTTTTACTATTATATTTTTTAAAGCTGGATTTAGCCAAGCTTACACGGTTTCTAATGCCCATTCCCATAACGATTATGAAAATCCTATTCCCTTTTTTACAGCCTACGGACAAGGATTTGGTTCTATAGAAGCCGATATATTTTACTACCATGATAGTTTATTTGTGGGTCATACTTTTGCGGATATTCAAAAAAAAAGAACCCTTCAAGACTGGTACCTGCACCCCATAAAAAATAAACTAGAGGCAAACCATGGTTTTCCCTATGCTGACACAAGCCTGCCTTTGCAATTACTTATAGATATTAAGACCGACCCCTACAGAACACTCAATAAATTAGTGGAGGTAGTTAATACTTATACGTCTATTACTAGTGCGAGTAAAATTAAAATAGTCATTACAGGGAACAGGCCCAAGCCCTATGAATTTGGAAACTATCCAAGCTATATTTATTTTGATGGGGACCTAGATAGAAATTATACAAGTAACGAACTTTCTAGAATTGGTTTATTCAGTGCCGATTTTACAAGCTATTCGAAATGGAATGGCAAGGGCATTATGGTAAAGGCAGATCATGAAAAAATGGATTCCATCATTAGCAGCACCCATCAAAAAGGTAAAAAAATTAGATTCTGGGCTAGCCCAGACTATTTAAACGCTTGGCAACAGTTTATTAAAATGCAGATAGACTATATTAACACAGATCATATAGAAGCATTAGGCAATTTTTTAAAAAATTGGGGAAATACCCATGTGACGCTTACCAAAAAACAAGAAATATATTTACCCAAGTTTATAAATGACGGTGTAGACCAACCTGTAACTAAAATTATTTTATTAATAGGTGATGGATGCAGTTTACCACAATGGTATGCTGGCTATACGGCGAATGGAGGCGCACTTACCACTTTTAATTTAAAACATATTGGCTTATCTAAAACAAGCTCTGCCGATAATTATGTAACCGATTCTGCACCAGGCGCTAGTTCAATAGCCACTGGTGAAAAAATGGAGAATAGACATTTAGGGCTAAGCCCGGCTGGTCAAAAATTAAATTTATTAACTAATTATTTAGTAGATAAAAACTTTAGTATTGGAATTGCTAGCAGTGGAGATGTATCAGATGCAACACCAGCTGCCTTTTATGCGCATATACAAGATAGAGACAGTTCCATTGAGATAATTCAACAACTAAAATATTCAAATATTCAAATAGTAGCAGGGGCGGGCAATGATAAAATAAATAAAATTAGCATACTTCAAAAAAAGCAAAATGCCGTTTTAAATAACCAAATTTTAGATAGCTTACTACCTAATTATACTATTACGCATTCTATAAATGCCTTGAACCAACCTAGTCTTAAAAAAACTTTGGTGATTGACCAGGTAGCAGGCTTATCGATGCAAGAAGGAAGAGGAAACTGGTTGAGCCAATCATTTCAAAATATGACGAAGTCGCTTGCATTAAATAAAAGCAAGCAATTTTTTATGATGATAGAAGCTGCACAGATTGATTACGGAGGCCATGCTAACAATATTGAATATGTAGTAAAAGAACTAATTGATTTTGATAAATTAATTGGAAAAGCAATTCAATATGCAGATGAAAACAAGGGTACACTTGTTATTATTACTGGGGACCACGAAACCGGAGGACTCACCCTTCATGATGGAGATTATAAAAACCAAAACCTAAGTGCTCAATTTGCCACTAACGATCATACGGGTATTCCAGTGCCTGTATTTAGTTACGGATACCGCTCTTATTTATTTGATGGGGTTTATGAAAACACTGCCCTATTTAATAAGATAAAAACTGCCATAAATAGTGTGAAAGTAAAAAAAGAAAAAACTAATTATTAAAATTTAATAAACAGAAATATTTTTATGAAAAAAAAGCATTTATTCCTATTCCTTTTTTTAAGCATTCATTTTTTAGCAGAAGCACAAAAACCGAATGAGTATCCTAAGGTAGCTGCCTATTTTAGTATCAACCATCCAATTGTTACGCTTTCTTCTAATTTGCCAGCCTACAATTTCGATCATTCCTATACTGTAGGTTTTCCTATTGGTATTAATCTAATAAAATCGGACAAACTAGCCTATAGTATTGAAATTGTGCCTACATTAAATTCAAATAATGGAATTACAAAAACCAGTAATTTATCTATTCAGCCGGGTTTAATTTTTAGATACCCAAATGGGTTTAATTTTCTCACCAGATTAGCTTTTGAAACAGGCGGTCGTTATGGGACCAACTTTGTTTTTAATAAGGTATTGTATAAAACTAAAATGAATAGTTATTGGGTATCAGCTCCTATTCCAGCTAGGTTTGGAAACAATGTACCAGCCTCTATTGGTTTGGGCTTGCAATTTGGAGTTAGTTTCTAATTGGAATTAATTCTTTGGAACTACTGGCCCCGTGCGCATTGCTTTTACTTGAACTGGCCATTGAACAGGCTGTCCTGTAAGTTTATTAGTTCCTATATCTGCTTTGTCTCTCGGGAAAGTTTCATTGTCTTCACAAGCCATGTATACCATAATGGCTGTTAGAATGGCATTAGTTTTTAAATCATCAAATATTATTTTGTCATAAGTATCTCTATTCGTATGCCAGGTATAATTAAAATAAGACCAGTTTAAAGAACTTAAAGAAAAACCAGGGGCACCCACCGCTACAAAAGAAGCAAAGTCACTACCTCCTCCACCTGGGGCTCCCGGAAATGTAGTTTTTATGGAATCCTTGATATTACTAGGCGCTGCCGCTAGCCATCTTGTTAAAAATTCACCAGCATGTTGATAGCCTTGACCAGCAATATTCACTATTCTTCCTGTTCCATTATCTTGATTAAATAAGGCTTGTAGTTTACTTACAATTTCAGGATGATCTTCCACAAAGGCTCTTGAACCATTCAAGCCTTGTTCTTCACTTCCCCAATGTCCTACTAAAATGCTGCGTTTAGGATTTGGATATACTAATTTTAAAATACGCATGGCTTCCATCATTGTTAATGTGCCTGTTCCATTATCAGTGGCACCCTGACCGGCATCCCAAGAATCAAAATGTGCAGATAACATTACATATTCGTTGGGCTTTTCTGTTCCTTTAATTTCTGCAATAGTATTGAATGATGGAACCATTCCTAAATCTTTTGAACCTGTTTCAATACTAATAATTGGATTATCACCAGACTCCACCAAGCGGTTTAAGGTTCCGTAGTCTTCCAAGGCAATATCAACCGTTGGAATTTTGGAAGTGTAGGCACTAAAAATTTTATCAACCCCAAAACCACTTGACCAATTATTGGTTAATACCCCTACTGCTCCTGCTTTTTCTAAAATAATAGGAAGCATTCTTGACGAATAACCTGTTTTACTTAAGCGTTTACGCCAAGCATCGGTTTGTTCGCTGCGTTCTTTTTTTAATTTTTCAAAGGACTCTTTTGTGGCAAATTGTTGCCAGTTATCGTCAGGTCTTCCTGTGGGTTGATTCATTGAAATCATTACAAATTTACCCTTAACATTTGGTAACCAGTTTTGAAATGCAAGTGAGTCAGAAACTTCTGGAATAATAATTATTTCTGCTTTCACTGCTTTTCCTTTGGTAGAAGGGCTCCAAGATAACTGAGTGCCTTCTAAACTTTTAATTCTAGGAGAAAGCATATCAATATGTGTAATGCCGCGCTCCCAACCTTTCCACTCACCCCAGTTTTCATTACGCGCAGTAATGCCCCAGCCAGTATATTTATCAACCGCCCATTCATTGGCTTTTTGCATTTGAGGTGTACCTACTAGTCTTGGCCCAATTTTATCAAATAATTCATGCGCCAAAGTTTGAACTTGTGAATGATTATTTTCTTCTTGAACTATTTTCTCCACTACAGTTTGCGCAGATAAAATGTTCACTGAAAAAATAAGGACAACCGCAAGTAGCTTACTTATACTTCTTGTATAATGAAAGCCAAGTATTTGATGATTTTTCATATACTTGAATATAAGCAAAATTTTCATGCAAAACGCTTTGCCAAAATAAAGGCAACTTGTATTATTATAACTAATTGATTTACTATTGATTATTTTTAAAAAAGTATAGAAACTTTGTTTACATCTTCACAATAGCCTTTATAAATGTTTTATCTATATTTTGTAAGCGAAGATAATAAACACCAGAAGACAAGCCTGCCCCATATAAATTATAACTATTGGTTCCCGCAAAACTATAATTAGCTTCCACCAAAATTTGAATCACCGTTCCTTCTCCATTTAATAATTGAAGTGAAGTAATGCCCCCACTGGTTTTAAATTCAATCTTAGTCATATTCGTAAAAGGATTCGGATAATTATAAATAAGTGCCTCTTTGGCAAATACCGAATTTTTATCCTTGATACCGCAAACACTTGCGTTAATTAATGGGATGGTTGGAAACTGCTTTAATAAAATTTCAATTTCAGCCGTTGCTGAAACACAGAACCAATTTTGTAAAATGGTATTGTATACAGATCTAAAATCGAATTGGTAAGGGATATTATCGTTGCTAGTGGCGGAAGCAGGTATAGCTGGATTATCGCCAAACACGCCTCCCCTTACATTTTTTCCAAATAAAAACAAAGGAGCTGCAGACCCATGATCGGTTCCGCCACTTGCATTTGATTTTATTCTTCTTCCAAATTCAGAATAGGTCATCCCTATAACACGGTCTTCAATTTCTAAACCAGTCATGTCTGATTGAAATGCGGAAATAGAATCGGAAAGTACTTTTAATAAATTAGCATGCGTACCTGTGGTGGTATCGGTTGTTACCACTTGTCCCGCATGCGTATCAAAGCCTCCATAATTAACCATGTACACTTTGGTTTGTAAGCCCCCTTTAATTAATCTAGCCACAATTTTTAGTTGAGCGGCCAAACTATTATTTGGATAAGCTACTTGTTGCGTTACGCTATCGGAGGCATTTTTAATTCTTACAGTGTATTGGTTGGTTTGTTTGGCAATACTTCTTATAAAACTAAGTTCATAACCAGCATTGGTATTTGCAGCCGTAGCATCTGTACCTTCAATTAAATTATAAAAAGAACTTGGATCTGAAATACTCAATGCCATGTTTACAGCAGGACCTTGACAAGTAAGTGTTGATAGAGAACCTATTTGTATGGCAATGGGATCTGGGTTGGTGTTATTGGGATAAGCATCGGGATAATCGGGGTAATTATAATTTAAAAAACGACCTGCCCAGCCAGTATTTAAATATTGATCGCTATCGGATCCAGACATCCATATATCGGTAGCTCTAAAATGTGAAAAACTTGGCTGAGGATAGCCAACCGATTGCACAATATTCAATTTCCCATCTGTAAACATATTTTGAAAGGCAGCCATAGAAGGATGAATGCCTGTTGCATTATTACCCATTAATTTTAAAACCTTTGTTTCCGGCAAGGCGATATTGGTTCGAGCATTATTATAATTAGCATAATTACTTAATGGTATAACAGTATTTAACCCATCATTTCCACCATTTAATTGAACTATTACAAGTACTTTGTCCGTATTAGAAGTTGCAAGCAGTGCCGTGTTTAGTAAAGGATGGTCCTGTAATATATGTATAGGATTGCCTCCAATCATTGTAGGTGCCACTAAGGCTAAACTATTTCTTATAAATTTTCTCCTTTCCATTTTATTGTAATTGATAGTCTGGCAAATTCATAATATATTTTAATAAGGACTTAAGTCTTGTATTGACGATATTAAAATTGATAGTCGTTGGACTCGAATTATAAGTATTCCATGCTTCCGTCCAATAATAATCGGTGGTTTGACCCGACAATAAAATTTGTGTTTTTAAACTAGCTTTTAAACTGGCAGCTATTTCAGTAGACACTAAAAATGAAAATAAACTTTCAATAAGTACATTTGGATCAGAGGGGTTTGAGCAAATATTTTTAGCAAACTGAATAGTATTTACAATTATTTTTTTTCCATTTCTAGTATAGCCGGTTTCTATCATTAAATCGGTAAACTTATTTCGCTTAGGTAAGGTGTCTGCATTAATCCAAATTTCATTGTATTCAGGTGCTTGATAATAAGCAGGCCAGCCGGATACATTGGGTGGATCAACCGGGTTCTGCCCCATACTAATGACTTGGTTCACCATATAATTGTACAAATAATAGGAATCGGCGTAATCCGTAATTGCATCCGGAAATGTTATTTCATATTGCCTTAAAAAAGTAATCACATGGTCGATGGGGCTTTTTATCTGACAGCCAATATACAAAGTATCATAAAAGTGTTCGCTAGACAAAAGTATTTTCAATACCGGTTTTATCTCAAAATTATTTGCAATAAATATATTACTAAGTGGCGTTATTATATTATTCTCTACATTGTCATCGATATAATAATAAACAAAATATTTATATAGTTTACGACAAATGTATTTTGCCATTTCTGTCTTTTGAAAAATCATGGTCAATAACTCATCTGTTTCCAAAGCGCCATTGGCATTGGCTTTCCCAGTTATAATAGTACCTTTATAAAAAGTAGAAAACGTTTTGTTAGTAGTATCGTGTCTTGTGCTATCAAAAACTGAATTAAAATTGGCATCTATCTTCCACCCAGTTAAAACTTTTGCTGCATTTTTAACATCCTCTTCCATATATTTAGCACCCCCCTCTTTACCTACTGTAAATAATTCTTGTAACTCTCTTCCGTAATTTTCATCTGGTGCTGCTTTAGTACTTACATAGCCATTTAAATACCTAAGCATTCCTGCATCTGTGGTGACCAAACGCACCATTTGTTTAAAATTACCCACACAATTATTTCTAAAAATTTGGTGGTGATTATAAATCATTGAACCATACACTATTGTATCTGCTTCTGTACCAAAATGGTTACTCCAAAATAGGCTTAACTTTTCACCAATATTTCTTTCCTGTCTTACCCAAACATTAATAAGCCATTTCTTATAACTATTTCGACGATAACTATTAATAGTGCCATCGGTAGTTATGTCATTTATCCATGTTTTACCCGATAGTACATTAGGATCGGTGAATGTTGTTGAGTTATAATCATTTAATGGAGTTGGTATAGCGCTGGATGGAACATTCAATAATTCATCTATGCTTACCGATAAACCCTTCGATTTAAAATATTCAATATCTGAGGCCTTAGCACCAAATAGGGTACGATTAAGCAAATGCTTTGCATGTAAGGACATCCAATTACCTTTATAAGTATTTAAACCTAATGTACTTGTTTTGGGGGCAAGAGACATATAAATTAATATTTAAGGGTATATACTTTTAATATTTACGTGTATATACTTTTTTAATAATTAGATACCGCATTGGATGGTAGCTATTACTTAAAATTATGAAAATCTTAGAATATTTAATGTTTTTGATTGTTAAATTTTAATTTTTTTTAGCATCAAAAATGAAATATGCCAGCCCCCTATTAATCTGGCTTCAACTTAATCTTTGTAAATATTTGTAAATGAGGAAGTGCTAGCACAGACAAGCTAATAAATAGCAGTGTAAAAATGCCGGAAGCATCCTTGCTATTGAGTGTTAAGAAGGTTATATAAACAAACCCAAACCAGGCCATAATGGAGAAGGGTGCGGCTTTAATAAGCAGGTTCTTCCACCCATTAAAATCATTGGGCATACTAAATGTGATTCTTATTTTATCGAATGATAATATAGAGTGCCAGAATCCAAAATAAAAGGCAAAACAAAGCCAAAGAGGCATATAAAAGGCAAAAACGATTAATATAATTTGTTGTAAAAGCGAGTAATAATAATACTTATTCTTTGGAAAAAAATAGGCTTTAAAAAAGAATAAAATAATATAAACAACAAGTAAACCTATGAGGGTAATGGGAAAGATTTTATGCGCTAAACTAGTCCATTGACTTTCATTAAACGCCGAGCGTTCCATACGCATAAAAATTTGTAAAGCAAAACTAATATTCTTAGATAATAATAATAAAATCCATAGTAACCCAATGACTGAATAGGCTAATTTTTGAACAGCATTTTCGGTTTTGCCCAGCCAATCCATTTCTCCGAAATGATAAGCAGTAATAAGTATAAAAATGATTAAGGCCGCAATGGGGAAAAAATACCAAACCATGGCATATCCAATAATATTGGCAATATACTTTAATAGAAATATTTTTTGATTACTTTCTGACTTATGTAAATGTTGGTCGATGTATAAGTCTAGGGCACCATGAGGTACACCAAAAAGTATAAGTACAAGAATTAAAAAGGAAATTTGAGTGCTGTTATTTAAAACAAAAACGGAATTAATAAGGAATAAAAAGAAGGCAAATAATATAAGGTAAAGGCGAAGTTTTATTTGCATGGATGTAAATTAAATAAAAAAAGGGGCAAGTAACCAACTTGCCCCTTATAAGTTATTATAATATATTAAGCAGCTTTTCTACTTAAGCTATAAATAACCAAACCAAAACCGATTTTATTGACAGCGTCTCCAATATTGTAGATAACGTTCATATCAATTCCAATGTTTTTGAAACCAGCATACCATTGTCCATCAGCTGTTCCGATTAAATATCCTAGAGGATAAATAGCCCAACCAACTAATACGAACCAACCTAATGCAGCATTCGCAGATGCTACTGCAGTACCAGCTGAAGTTGCTAATTTCTTAACATCTCCTAACCATACTTCATATACAATGTAGAAGTAAGCGGCAGCACTTAAAGTTCCCCATAATGTAGCTTGAGCTGGGGCAACTGCTTCACCCCAATAACCTGTAACTAACATTACAACAGAAGCCAAAATCATTTTCCATAATAAACCAATAGTTCCACCTGCTTTTTTTGTGATTAAATAGAATTCAACACACATTAAAGGCACAGTTAATAACCAGTCTACATAACGGAAAAAGGTTGGACTTTCATGCGTCTCTAAAAAGTAACCACGCATGTAGTAGTAGTGAACAGCGGCAATAAAAGTAATTAACCCTGATACAAGTACCGAGGTTCTCCACTCTTTACTAGTGTTGTTCAATTCTAAAAAGAAAAATACCGCTGCGGCCATCATGGCCATTGTGCCAATGAAGAAAGTGAAAGACACATAGTCTGTCTTTGAAATCGCCATTGAAGCATCAAGAAGAAACAAATTCATATGTTTGAGTTTTGGTGAACAATTTAATTCACAACAATAGGCATTGCTTAGGGCTATTTTTAAGTCTATGAATACTTATAAAAACAAAATAAAGCAACTCAATCGTTGATGTTACAAGTTATAAAAGATTTTATGGTTAGTTAAAAAAAAATGTTAAAAAAATATAAAAAAAATACATTTAAATTAATTTGTTTAATTAAAATGGTTCATTCGAAAAAAAAGAATAAACAAAATTGGATTGTTTTCACTTAGAAATTGGGTTTAGCTTCGAATTTATCTGAAAAAATTAAGGTAACTTTCTAAGTTTTTGAAGCTATATGAATATGATCAACATTAGACCCAATATCTTACCTCAAGATGGTATTGCATTATACTATGAGAAAATCATAGCGGATGAACAATTCGAACCATTATATAATGCTCTGTTAAATAATATACAATGGGAGAATGAAAAGGTGGTTATGTTTGGAAAAGAAATCATTACAAAAAGAAAAGTGGCCCTATATAGCGACCCTTCCATTGCCTACCGGTATGCTAGCAAAACTAAGATTGGCTTGCCTTGGATAGATACCCTTCTTGAAATTAAAAACATTACTGAATCTGTTACTAAAGAATCTTACAATGCTTGTTTGTTAAATTTATACCATAACGGAGAAGAATCTATGGGATGGCATAGTGATAATGAAAAAGAGATTATAACCAATAGCTCTATTGCTTCTTTAAGCCTTGGCGCCAACAGAAAGTTCTCCTTTAAGCATAAAGAAACTAAAGAAACCGTATCCATCGAACTTGAAAATGGATCGCTACTTGAAATGAAAGGAAGCGTTCAGACCCAATGGTGGCATGCACTTCCTAAATCAAAGAAAGTGACAGCCGCAAGAATAAATTTAACTTTTAGGCAAATGCATACCCAAAAATAGAAGGCATGAAAAATAGTAATAATAAAACAGTAAAAAAAAGTGACTTGCCCTCTAAGGAATGTCTTTATTGCAAGCGTCCGTTTACTTGGCGTAAAAAATGGGCCTTAAACTGGGAACAAGTTTTGTATTGTAGTGATGCTTGCAAAAAAAAGAAGTATACACCTTAGGAAAAAATTAAACCCTAGAAAAAAAGAAGTTTGCACATTAGCATTAATCTTAACGTTTGCTAATCTTATTCATTGAAATAGATTTTTGTCTAGAACATTTAAATCGTTTGATATCGGCGCTTCTTTTCATTGAATGCTTTTGACTCACCCCACTATTGACTCTCTTGCGCCAAAGATTAAAACTATTACGTTTCAATTCAGAGCGCATCAACTTAATGGTATCCGCTTCAGATAAACCAAATTGAAAGATAATGGCTTCAAAAGGAGTTCTATCCTCCCAAGCCATTTCAATAACTCTATCAATGTCTATTCTTTCCATTCAAGCAAAGCTCAAGAAAAAATAACAAAGCACCTACGATTTAATGTAAGTACAGGGGTTTTTTCTAGATATTACAAGATTTCTCCAATGTCCTTTCTACCTATAAAAGCAATAGAGATAAATAAAATAAATAATAATGCTATCATCATGGCTACTAATTTAATGTTAGACCAGCCATCAGGGAAAAGGTTTAATCTTTTGCTTTGTTCTTTACAAATTCATTGTACGAAATAAACTCGCCATGAGGTTTAAGATCACTGATTAATTGATTCAGTCTTTCAAAAAGAGCTGATTGACAACCCTTTATTGTATAATTAGGTAAGCCAAATTGGCGAATGTCAACAAATTCCCAGGGATGAAAATACAAACTCAAAAAACCTTCTCGCTTCAGGGATTGAAGCGCTAGTTGAAGGTAGAGAGAATAGGGAAAATTTTTAAAACTGAGCCAAAAAAGAGGGATTCGGCAAAAACTACTTACTGAAGCAGGCACCCTAAATAAACCCTGCTCCTTATAAAGGTTTCTAGGCAAATGCAGGTTATTATACCTGCCAGGTAACCATGTAGGGTGAATGGAAGCGTCATAGGCATAACCTGCGTTCATAATATCTGTAATAGGAACCTGCTTCATACGAGGCATTCTTAAACCCACCACTTCTTTCTGAATAATTTCAGATAATCTTTCACGTGATTCTTTTAAATGCTGGGTGGTATAACTAGAATGATAAAAACTATGAGAGGCAATCTCATGTTGTTCAGATAGTTGCTTCATGGTACCTGGGTAATGATTCGCAAAATTAGCTGTCGTAAACAAGGTTGTTTGTATGGAAGTATCCAATAATATAGGCATCAATTTATCTAAGCCTAATTTACCCATATTCATTTGCGCTGGAGAAGAGATATTAAAACCATATTCCAAAGGCATATCAAATTCCTCTACATCAAAACTTAATAAAATTTTTGGAATCATAAATTAGATTCTTTGATAATATAGTGGGGCCTATTTTTACTTTGTGCAAATAATTTACTCAAGTAAACTCCAATAATTCCTAAAATCATAAGATTTAATCCTCCAAAAAAAACAACTGTTAGAAGCACTGAAGCCCAGCCACGTACTTCAGTTCCAGTATGGAACGCATAAATAATATAGGGAATATAGCATACCGATAATAATGAAAAAACCATTCCAAGATAGGCCGCAAAATATAAAGGCTTAGTGCTAAAAGAAGTAAAACCATTTAATCCAAAGCTGACCATTTTTTTGTAAGTATACTTTGTGCGACCACTTAACCTATCTTCAGGATGGTATTGTATACTAATTTGCTTAAAACCCATCCATTTAATTAAGCCTCTATAAAATAGATTAAACTCATTAAAAGATTTTAGTTGATCAATGGCTTTACCACTAATTAATCTAAAATCAGCAGACCCTTGCTCTAAAGTAATGTCAGATAAATGATTCAGTACTTTATAAAAAATATTAGAAGTTTTACGTTTGAAATAACTTGCAGTCTCATTTTCGATGCGGTGTGTACGTACTATTTCATACCCTTGTTCATATTTATTTAATAGCTCGTTAATTAAATGAGGTGGGTGTTGTAAATCGCAATCCATCATAATAATCACATCAGCATCGGAGGCGTCTAATCCTGCTTTGATAGCATTTTGATGTCCGAAATTTCGTGAAAGTTCGATGTACTTTACTTTATTATCTGATTGGGTAAGCTCTTTTATAATAGACAATGTTTTATCTGTACTTCCATCATCCACAAATAAAATAGTGTACTCATAATTTGAACTAGCTAAGGCAAGCCGAATCTCATCATAAATGGGAACAATATTCCCCTCTTCATTGTGTGCGGGTAAAATTAGTTCAAGCTTGGTTTGCATTAGGGCCGTTTTGTTCAAAGTTAGCAAAAAGTAACTGAAAGCTAATGACTAGCCAGGCTATAAAACAAGGCAACGCTTTTAGGGCATATTTAATGACAAATTCTTCGCGTACATACCTAGGAAACAAATCTGTAGGTGAAAAGACAGTTAGTACTAAAACAAACAAAAGCAAAAAATACATCCATTTACTGGGCTTGGGTGCAAATAAAACATACCAAATTCCAAAACCCACCACGGCAATGACATAGGTTGGCGATTCAGCAGAAGTACTAAAAATGACCAAACCAATTAACACTTGAGCTAAATAGGTCAGTTGAAACTTAACCTCCTTCCATTTGGAGAAACGATATAAGGGCAGAAACATTAAAATGCTGGCAGGTAAGGTAAAATAAAAATTAGGTAAGCTATAGTATCCACTTACTCTTTTCACAAAACCCATTGCAGAAATATCTGTCATTTTAGTATTTTGATAAGAGGAAATATTTTCTAAATTTTTCTCATGCAAAACTTGATACCAATCAAAATAAGATTTTGATACAAACTCAGGACTTGAAATAAACATAGGTAAACAAAAAAATATAAAGGCCCAAAGAAGCAAGTAACCAATCAATTTTTTATAATCTTTTGAGAAAAATATAAAAGGGATACCTACTATTCCATATAATTTTATAAATGTTCCTGCAACAATTAACATAGCCGCTAGCCCAACTTTACCTTCTTTAATAAATACATAAGTCAAAAGAATCCAACTACAAAGCATTGGATTGAATTGTAAATTTTGAATAGCCGTTAAGGTTTCAATTAAACCAATTAGTAAAATTATATTTTTGCCCCAACTGGAAACAGGTAATTTTTGAACCGCGTAAAATAAAATCCAAACATTCAGCATTGCCCATAAAGTTGCACCCATAAAATTGGGCAAGAAGGCAAATGGGGCAATGAGTATGCTAAATAATGGACCGTAATGGTTTTTATCCATGTATTCAGCAGGATAAAGACTATATAAATTTTGTTGATGAAATGTATGCCAAAATACGTTTTTATAGATTAGGTAATTATTAATATAGGCATCTCCGCGATTTATTTCTAAAAGCACGGCCACAAAGGGGACTAAAAACCACAAAATGACTACAAAATTGGGCTTCCTTCCTAGATCTAGTATTTTTTTGACTGAACTTAGCATATTATCCTACAAATATATTGTCCTACAAATATATATTATCTAAAATTAGCTATATCAATTCTTTACATTGCTAAGTTTTGCCCTGTGTATTTTCTGCTCAACAAAATGATGCCAACAAGCGATCCTATTCAAAATGGGAAATAAAGTATTGATAATAAGTTACTTATAAGATTGGAGAAGTTCTCT
>JBBAJX010000012.1:41248-61396 GCA_040403885.1 Sediminibacterium sp. | reverse complement strand
GCGTTTCAAATTGACCCCTCGTGGCGCTCGAAGTTGACCCCCCTGTAGCGCAGCATATTGACCACCCCTTAAAAAGAGTTAAAGAGTATTTCAAAGCATAAATAAAGGATATATTAAAGAATTCTATCATTATTCTTGCCGTCTATATAAACAGATCTAATTTAATGCCTATATCCTAATTAATTGGATAATTTTACCCTGTGAAAAAATATCTTATAATTCTATGCCTTAATATGGCTATCCAACAAGTTTTAGTGGCTCAAGGAAAAATTACCGGAAATGTGGTAAACAATAATAAACCGGTTGAATTTGCCACTGTTACCATTTCAAATGAGCAAGATGCTAACAAAGTTCTTTTTTATGAGGCAACCGATAGTTTGGGGGCATTTAGTCTTACCAATCTTAATTATGGTACATACTTATTAAAAGTAAAGCTGGTTGGGTTTTTACCCATTTCAAAAACTGCTACACTAAACGCTAATGGTTCAGCGTTAAATTTTAAAGACCTTAATTTAATACAAGACGCTAGTGAATTAAGCAAAGTAACTGTTACTGCGCAGAAAAAAATGATTGAAAAAACCACTGAAGGTTTTATAATAAATACAGCTAATAATATTACCCAAATAGGTGGTACTGCCACCGATTTATTAAAAGCCACACCTACTGTTTCTGTAGACAATGATGGTGTTATTACCTTGCGTGGAAAGACTCCATTAATACTTATCAATGGCAGAAACTCAAGTTTAGCCAATACCGATCAAATTGCTGCTAGTGGTATTGAAAGCATTGAAATAATAAATAATGCATCTTCTAAATATGATGCGAATGCCGAAAGTGGTATTATTAATATTAAATTAAAAAAGAACAAGCAAGCTGGAACCAATGGTGCAATTGCACTCGGCGGTGGTATTGGCGCTAAAGGCAGAATAAATAGTTCTATTATTGTAAACAACAAAGTAGGCAAATGGAATATAGGGCTTGGCTATGACAATAGGTTTGCTGGAAGAACTAGAAAAATTGAGAGCAATAGAACCAATTATAATTTAGTTGACAACTATTCTATTATTCAAAATAGAAATGATAAAAGAGTTGAAAAACTACAAAATTTAAAATTAAATCTTGATTACAATATCAACCAGTACAATACTATTTCTTTTGAGGCCTTAGGCAATATGGAAAGCCAGGACAATAATGAAGATTTAATAAGTAAGCTATATAAAAAACCTAATGTATTTACAAGTAGTAATGACAGAAATTCATTCGAATACGAAAAAGTAAAAGAAGGAGAATTTGCTTTAAACTATTTGAAAACATATAAGAATTCAAAGAAAACGATGAACGCCACTGTAAGCTCCTCAGTTGAAAGAGGCCGTCAAAATACAGATATATTTACTAAAGCCTTAAATGAAAGCCTTGGTCAGACAGGAGTAATGCAAACTCAATTGACACACAATTATGAAGACGGAGTAATAACTAATGCAAAGTTAGATTATTATATTCCAGTTTCTAAAAATGGTGTATTTGAAACTGGGTATAAAGGTTTATTCAGAACCATTAAAACAGATTATTTAACTGCAGATAAAATTAACGAAGCATATATCACCAATAACTTTGTTAGTAATGTTTTTAATTTTAACGAACAAGTTCAAGCTTTTTACATTCAATACCATAATACCACAGAAAATAATACTAGTCAGTCAAATTGGACTTACGCAGCAGGATTAAGGGCGGAGCAGGTAAATAATACCGGTGAGACTTTTACACAAAGCACTCGCTTTTCAAATAATTATCTAAAATTATTTCCTACTGCAAACTTGTCTTTTAATATAAATGAAAAAGAAAGTGTAAAAGCTAGCTATGGTAAAAGAATTAATAGACCGGGCCTAGGTCAATTAAACCCCTTTGTAGACATCACCGACATTTTAAGCCCGCATAGTGGAAATCCGAATTTAAAGCCAGAAATTATAAATGCTTACGAGTTGTCATATAATAATGAAACCAATAAATTAAATTTTACAAATAGCTTGTTTTTTAGACATTCTGTAAATGCGATAAGATCCTTCTATATACAACAACCCAATGGGGCCGTCTTAAACATGCCAATGAATATTGGTAATATCGATAATTATGGGCTTGAGTCCATGGTTATTGGAAAGCCTTCTCGTTTTTATGACTACAACTTAAGTGCCACTTTATTTAGACAACAAATTAATGGTAGCAATATTATAAATGACGGTGTGAATAGTGGAACGAACTGGAGTGGAAAAATAATTAATAATTTTACCTTCAACAGCGCAAGCAAACTTCAAATAATTGCGAATTATATATCTCCCAAAACAACACCTCAAGGTGAATCTTTTTCAATGTATAATGTAGACTTAGGCTTACAAAAGAAATTAGGCAAGAGTAATTTTAAACTGAATTTCATTATTGTAGATGCCTTCAATACACTTAAAAGCGGCTACAATACTCAAACCTCCACTTTTTCTATTTATAGGTCACAAAAATCTGATACCAGGGCCTTTATGATCACCCTGGCCTACTCTTTCAAAGCTGCCTTAAAGGACAAAATGCTTGAAAATAAATTTAATGCAGAGTATTAATTGTTAATTTAAGGAGTTTAACAAAATCTTCAAAATCTTGGGCTAAAGTCATGTTTTTAATTTTATTCTTACTACATGCGTTTTATCCATTCTAGTAGTTTTGAGATCTACTGTTTGTGATATTAAAAATGTCACCGCTTCAAGCCTTTTTACCAAAGGTTGTGCTAACCAATAATTCAAATCATTCATTTTTTCATCCAATGACTTAAGTGGTGCTTTATGTAAAACTGGTGCAATATTCATATTCAGAATTGACTATAAAGTTACTTAAAAACATTAAAAAACAAGTACTCAAATTTAAATACCATACCGTTCGGGGCTGTTCTTTTCATGTTAGAATATAGTTGCCTGCGGTAGCCAATATCAAACCTTGCCTGACTGTTTACTATAAATTGTATGGAAGGCCCCATATCTAAAAACGATTTTTGATTCCCGTTCAAACGCTGACCAATGAGTTCAAACATTAGATTCACATTCGTTTGATTATAACTTGTATAAACTTTAGGTAGCATTAGTTTACCCACAGATAAAGTATAATTCATTGCACTATTACTCTGCGTTGGGGGGAACTTATAATTGGGTTTATTATCAAGCGCTCTTTCATAACTAATGGTACTACTAATAGCAACCTTGTGTAATAATTGAGTGGTAATAAGCCCAGCTTCATAGCCGGAGTTATGACCCATGGTCTCAATTTCATCTTGGTGAATATCAGCGCTATTTTTACTAGCTCGCGCAAACAAGGCCATTCTAAAGTGACTTTGTTTTGTATCTTCACTAAAGAACCTATACTTCGCATATAAACTTCCACCTTCTGTTTCAAAACCTCCGTCTTGTCGGTTACTTATAAACGCCTGTGCATGCAGCATAAATTTTTTATTTATACCCATCATCATTTCAGGCATATTATGGTAATTTAGTTTACCATCTTTCTCCAAAAAGAAACCATTCATATCTCTAAACCCCAATGACTTTGCAGGCATATTAGATGCAGGTTCTGTAAATACAAATAGCTCTTGAGAAAATGTTCTTGAATAAATAAAAAGGAAAATGAAAAGGAAAATTTTATTCATATTATAAAACCTTTGTTACAATACCTTAATATGGTATGTATTTTTATTGATAGTAGCGTACGAAGGATATTGCTTTGACGTCTTTGCAATTTGTTTGTACTCTTTATCTACGATAAAACCTTTATCCAAAATTTTTACTTTTACATCTCCATTTAAAGTACCCGCTTTGGTATCCATAAAAGTATAAGTGTTATTGTCTAGTGTGAAGCTTCCGTTATTAGCCGCCTGCTGATTTTTAAAATTAAAAACCACTACTAATTCACCTACAGAAAAACCTGCATCTTCTACTTTCTTTTTAACGTCATCTATATTCACAGCGCTACCATTTTTAAAATAAAGTAGGAAGGCTGTATTGTTTAAATCGGGTTCTACTTTTTCAACCGATGCTATAGATATTAACTGCTTATAAGTAGCCTTAGAACACATAGAGCAAGTGAGCCCCGTGGCAGTTAATTCAGCCTTAGTAATTTGTGCATTTACGAGTACTGAAACAAATAGTGCCAATGTAAGTATTAATATTTTTTTCATTTTAGTTTTCTTTATTTTTAACCTTATCTATGAACACACAAAATTAGGCATTTTTGTACTACTTATATATGATTTTTATCAATTTCGGCCAATTTTAGCCTAATTTCAGCATTAGAAAAATCTGAAAAATTCTAATAAATCTTATCTTACACTATTAAAATAAATTTTATGAAAAAATTATTGTTCTTACTTATTATGTTAGTTTCTTTTTCATTTACTTATGCTCAACAAACGACTAAGAAAAAATTAGTGTATAACCCAAAGAATCCTACCTATGAGGTGGAGGCTACTTGTGGTAATTGTATGTATAAAATGAAAGGGGATGGATGTCATTTAGCTATCAAACTAAACAGTAAGAACTACTTTGTAGATGGAACAAATATTGATGATCATGGCGATGCCCACGACACAGAGGGTTTTTGCAATGCCATTAAAAAAGCAAAAGTGCAAGGCAGTATTGTGAATGACAGGTTCGTGGCTACTTATTTTGAGTTAATTAAAAAGTAGAAACTACTAAACTACCTACAGAAAAAAATTAGCACTACTTTCTAGTTTATATTAATAATTCCTAATGCAGTTTTTCTCCTCTTTTTCAAATTAGAAAAGTGAACAGGAGTAATACCTAAATAAGAAGCAATCATGTACTGTGGTACACGTTGGTTTATATTAGGGAAATTTTTAGCTAAACTATCATATCTTTCAATGACAGTTTTTGTACCTTTGTCTAATACATGTTGAAGCATTTCTAGTACCTGTGCTTCTGCAACAGAACTACGCAGACGATCTCCTGATTTTATATTGTTGACAACATAATTAATTACCGCTAAGGGTACTTTTATCATAACACAATCTTCTAAGGATTGAACATTCAATAATGCCTTTAAATTATCTTCATAATTATACAACGCATAACCGGTAATAGTCATGTATTCTGATTTAAAATTGAATACCTTTATTTCACTTTCTTTATTTTCAACATAATATCTAACAATTCCCTTTGTAATAAAATAAAGATTATTTTGAATTTCTCCAGCTTTCATTATCAACGCTCCTTTGGGGAAAAAAACTTTAGTACATTTTTGATTCAAATCGGCTAATTCAGCTTCTGTGAATTTTACATACTTAATAATAAATTGATTAAACATCCCAAAATGGTCTTGCATAAAATTTAGTTTTTAGTTTAATTAGAATAATTTCTAATAATTGTTTTAACAAGTGTAAACTGTACTAAAAAATAAAATGACCCAAATTTTGGCTGTAAAATGCACCCTTCTCATTGAGAAAATGATATTTCTCAAAAACTAATAACATAGTATTCAACTACTTAAGACTTTGAATGAAATCCGTAGGGGTGACCCCAACATGCTTGTTAAATGCATTGTACATAGACCTTCTATTATTAAAACCAGACATTTCAGATAATGCCTCAATGGTAAAAGACTCATATTTCTTGGCTTTTAGCAACTCCTTTAAGTACGCTATCCTATTCTTATTTAAGAGTTCTATGAAATTTTCATCAATGCCAACTTTTAAAAAATCGACTAGTTCATTTTTAGTAGCATTTAGCTTTAATGCTAAATCCTCCATATTGGCATCCTGCCTTAAATAATAGTGGTTTGAATAAAACAGAAATTCAAAATTTTTAAAATTGACACCTTTATTAGCAAAAAGTATTTCATTAAAAGGCCTTGAGTACTTATCATCATCTAAAAACTTAGGCCTGAATAAAATAAATAATAATAAACAGAACCTGAAAATAAATAAAGTATTGTATGTATCGAATAAGACAATTTTATCAATTAAAGTAAAATAAACATAATTAAACCCACCTATAAGTAATAAAATAACAGCTATTGAAAAAATTCCTACCCATTTTCTAATTTTTAATTCATATAAATTATTGCTATCTTTTTTTGCGAATAATTGTATAATGATATAAGTTATAACGCACAAAAAAAATAAATAACAAGATACAAAAAATAATTTATGGTAGATTAAAAGACTGTTTTTAGATATTCCGTTTCTATATAAAGGAAATTGAAAATTATTGAAAAATTCAATAATGAAAAGGAAAATAAGTATGCCCTCTATTATTAAAATAGGTTTAGGTATTTTTTTCTTCAATATTAAAACAAGTAAGTTAATAGTTAATACTGCAGTACATATTCTTGTAACTTCTTTATAGTAAGGAATATCGTAACCAGAGAAATATAAAAAATCCATGAAGTTTACTGCTGTTAACAACAGTAATAATGCTAACATGTAATACTTTAATAGGCTAAATTTTTTATTGTCTTTTATAATTTCGAATATAGAAAATATTCCAAGTAGGGTTATAGCAAAGGTTAGATTTGAATACATTAAACCTAAATTACATATTTTAATAAGTGATTAATAAGACTGTTTAACTTAATTAGGAATATGTCTAGTTATAGCTAAAAAAGATTAGAAAATACTCTATGTTTTATTATCATCATTGTCTTTTTTAATAGAAAATCATGTATAATTATCTATTCATTTAATAAGTAAATTTTCAAAAAATAGCCTGTAGAACAGAAATTATGCAGAAGTATCTATTGTTATTATTAACTGTAATTAAGGAGAATTCTATATTACTAGTTTATTTTGACTATTAATTATTGATTATCAATTTATTACGAAATAATCGCTGCTACTAGTTTTTTTAATTAATTTGAGTGAAATTAATACTATGAGAAAAGTAATAGCCTTTATGGCCTTTGCAATGTTATTTATTATTGCAAACGCTCAAGAACCTACTAGTTACCAAAAACCTTCCAAAGAAATTGCCGATTTATTGTTAGCACCTCCAACACCTACCATTAGTGTAGATGGCGAAGCGCAATATATGTTAGTGATGGAAAGAAGTTTATATCCAACAGTGGAGGAATTAGGCCAACCTGAATTTAAAATTGCAGGCATGCGTATTAACCCCAATAATTTTTCTTTAACAAGACAAAATTTTATAAAGCAATTAAGCCTTAAAAATTTAGTAACGGGCAAAATGGTTTCTATTACTGGTTTACCTAATAATATTTCTGCTTCAAACCCTAGCTGGAACCCTTCTGAAAATAAAATTGCTTTTTATAATGTTACAGCAAATGCAGTAGATGTTTGGGTAATAGATATTAAAACAAGCACTTGCAGCAAAATAAATAAAAGCCCAGTAAACATTGTTTTAAGTAACAATTTAATTTGGTTAGACGATGCCACGGTATTATATAAAATTAATACGCACACGGCAGCTGAAATGAATAAGAAGCCTATTACACCTAAAGGGCCCACTATTCAAGAAAGTTTAGGAAAAGTGGCGCCTAGTGTGACTTACCAGGATTTAATTAAATCGCCTTACGATGAATATGCTTTTGAATTTTTAGCCACTGCACAATTAGTAAAAAATAAAGCAGGTGTAGAAACTAAAATAGGTGTACCTGCTATTACTAGTTCATTAGATCTTTCTCCCGATAAAAATTATTTATTAACGCGCACTCTTAATAAGCCTTTCTCTTATTTAGTAACCGTAAGTGGTTTTGCAGCCACTGTAAATGTTACCGACATAAATGGTAAAATTGTAAAAACTATTACCGATTTGCCTTCAGCGGAGACTACACCTAGTGGTTATGATAATGTGCAAAATGTGGCTAGAGGCTTTGATTGGAAAGACGATGAAGCAGCTACTATTACTTATGCAATGCCTTTAGATAGTGGTATGATGAAAAAGAATGTTCCTTTTCATGATGCAGTAATGGCGCTTGCAGCTCCTTTTACAGGAACTGCAAAAGAATTATTTAAAACAAGCACTAGATACAGCAGAACCGCTTGGGGTAATGAACATATTGCTTTAGTGACAGAAATGTTGCGCAGTAAACAACAATACAAAGTAAGCAGATACGACGCTAGCATAAATAGCTTCACTACTTTATACCAAGGCAATATGACCGATGCCTATACCAACCCGGGCAGTCCTGTTACCACTAAAAATAAATTTAATCGTGATGTAATTGCTATGACAAATAATGGCCAGGCCATATTAATGAATAACACTATTGGTGCTTCACCTAAAGGAGACTTGCCCTATATAGCTTCATTTGATTTAAATACAAAAAGCAATACTATTTTGTGGCGCTCTTCGGAAGATAATTTTGAAATGGTAATGGAAGTAATTGATATTAATAATTTGAAAGTTATTAGTAGAAGAGAAACAGAAAAGGAAGTGCCTAATTATTATATTAGAAATATAAAAGACAATAGTAAAACTCAAATTACCAATTTCACGAACCCTTATTTGAGTATGGAAGGGGTGACAAAAGAAAAAATTAAATATAAAAGAAAAGATGGCGTTGATTTAACCGGTGATTTATATTTACCCAAGGGATATGATAAAGCAAAAGACGGCCCACTTCCTGCTTTAATATGGGCCTACCCAAGAGAGTTTACAAGTGCTGCCGATGCAAGTCAAATAAGAGGTAACCAACATAAATTTACCATGCTTAGCTGGGGATCGCCAGTATTTTATGTTACACAAGGCTATGCTATTTTAGATAATGCGGAAATGCCTATTGTAGCAACTTCTCCAGACAAAAAACCGAATGACGATTTTATAAATCAATTAATTCTAAATGCCAATGCAGCTATTGATAAATTAGTAGAATTAGGCGTAGGTGATAGAAATAAAATGGCCGTGGGTGGACATAGTTATGGCGCTTTTATGACAGTGAATTTACTTGCGCATTGTAATTTATTCAAAGCAGGTATTGCTAGAAGTGGTGCTTACAATAGAACTTTAACTCCTTTTGGTTTCCAAAATGAAGAACGTACTTTTTGGCAGGCCAAGGATTTATATTTAGAAATGAGCCCTTTTGCATTTGCTGATAAAATTAAAACGCCTTTGTTAATGACACATGGCGAAATGGATGACAATACAGGAACCTTCCCTATTAATAGTGAAAGATTATATGCAGCTATTAAAGGACACGGTGGTACTGCAAGATTTGTATACTTACCTTATGAAGCACATGGCTACAAAGGAAAAGAAAATGTATTACATCTTTTATGGGAGCAAGGAAGATGGTTGGATAAATATTTAAAGGGGAAATAATATATTTTAAAAATAGAATTTGAATTTTAGTTTGAAAATATATTATAAGTTACCTTTGCAAAAATTAACGAACCAGCCATAAAGTATGCAAAAGTATCTATTACTGTTATTATCTGCCTTCATATTTCAATCTAGTACTGCTCAAAAAACAGAAAGAAAAGGGGAATTCTATTTTTCTTGGGGATATAATAAAGAATATTATACACTTTCGAATGTCACTATTAACCAGCCTGAACTAAAAAATAATTTCACCTTTAAAAATACTCAACTGGTAGACCACCCAGGTTGGGATGAAGGTTTATTTACTAAAGCATTAAGTATACCACAATACAATTATAGATTTGGATATTTTTTAGACAAAAACAAGGACCTAGCCTTTGAAATAAATTTTGATCATACAAAGGCTTTATTCAAAGAGAATCAGCTCATTCATATGTCTGGTACTTTTAATGGTGCTAGGGTAGATTCTAGTTTTATTTTTACTAAATCGGGTCAGGGGACTGCAGAAAATTATTATTACTTAAATAATGGTGCTAATTTTTTATTATTCAATATTGTAAAAAGAAAGCGTTTCAAAAAAATATCTAATGATTTTATAGCTATTGATGGTTTAGCTAAAGCAGGTATTGGCCCCTTAATTCCACATGTAGAAAATAAATTGTTTGGTAAAGAAAATAAACAAGGATTTCAGTTTGGTGGTTGGAATACAGGACTTGAATATGCACTAAGAAGTACCTTTCGTAAAAAATTATATCTTGAGTTCGCAGGCAAATTAGATTACGCTTATTACTATAACCTAGATGTTTACAAAGGCAATGCCAAACAAGGTTTTGGTACGATGGAATTTATATTAAATTTGGGTTATACCCTTCCTATGGGGCCTAAGCTAAAATAATATTTATTTCCAACCACCCCCTAATACTTTATACATATTAGCAATGGCCATTAATTGATTCTTTTTGGATTCAACTAATTCTAGCCTAGCCGATAAAGCATCTCTTTGAGCCATTAGCACTTCTAAATAATTGGCCCTAGCCGACTTAAATAATTCATTTGATAATGCTACAGAGCTGTTCAATGCGTCTACTTCCTGTGCCTTTAATTGGTAGCCTTTCTCTAAATTTTGGATATTAGATAATTCATTAGTTACTTCTACATAACCATTTAATATAGATTTTTGATAATTATACAAAGCTTCAATTTGATAAGCATTGGCATTGTTAAATTCAGCCTTAATGCCTGCTCTATTTATAACGGGCATAACCAAATCGCCTGCTAGTGTATACATTAATGATTGAGGAGTAGTAAATAAGTAAGAGGTTTTAAATGCTTGAAAACCCATACCGCCCGTAATATTCAATGAAGGATAAAATTCAGCCTTGGCTACTTGTACATCACACTTAGTAGCAAACAATTCTAATTCAGCTTGTTTAATATCTGGTCTATTTTTTAATAAGTCTGAAGGAATACCCACTTGTATGAACCTTGGTTTGATAGTAGTAAAGGTTAGCTTATCTCTTTCAATTTTTTGCGGATACCTTGCTAATAAAAAATTAATTTTATTCTCCGTCTCTGCAATTTTCTGTTGAATACCAAATGCCAATGCTTGGGAATTGAATACCTGTGCTTCAAATTGCTTCACGGCAAGTTCCGTAACTACTGCAGCCTCTTTCTGTACTTTAACTATTTCTAATGCATTTTTCTGAATGGCAATAGTTTCTTCTATAATACCTAACTGGTTATCTAGTGACAATAGTTCATAATAAGAACTAGCCACTTCCGCAATTAAGCTAGTTGTTACTAAGTTTTTTCCTTCCACAGTTTCTAAATACCTAGTAAAACTTGCTTTTTTGGCATTACGCAACTTAGCCCAAATATCGGCTTCCCAACTTGTCTCAAAACCCAATGAAATATTCGGTAAATTTTCAGGAACCAATTGGCCAGGCGTTATATCTGCACTCGCATCTCCTGCTCCATTAGAAGTATAACGCCCAACTTTACTTACTCCCAAATTAGCTCCTAGTGCAAAGCTTGGCAACAACATACCATTTTTTTGTTTCACTTTATTACTAGCCACTTCAATTTCTTGAAGAGTTGTTAATACATCATAATTATTTTTTACAGCGGTATCAATAAGGGCTACTAAATATTTATCTGTAAAAAATTCTTTCCAATTTATATTAGCAGTATTTATACTGTCTTTATTACTGTCTTTATTAGTTGTATAATTTATAGGCAGATTACTCGTTTCAGTTGCCTCCATCACAATAGGCGCTTTACAACCTATATACAATAAGCTTACTAATAAAATTACAATGCTATAATAGCTTCTAAATATTTTCATATTAATTAATTTCTTCTGTAAATGGATTTTCTTCTTCGTCTTCAATTAATAAATTTCTCTCTGAAATGCGTGCAAAAATATAGTACAGGCCAGGTATAATTATTACTCCAAATAGGGTTCCGAATAACATACCCCCTGCAGCAGCAGCTCCAATGGTTCTATTGCCTATAGAGCCCGGACCCGTTGCAAAGACCAGTGGAATTAATCCAGCAATAAAGGCAAAAGAAGTCATTAAAATAGGTCTTAATCTTATAGAAGCTCCAGCAATAGCTGCTTGAAATACGGACATGCCTGCTTTATGTTTTTGTACGGCAAATTCCACAATTAATACAGCGTTTTTACCTAACAAGCCAATGAGCATTACCATGGCTACCTGTGCGTATATATTATTTTCTAATCCTAATATATTAAGAAAGAAAAAGGCACCAAATATACCAGTAGGCAAGGATAAAATAATAGGGAAAGGCAATATGAAACTTTCATATTGAGCTGCTAAAAGTAAATACACAAATATCAAGCAAATTAAAAATATATAAATGGCTTGATTACCTTGTCTTACTTCATCTTTAGAAATACCTGCCCAGTCAATGCCAAAACCTCTAGGTAATTTATTCTTAGCCACTTCTGTAATAGCTGCAATAGCCGCTCCACTACTATAGCCAGGAGCAGCACCACCACTTACCTCAGAAGAATTATACATATTATGTCTTGTTATTTCTTCTAAACCATATACTTTATCTACCGTCATAAACGCAGAATAGGGCACCATTTCATCACGATTATTTTTTACATACAGTTTTAAAATATCTTGAGGCAAGGCCCTGTATTCTGGTAAAGCCTGAACCATTACTTTATATTGACGATCAAATTTGATAAAACTACTTGCATAGTTACTGCCAATTAAAGTTGATAAATTATTCATGGCATTGTCAATCGTAATTCCTTTTTGTTGCGCTTTCTCATTATCCACCCTTAAAATATATTGCGGGAAACTAGCATTATAAAAAGTAAATACAGATATTAATTCAGGTCGCTTATTTAATTCTTTAGTAAAAGCTTGGCTCACCTCTTCCATTTTTTTATAATCGCCGCTACCTGTTTTATCTAAAAGGCGTAATTCAAATCCTCCGGCAGCTCCATAGCCAGGTACTGCAGGTGGAGGAAACAATTCAATCTTAGCGCCTTTAATATCTTTTGTTTTCTCTTCTAATTCTTTCATCACTTCTTCTACAGAGTGTTTTCTATTGCCCCAACTTTTTAAATTTATTAAACAAGTGCCAGAACAGGCTTCCGTTCCTTCTGTTAAAATTTCATAACCAGCAATAGTAGAGACAGAAGCTATATCCTCCATGCCATTAGCTACTTTTTGAATTTGCCCTAAAACCTCATTGGTTCTTTCTAAGGTAGAACCTGCAGGTGTAAGAATAATTGCATAAAATATACCTTGGTCTTCATTCGGAATAAAACCAGATGGAATTCTTGAACTTAAGCCCCAAGTAGCAAAACAGAAAGCAACTAAAGTAATAATAGTAACTACTCTTCTATTCACAATAAGAATAAGTAATTTTTTATACTTTCTTAAAACTTTTGCAAAGCCATTATTAAATTTTTCTAAAAAATTATTTAACCAGTTTTTTGTTTTATGAACCCCATGCTTATTTTTTAATAAAGTAGCACATAGAGCAGGTGTTAGTGTTAATGCAATTACCCCCGATAAAATAATAGAGGTGGCCATGGTTACAGAAAATTGCTTATAGAATATGCCTACTGGCCCTGGCATAAAGGCTACTGGTATAAAAACTGCTGCCATAACTAGTGTAATAGCAATAATGGCTCCACTAATTTCAGACATAGCAAGCTCTGTGGCAGCGATAGGATCTAAGTTATTTTCTTCCATTTTTGCGTGCACAGCTTCTACTACCACAATAGCATCGTCTACCACAATACCAATAGCTAGTACCAAGGCAAATAAGGTTATTAAGTTAAGCGTAATACCAAAGAATTGCATAAAGAAGAAAGTTCCAATTAATGAAACAGGAACAGCAATGGCTGGAATTAGGGTCGATCTCCAATCTCCTAAGAATATAAATACCACTAAACTTACTAGTAAAAAGGCTTCAATTAAAGTATGAATTACTTTTTCAATGGAGGCGTCTAAGAAATTAGAAACGTCATAGCTAATTTCGTATTCCATTCCCTTAGGGAAAGAACTTCCCTTAATCTCCTTCATTCTTTTTTTAATATTCTCAATAACAGCACTTGCATTAGATCCGTAAGATTGCTTAATAACAATAGAAGCTGCTGGTTTCCCATTTAATTTAGAATATAAATCATAATAGGTACTTCCAAATTCAACATTCGCTATATCCTTTATACGAATAGCTTGTCCATACGGGCTAGATCTTAATATAATGTTTTCATAGCCTTCTTTAGTGCTAAACCTACCTGGATATTTTAATACATATTCAAAACTTTGTGCTTTTTTACCCGAGCTTTCTCCTGTTTTACCAGGTGCAGCTTCTAAGTTTTGTTCGTCCAATGCTTTTAACACTTCATCTGCTGAAACTTTATAGGCTATCATTCTATCGGGCTTTAACCAAATTCTCATGGCATACTCTCTGTTCCCTAAGATATCTGCAAAACCCACTCCATCAATTCTTTTAATTTCTGATAAAACATTTATATCGGCATAGTTATATAAAAAGTTCACATCTAAACTTGTATCCTTACTATAAAGGTTAATATACATAAGCATATTCGACTCCTCTCTTGTAATTTTAACTCCTTCTCTCACCACTAAAGGCGGTAACTTATTAATAACAGCAGCCACTCTATTTTGTACATTCACCGCAGCAATATTCGGATCGGTTCCTAATTCAAATACTACTTGTATGGAGGTTACACCGTCATTACCCGCATCTGAAGCAATATATTTCATACCTGGCACTCCGTTAATAGCTCTTTCTAATGGAATTACTACCGCCTTAATCATAAGCTCGGCATTGGCGCCGGGATATTCAGCTGTAATATTTACTTTAGGCGGAGAGATAACAGGGAACTGCGTTACAGGTAATTGAATAATGGCTAGTGCACCCAATAATGTTATTATTACAGAAATAACAATAGATAACACAGGCCTTTTTATAAACTTATTAAACATATAATTTTTTTGTTTGTAGGTAAAACGCTTATTTATTGATTTGCGCTATCGCTTTTTGAGCAGCAATAAATTCGGTTTTAATTTTATCATCATCTTTCACTGTTTGAATACCCTCTAATAATATTTTATCATTTACTGATAAACCAGATTCAATCACATATATATTAGAAAGTTTTTGTTTAATAGTAATACTTCTTGTTTTCACTATATTATTTGCATCTACTACAAATACATAAAATCTATCTTGTATTTCATAAGTTGCTTTTTGAGGAATCACTAAACTATTTTTAAGATCAACAGTAAGTTGTACCCTACCTGTTTCTCCATGCTTAAGTAATAATTCAGGGTTAGGGAATTTTGCTCTAAAGGCAATACTACCGGTATTTTTATCAAACTCTGCTTCAATGGTTTCAACTTGTCCCTTATACTTATGAGGCATATTATTGGCTAAAATTAAAGTAGCATAATTTTTATTTCTTGCACGTGATTTATAATCGAGGTACTCTGCTTCAGAAACATTAAAATAAGCATATACCGATTTGTTATTAGACAGAGTGGTAAGTAAAGTTCCTTCGTCTATTAAACTTCCCATTTTAAATTTCAACCTATCAATAGTTCCTGCAAAAGGTGCTCTAATTTTTGTATAGCTTACATACAATTCTGCTAGGTTTTCATCGGCTTTAGCTTCGTCAAGTTTTGCAACAGCCATTGAAAGCTCATTAGGAGAAACTATATTTTTATCAGCTAATTTTTTAACATTCTGTAATTCTAAATCAGCTTTTTTAAAGTTTGCTTTTGCTTTTATAAGCTCTGCTTCATATTCTTTGGGTCTAATGGTAAATAGAACTTGGCCAGCGCTAACCTGCTGTCCTTCATCAACATTAATACTTTCTATAAAGCCTTTTACTTTGGCGCGTATTTCAATATTTTGAAGAGATTGAATTTCAGCTACATAGTCTTTGGTAAATGAAGTGTCCATTAATAAAGGACTAGTAACAGTATACTTACCCTCTTCCAATTTTTCTTCTTTTTTAGAACTACAGGCTGTAAATAGTACAGCACTTAAAAGGGCGGCGAACAGGATTATTTTATTCATATCATTATATATTTTCAAAAATGGATTTATGAAATTGTCTAGTTAAAAATTTAGCTAAAGCCAAATTCTTAATTTGTCAATCTTAAAAATGGAGGGTTGTTAATTCAGGTAAAACCTGGCACTTTAACAAAAAATGTAATTAGATTCTAAATACGCTAATAAAAATAAATAGCGGACTGTGTAAATAAAAAAGGTACTTATTGGACCATATCTTATTTAAAAGAGTAGCACTATAATAGTCTACTATAAATGAAATACTTTTTGAACTCGTTTTTTGTAGAGCAAGCAATTTTCTTTCAGTATCATTAATATCATCTTCTGCCTCCGATATAAAATAATTGTCATTGAAAGATAGGTCGGATTGGATGAAGTTCTGAATGGGAATATTCTGCTTTTGACTTATTTTAAAGTCATTGGTATGCATTACCCCCTTTGAATAAGTAATATTGGGGTGAATGATAGCAAAAGTAAAGCAAAAGAAGAAAATGAGTTTTTTCATAGCCAGCTCAAATATACGAAGACTAGACTTAAAGCAGATTACTTTAACAATTAATATACTAAGCCGGTAAGGTTTTCTTGTACTTTAAGTAGTCCTTTTTGGCATCTTTAATAAAGGCCTGCTCTGAACTAGCATGGGTAAAATTATAGGTAATTCTGTTTTTGTCCACCGTTTTGCCCTTTATTTGATTGGGGTAATGTTGAATTGAAAATTTCATTAATTCAACAAGTAAAGGAATAGTACTTATGCCCTTTTCAGTTAATGTATAAATAAATACTTTTTTATTAGTGGGGTGGTTGTTCTTTTCAATTAAACCGTCTAGTACCAATTTTTTTAAACGATCGGCTAAAACCCTGGTGGCAATTTTTTCACGATTATCCATTAATTCTTTATAGGTACACTTTTTTAAAAAAAGCATATTTCTAATGATAAGAAGTGACCATTTATCTCCTAAGACATCTAAGCCAGTGGCTACTGAACAAATGGAACGAAATTTAGTTTTAAGCATGGGGAAGCATTTTTGTGAATATAATATAATAACCTTCTCAGTCGAACTCTTGTGATAAAGATTACCTCAAATTTTCATGAATTGTTTCCACAAATACAACAGTAATTACTTTTATATATAATTTAAAAAAAGAAGTAAAGTTTTATGACAATTCTATGACAAAACTAGTAGATAAAATAAAGATTAAATAAGGCAATTACTAGAATATAGTTTAAGATAGTCTAGGCTTAAGTAGTTCGTATTGGAGCTGGTGGAATTACTTTCTTACCTTGAATACTTGTATCTTCCATCTTAATACATGCAAAAAACAAGATAGAAATAAGAAGAACTGTTGCAAATAATTTAAATTTATGCATAAGGCTTATTTAAATTTTAAATAAATTATTAGTATCAATCATAATAACTCAAAATTATAAAAAATTATTCATCATGAAAACAAAATATTTTTTACCCTTTTTAATCGCAACAGTTTTTTTTAGTCTTTTAATAAGCTGCTCTTCTAGCTCCACTAGCCCTAAAGAAGGTTTTATAGACGTAAAAGGCGGTAAAGTATGGTACCGTATTAATGGCTCAGGTACTAAGCCTGCGCTTCTTTTACTACATGGTGGGCCTGGTTCATCTAGTTATGGTTTAGAAAATTTAAAGGAATTAAGCAATGACCGCCCAATTATTTTTATTGACCAACTGGGTTGCGGAAGGTCTTCAAGAATTACCGACACTTCTTTAATGACTATTGAAAATTATGTAGAACAACTTGAGCAAATTAGAGCAGCACTTCACTTAGAAAAATTTTATTTATACGGACATTCCTGGGGCACTATGCTAGGTATTGACTATTACATTAAATACCCGAAGCATATAAAGTCAATTATTTTTAGTAGTCCTTTATTCAGTACTGAAATGTGGACC
Source organism: Sediminibacterium sp. (assembly GCA_040403885.1). Lineage (GTDB taxonomy): Bacteria > Bacteroidota > Bacteroidia > Chitinophagales > Chitinophagaceae > Sediminibacterium. The sequence goes on along the minus strand of JBBAJX010000012.1, from coordinate 43,560 downwards.
AAGGACGCAGATACTTTAATTGCTTCCCTGCCCGACTCTATTCAAAACAATATTAGAGTAAACGAAAAAAATAAAACTTACGCCAATTCTGCTTATCAAGATGCAGTAACCCTTTACTATAAAAACTTTTTAAGAAGAACGGAAAGAACAAAAGGACAGGCCGATACTGCTAAATTATTTTCAGGCTCTAATGTATATGAATTTATGTGGGGACCTAGCGAGTTCACAGCCACTGGTAATTTATTAAAGTATGACCGTTTGACTTTTCTTTCTACTATAAAAGTGCCTACCTTATTAGTAGCAGGTGAGTTTGATGAAGCAAGGCCAAGTACTATTCAACATTTTCAAACTATGATTTCTGGTTCGGAATTTAAGATGATTAAAAATGCAGGTCATGCTACCATGCAAGATAATAAAGTAGAATATTTAGCAACCCTTAAAGCCTTTTTAGATAAGGTGGATAAGCTGCAACAATAAAATTATTACACTTATTTAATTAAGCCATATACCAATACCTGCCCTGAGAAAGTAGCTAAATAAACTCGGCCATTAGCAATAGTGGGTGAACAAAATTTGGCAAAAGAAGGAACATAGTCGCCTGGGTTATTATTACTATTCCATAATTCTTTAGTAATGTCATTGGCATCAAAGGCTCTTAGTATGCCTTTCATAGTTCCATTTTCTGCATCTCCAGAACTAGCATAGGAAGCCCAAACCACGCCTGTGCCAGCTTTTCCATTATCAGAGGAAACAGATATCATTGCGCCTGTTTGCCCTGAAGGACCTGGTGCAGTAGAAAATGTTTGATTCGTATTAAAACTATTAGCAGCTCTATCGAATTCAATAGCTCTTAACCTATCGTTCTCAGACCATATATAAGCAAACTCTTTAGTAGCCCCTTTATAATAGGCTGGCTGGCAATGTAAATTGCCGTTAATTCTAATAGTTTGTTTGATATTATTAAAATTAGTTGAATAACTCCCCATATTGTCTTTGTCTAAAATATATAAGTTACCATCCTTGGCGCCGGTAAAATAAATATTGCTATTAGGTACTAACAAAGAACCCATCACGCCATAGTCGGCATCTGTTTTATTCATTTGTACATAATTATTGGGCGTAAAATAACTGGTAATCTTTAAAGAAGAATTTGAAGATGGGGTTAACTTAATAGCACTCTCCGACCTTCCCGATAAATTTTCTGGAAAAAGACTTGCAATACTTTCTGCAGTACCATTACCTGGAATAACACTATAAGGGCTAGGTGTGCCCACTGTTCCGTTACCTGTTACTATATATAAGTTGCCGCTCTCGTCGGCTGCAATGCCCATACCACTTTGCCATATACCTCCCTCTTCTCCATCGGGTGTGGTATTGTACACATATTGTTGTTGTAAGTTTTTTGCATCATAGCCTAATACCCAACCATGAAAAGGATTTAAATCGCAATGTGATGCATAAGATATATACACCACACCATTCACCAAGGCTAAACCTTGTCTTTGATTATTTCTAAGTGGATCAAAAGATACTTTATCATTATTACTTGCATCTCCCTTACCTGCGGTTTGTGCCGTTATCTCTACCGGGCTATTTAATTTTTCATTGCCTGTAGTTAAATCAACGGCATGTAAATGTTGCTTAAATATTATTCCGTCTGTACTTCTTGCCACAAAATAAATGGTCTTACTAAGAGAATCAATTACTGGAGAACCAATAATTCCAATATTCGCAGTAATATTTAAATAAGGAGTACACCAAGTCGATTTTACATCGCCTGCCATAGGAGTTCTCATCCCATTCACAGTATAATTTTTCTTCCAGTATAAATTTCCATTATCCCCGTCAAAAGCATATAAAGTATTACTTACTGTGGCTATGAATACTACATTATGCTTGGCACCACTTATTTCAAAATTACCCATGACCAAGGGTTGTGCATATACTTCGTCATCCACTAATAAGGAAAAAAGCTTTCTAAATTGAGTAGCATTCACGGTAGTTGTGTTTAATACCGTTTCGTTATTATTATGGCCTGTTCTGCCATTATCATTGTGTTGCGTGGTAACAGATATATGTTGTAGATTAGTGTTAGCAATAATATTGGTAGTGGTGTCTACAGGAGTTTTAGTAATAGGTATATCTACTAAAGATGGTGTTTTTTTACAAGCACTAATAAAAACAAAAATAAGTAGAAAAGAGAAAAAAGAGGATCTATTTTTTGATGAAGACATTGTAAAACTTTATTGAAGAATTATTCTAGATTTGAAATATAAAATTAAGAAATTAAATTGCTAATAAATAATTAATAC
>JBBAJX010000012.1:0-41148 GCA_040403885.1 Sediminibacterium sp. | reverse complement strand
TAAATAATTAATACGCTTTAAAATGATAAACTCAAGAAGAAATTTTGTAAAACAAGCCGGCGCCTCCATTGGTGCTTTAAGTTTACCAAGTTTATTACAGGCCGCTCCTGTAGATAATATAAATAAGAAAAAAATTGTATGTCTGGGGGGTCACCCCGATGACCCGGAAAGTGGCTGTGGTGGCACTTTAGCCAAATTAAGAAAGGCGGGGCACGATGTAACTATTATTTATTTAACTACAGGTGAGGCGGGTATCCCAGGCACTTCTCATGATAAAGCAGCTAGTATAAGAAAGGCAGAAGCTATTGCTGCTTGTAAAATATTAGATACTAAATATATTTTTGTAGGTCAGATAGATGGGGATAGTATGATGAACAATGAATGGGTGGAGAAAATTAAAACCATCATTGCTAATGAAAATCCAGATATTGTTTTTACCCACTGGCCTTTAGACATTCACAAAGACCATCAAATTGCAAGCTTATTAGGTATACAAGCTTGGGTAAGACTGGGCAAGAAATTTCTTTTATACTTTTTTGAAGTATGTACCGGAGAACAAACCTTTATATTTCATCCCACCGACTATGTAGATATTACAGAAACCCAAGCGCAAAAAAAACAAGCGCTTTATTGTCATTTAAGTCAAGATCCTCCGGGGATTTACCAATGTGGTCATGCTGCCATGGAAGATTTTAGAGGTCGTGAAATGGGCGTTACCGCTGCAGAAGCCTTTGTTAGAATGAATGGAAAATTATTTTTATTTTAATAGTAGCAGTGTATAACCATTGTCTTAATAATTATAATTAAATTTACTTATTAAGCGAACAATATGAGGTTACACATAATTTTATTAGGGGCTCTTCTTCTATGTAGAGGACTAGATGTAAAAGCGCAAACTACATCAACCGGTTTTACCGTTATACCCCTAGGTGTAAAAGGCGGACTAGACGAAGCCAACCTCTCTTCCTTTATGGTGACGGCAAAAGGTTCTAGTAATTATATATGTTTAGATGCGGGCACTATTAATGCTGGATTACAAAAAGCAGTAGCTAATAAATTATTCAATGAATCAAGTGCTGAAGAAGTCCAAAAAAATAAAATCAAGGCTTATTTTATTTCACATGCACATCTAGACCATGTAGCAGGACTTATTTTAAATTCCCCTAATGATAGTCCAAAAAATATTTATGGATTTAGCACGGTAATTGAAATAATGAAAAACAATTATTTTACGGCTAAGAGCTGGGCTAATTTTGGTAGCGAAGGTGATAAGCCTATTTTAAATAAGTATACCTATAACTACTTAACCCCTGGTAAAGAAATAGAAATTCCGAATACAGAACTATATGTAACGCCTTATATATTAAGCCATGTGAACCCTTATCAGAGCAGTGCTTTTTTAGTACGTAACAATAATAGCTATTTATTATACCTAGGAGATACAGGTGCCGATGAAGTAGAAAAATCGAATCAATTAGAACAATTATGGAAGGCCATTGCTGATAAAGTAATAGCGCAAACGCTGAAAGCCATTTTTATTGAAGTATCTTTTGATAATGCTATGCCCGATAAAGCATTGTACGGTCACTTAACGCCACGTTTATTAATGCAAGAAATGAAAGTGCTTAATAAGCTTTCTAATGGGAAGCTTCAAAAGCTGCCTATTTATATTACCCATATTAAGCCTTGTGCTACTTGTGAAATATCTATTAAAAAGGATATAGTACTGTCAAATACAGAAGGGCTAAATATTAAATACGCAGAACAAGCTAAGGCCATACAGTTGCCTTAATTTTATTACATATTCTATCTCAGATAAGTAAGAACCACTTATCCCTTTTCTTGTATTTTTTAGAAGAATTTGTCTAATTTAATACTCTAATCAATTAGGTTATTTAAAAAGTCTAAATCAAAATATTATGTCAAACAGTAAAAAAAATATTCAAAACAATTCACGTCGTAACTTTCTATACCAAGGTTCATTGGCCTCTTTGGGCTTAGTGTTCATGGGTAAAAATATATTAGCTGCTAATTCTTTGTTTCTAGCAAACCCAAGTTCAAAAATTAAAGGAGTTCAAATTGGTGCTATCACCTATTCTTTTAGATCTATGCCAGGCAGTGCAGAACAATTAATTGAGTATTTGAAAGAGGCAGGCATTTCTGCTATTGAATTAATGGGAGACCCTGCAGAAGCCTATGCAGGAAGCCCAGTAGGTGCAATGTCTCAAATGACTCGTGAAAATTTTATGAAGGTAATGGAAGAAAGAAATATAAAAGCAAGAGCTTGGAGAGAAACAGCATCTATGGATAAATTTGTAGAATTAAAAAAATTATTCAATGATGCAGGTATTACTATTTATGCATATAAACCAGATGCAGCATTAGGGGAGAAAAGTACCGATGCAGAAATTGATTACGCGATGAATGCTGCAAAAGCTTTAGGTGCTAGTTCAGTAAATGTGGAGCTTCCTACCAATGCAGCGCATTCACAAAGACTAGGTGAATTTGGATTAAAACATAAAGTATATGTAGGTTATCACGCACATACACAAGCCACAGATACTGCATGGGATATGGCTTTGAGCCAGTCTCCTTATAATGCAATGAACCTTGACTGCGGCCATTACATTGCAGCAGGTGGCGCCAATACTACAGCAACTTTATTGGCCTTAATAGAAGCAAAGCACGATCGTATTTCAAGTATGCATATTAAAGACCGTAAGAACAAAGTAAACGGCACAAAGAATATGCCATGGGGGGAAGGAGATACACCTCTTAAAGAAGTACTTACTTTATTAAAAACTAAAAAATATAAAATACCAGCTTCTATTGAATTAGAATATGATATTCCAGCAGGATCAGATGCAGTAAAAGAAACCAAAAAATGTTTCGAGTATGCTAAAGCTATTTTAGAAGGATAAGCAAATAAGTTTTTTGTGATGACTAAATTGATTAACTTTCGGGTGAATTAATTTAGTCATTTTTTATTAAATTTATTAATTAAAATTATGAACCAGAACATTATCAATAATATTTTTATACACCATGTACTTTTTTATTTAAAAAACCCTTCATCAGCTGCTGATAAAAATAAATTATTAGAGGGCTTACAAAAATTAGCCAAAATAGAATGTATTCGTTTTTCGGATATTGGTATACCGGCTGCTACCAATAGGTCGGTGATTGAAAGAGATTATACTTATTCTTGGTTATGTATTTTTAATACTGCTGAAGAAGAAATAATATATCAGGGACATCCCATTCATGATGAATTTAGAAATAACTATGCCCATTTATGGGAGAAAGTAGTTATTTACGATTCAACCACCAATACACAGGAAAGCCAGTAGCAATAAGGCTTAAGCCCCAAATAGCTTCGTAAGGTTTATTCAAAATGGTAATCACAAACAAGGCTGCACAGAATAGTAAAAATAGGCCTGGCACAAAAGGATAGCCTATTACTTTATACTTTCTTACGTATTCAGGATGCTTTACCCTTAATATAATTACACCAAGCGCTGTACTTCCATAAAATATAAAGGAAGCAAAAACCAACATATCGGTTAATTGATCAAAACTACCAGAGAATACCAAGGCAATGGCCCAAAAAGCTTGAATGAATAAAGCAATATCGGGTGTATTGTATTTGGGATGCACATTCGCTGCCTTATAGAAAAACAATTTATCTCTTGCCATTGCATACATCATTCTAGCAGAAGTTAAAATGGTGCTATTGGTGGCATTTAAGGTAGTCACTACAATTAAGCTAGCTACAAGTACCATTCCAATATGTCCGCTCAGTTTACCTGCCACTTCTACAGCAGCAATTTTATTAGGGGTGAGTTGTATGAAATAATCAATGGGTAAAATATATACAAAAACTATGTTTAATAAAACATAAGCCGTCATAACTATTAAAGTACCAATACCTAATGCCAAGGGTAAATTTCTTTTTGGATTTTTTATTTCTTCTCCAATGTAAGCAATTCCATTCCATCCTTCATAACCCCAAAAAGCGCCCAAACTAGCCACAAATAAGGCTTTCAGCAAACTAAACCCATGTAAATCGGGGGCATTGGGTAATTGGCTAGGGGTTGTTATATTAGCCATACTTCCTTGGGAAGAACCAAAACCAATGGCTAAAAAAGCTACTATACTAGTTAACATTAAATAGGTTAAAACTGTACTTAATTTACTAGCAAACTGTGCGCCCCTATAATTTAATAAAGTAAGTGCTATAATTAAAAAGGAGGCTACTAATTTAATAAATAAAGCTAGCGTAATGGTTATTCCTAAAAAACTTACACTATCTCCTACAATAGGAAGCGGAAATAAACTTGTTAAGGACTGCGCAAAAATATAAGCTAGTGCTGCAATAGAAGCCGTTTTTATAACAGTGAAACTGGCCCATCCATACATAAAAGAAAAAAAGCGACCATATACTTTTTGAAAATAAAAATATTCCCCCCCAGAATTGGGAAACATACTTACCATCTCAGCAGTGGACAAGGCGCCTGCTAAACTAATAAGGCCAGCAACTACCCAACAAAGAATCACTAATACGGGAGAACCTAATTCCTGAGACATGGGCGCCAACTTCTTAAATACACCAGAACCAATAATAACACTCACTACTAAAAAAGTAGCGGCACTTACTCCTATTTTGGGTTTTAATACTTCCATTCTACAATTTAGTGTATTCTATATAAAGTCTATTATTTCTAATAGCAAGTTCACTATAGTTTTGTAACCCCAAAACCAGGTTGGCTATTGATATGCATATAGCCATCCTTTAACTCAAAACCTCCTGTAACTAAGTCTTCTGCTAAATCAAAACTGCCGTCTAAATCGATATACTTAGTATTGGAACAGCAATAGGCTGCATGAAGGGCAGCGGTAATACTTATAATGCTTTCATCATTGCATCCCCAGAATAAATTAATATTCGCGTTTTTAGCAATGGTGGCTATTTCCATAGCTCCCATAATGCCACCGCATTTCATTAGTTTAATATTGTATACGCCAAAGGGTTTGCTAATAGCATATTCCAATGCAGCTTGAGGGTCTTTCAACGATTCATCACCCATTAATATAGAACGGTAAGCAGGATCTACTTTTAATAATTCTATTTCTTTACCAACGGGTAAAGGTTGTTCGATTAATTCTATTTTTGAGTTTTTTGTAGCTTCTATAAATTTATTTAAATCGGCCAAGCTATATCCCTGGTTGGGATCTACTCTTATTATATATTGACTTGGATATTTTTCGTGCAGCTTACAAATTTTTTCAATGTCTTCGTCTACATTCAATCCTAGTTTTACTTTTAATACTTTAAAACCAAGGCTTAAAAAACCAGCAGCGTCTTCTAAAGTTTCTTCTACAGTTTTAATGCCAATGGTAATAGAGGTAGGTAGGGCTTTTATTTTTTGACCATAAAATTCTGCCACTGAAGTACCCATGAATTTTCCAAAGGCGTCGTGCATGGTAATATCAATAGCAGCCTGTGTTCCAGGTAGGTGATCAAAGTGTTGTCTACTCTCGTAAATCATTTTTTGAAAATGACGTATGTCTCTACCTACAAAATTTTTAACGAATTCGGTTTCTAAATTAACAGCAGTTTGTGCAGTTGTTTCTCCCACCACTTCTCCCGCTGGGCTTCCAGAACCATAGCCCACCATGCCATTGGCTAACTCTACTTCAAAAAAAGCTAAACTCACATCAGAGAAAGTACTATAGGCAATGGTATAAGGCTTGGTCAAGGCCATTTTTTTTAGATAAGATCTTACAGCTACTATTTTCATTGGATATTTATTATTAATTTATTTTTAAACCATTCATTATACTATTGTTAAAAAATTTACTAAACTTTTACTCATAAAATAATAATTTTGTAAATTCTTATTATCTAGTTCTTTATTAATTTTTTTAATGTAGGTAATATTTTATCTACTCCTTCTTGTATAGGTAATAATACAGGTATATTTAATTTTTGTTCATACTGTTTTTGGAAGGCAAAGGCTTCTTCGGTAGTACAGTCTTCTGTATGAATACCTACCGCTATTACTTTTGAACCTAACTTTTCAATAATTTCTATTTCCGATTCAACGCTTGGAATAGCCCCCCATTTTTCATCATGGTCAAAATATTTTCGTTTCGGAGAAAATAATAATATTACATGTTTAGCATTCCCTGATATCAATAACTCAATACCACAAGGACCACTTGGGTTTCTTAAAGAAGACTGCCCTTCTAAGAAAATAAAATCGGGTGCCGTTTCTTTCCAACAAGTTACAATGGCATTTTCTAATTCACCAGAAACAAAATCATTTAAAGTAGAATCAAAAACAAAACCATACTTACCGCCTTGTAACCAACCGGTTTGTCCAGTGTAAATCATATCAGCCTTTAGCCCGTCTGCCTCACAGGCCTGTCTTAACATTCTAGCAGTAGTTCTTTTACCCATGGCGCAATCCATGCCTATCACAGCTATGATGGGCGCTGTTACTTTATAAATATCTCCAGTCCAAAAACTAAGTTGCTCCCTGGTTTTAGGTTTTCTTATATCAATTAATTGTACTCCTTTTTCTTTAGCAAGCGCTACTATGTCTGGCTTCTCATTTAAATATTCATGTAAACCATTGACAATAGATAAACCTGCATGAATGGCTTCAATAATAGTGGTTAACATATTACCCGGTAACCTTCCTCCCACTGTAGCCACTCCAATCACTAAAAATTGAATATCATTTAAAGCAGTAACCGCATCTTGTAAATTTTCAAACACTGGTATATTTCTGTTTTTATCGTCTAATATAGTTCCAGCATCCTGTCCAGCAGTGTCTGCGCAGTCTACCACCCCTTTAATAGTAAAGCGTTCTGTACCTCTTATAAGTCCATGAGCGGTTTTTGCATCTAGTGCTTTCAATAAACCATTCGTTAATATAATTGCATTATTCATCTTTCTAACCTTTCTTTTAATTTAAAATTTATTTTCTTTCGTAATTTATTTTCTTTTGATAAGTACGCCTGGGTAATTACCAGTAGCCTTTTGATTTTGATAAGTAAGTTGCCCATTAATCCAAACCATTTCAATACCAGTAGATAAAGCCGTGCTATTTTGAATAGTAGCGTTATCCTTTACAGTAGCTGGATTCAATAAAACTAAATCGGCATAATTACCTGCTGCAATAATCCCTCTATCTTTAATTCCTAAATGTTTAGCAGTTAAGCCTGTCATTTTGTGAATGGCATTTTCTAATGAAATGATTTTATCTTCTCTAACATACTTACTTAATACTCTTGTAAAAGCACCATGACCTCTAGGATGCCCACTTGCACTGCCATCGGAACATATATTGGCATAAGGCCAAGCAATGAAATTAGCAATATCTTTTTCAATCATTGACTTTGCTGCAATGGCTTCTACGGTTTCTTTAAAATTGGGATTCTTTTCTTTAAAATCAGAAGCAATAGCAATTAACGCCATTAAAGTAACAGATGGTTTTTCATTTCTCATAGCAGCAATGGCTGCAAGGGTTTTACCTCTGTAGGCTTCTACCGGCGCATACTTCACTAAATAAGATTCATTCGCATCAAATGTATGATTCACTGCAAACTCTGCACTCACCGGATTGGTATAATCTCTGGTAGGAAATAAAACTCTTAATGTGGAGTTCCAATAAGTATAAGGATATACATCGGCAGTAATATTAATTCCAGCAGCTCTTGCTTTTTCTAATTTTGTAATTAATGCTTTGGAAGTTTCCCAATCATCTTTTAGCGCAATTTTAATATGAGAAATTTGTACGGGCATTTTAGTCACTCTACCAATTTCAATAATTTCATCAATAGCGGCTTGAAATCTTATATCTTCACTTCTGATATGACTCATATATCTTGCCTTAGCAGTAGCAGCTACTTTTGCTAGTTGTATTACTTCATCTTTGCTTGAAAAAAAAGCTTGTTCATATTCAAGTCCTGTTGATAAACCCAATGAACCTTTATATAATTCTTTTTGTAAAATAATTTTCATTTTATCTACCTCTGCTTGACTGGCTTCTCTATACACATCATTCTCACCCATCACTTCTTCTCTTAAACTTGCCTGCCCTGTATAGGTTCCCACATTCACGGCCATGGAATGGTCTTTAAACATTTTAGTTAAAGTATCCATAGCATAACTCCCCCCGTCCTGACCTATAATAATAGTGGTAATACCTTGGCTATTGGTAGGAATGGCTTCCGGATGATCATCTAAATCACCAAAATGATGACTATGAGAGTCAATAAAACCAGGGGCTAGCACAAGTCCTTTGCCATCAATGACCTGCTCGTTCTGATTGGCTTTTAATTGGCCTACTTGTATAATTTTTTTACCCTGCATTCTTACCGACGCACCATACGCAGGCTTACCTGTACCATCAATTAATTGCACATTGGTAATTAATTGTGTTGGTTGCGTGCTACTATTTTTTTGTGCAAATAACTGAGTAGTTGTTGTTAACAGTAGAAAAGAAAAAACGCTTAGAAATTTTTTTTTCATTTTAATTATTTTTTTAACTATTTTAATAATTCAATTAATATTTGAAGTAAGAATTAATCAAACAATTGTCATTTATTTACCAAAAACGAATATACATAGCAGCTACTAATCCAAGTACAATAATCACCATGGCTAAATTGGCATTAGTTAATTTATATTTAGTGTCATCTTCTATTAAATCGTTTTCATGTTTTTGTCCACTCTTATCTAATAAACTTACTAGTACAATGGTAATCATGGTAAAGGCAAATACCAATCCCATTTGAATTAAGTAAGGAATTTCAAAACCACCATGTCCATTAGAATAAGCTGTATATAAAATAGTTTCATGGCCTGCGAGGCCCACAATAAACTTATCAAATACAATAGACAAAATAACACCTACAATAATTCCAGTAATAGCTGCTTTTGAAGTTGCTTTTTTCCAGAAAAAGCCTAATAAGAAAACCGGGAAGATAGCAGGTGATATATAACCTGTGTATTTTTGAATAAATTCAAAGCCTCCTTTTCCACCAATACCTAATGCATCGTTCCAATTAATTATGATTGCAATAATTAAAGATATAATAATTATGATACGACCAGTGGATACAATTTTAGTATCGGAGGCCTCTCTATTAATATATTTTTTATAAATATCTAAAGAATAAATAGTAGAAATACTATTGGCCTTGCCTGCTAATGAAGCCACAATAGCTGCTGTCAAAGCCGCCATAGATATGCCTTTCAGGCCAACAGGTAAAAACCCTACAACAGAAGAATAGGCATTGTCCTGATTCAAACTACCATTACTTAACATTTCTTGTTGTAATTCTCCATTTTGATATAAAACATAAGCAGCAATACCCGGTAACACTACTAGTATGGGCATTAATAATTTTAAAAAGGCTGCAAAGAAAATTCCAGTTCTAGCCGTTTTTAAATCGGCGCCCAAGGCTCTTTGTGTAATGTATTGATTACATCCCCAATAATTTAAATTCGCTACCCACATACCAGCTGCCATCATGGCTAGTCCTGGTAAACTTGAATAATCGTCAATTTGTTTTTGTGTAGCGCCAGTACCTGGTTTATCAAAAATCATTTTAAAATGATCCGGTGCTACTTTTATTAAATGATTAAATCCAGCAATGGCATTATTACCATAACCAAATTTTTCTCCCACCACTGTTAAGGCTATATAAGAAGTAATAAGTCCTCCCACTGTTAATACCAACACTTGTATTACATCGGTATAGCCAATTACTTTCATGCCACCTAAAGTAATGAACAAGGCAAATAATGCAAGGCCTATCATTATTAAATGAAAGTGCGCACCCCCTGTTAAATTATTAATAGCTATAGCGCCTAAATATAAAATGGATGTAAGATTTACAAATATGTATAAGAACAACCAAAAGATAGCCATGATCATGGCCACTGTTTCGTTGTATCTTGTTTTTAAAAATTGGGGCATGGTGTAAATTCTGTTTTTCAAATACACCGGCATAAAAAATACACCCACCAAGACTAAAGAAACCGCTGCTATCCACTCATAGGCAGATATCGCTAACCCTAATCTAAAACCATTTCCACTCATGCCTATAAACTGTTCTGCAGAAATATTAGAAGCAATTAAACTTGCTCCAATAGCCCACCAGGTTAATTGACCTTCTGCTAAAAAGAAATCAGTTGAATTGGCAGTGGCAGTTTGCTTGCGTTTATAAATCCAATAACCATAGCTAGTAATTATTAAAAAGTAGAGTATAAAAACAATGTAGTCATAGCTTTGCAATGCCTTAGTCATAGAGATTGGTTTTGGTCTTAAAATTAGGTCATTAACTTAAAAAGGCGCCCATTGAGAGTGCCTTTTTTTCAATACTAAACCTCCAGTTCTAGGCCAAACCAAGTTTAATCATCTTTCTTAGATATAAATTTATAAATCAGAAGCCCTTTCATCTAAGATATCCTTAATTTTATAGCACAAGTTTATACAATATGAACCCCGCTTTTACTAAATTCAGTCGTTTAATTACCAACCCTATTTCTTTTGGCTTTTTTTTATTTCAAAAATTGCCAGCCGCTTTTTTTGCAGGTTTAAGAATTCATTATTTTGATGAACGTAAATCTGTGGTGCGTATTCGCTACTCTTGGTTTAGTCAAAACCCCTTTCAATCTATTTATTTTGCAGTGGAAGCCATGGCTGCAGAAATGACTTGCGGCATGCTAGCCTTTGCTCAAGTATATGAAAGAGTGCCTAAAATAAGTATGCTAGTAGTTAGTACGCAGGCCAATTTTTTTAAAAAAGCAACAGGTACCATTTTATTTAGCTGTGAAGATGGCTTAGCTATTCAAGCAGCTATTAATGAAACAATTGCTAGCGGTGAGGGAAAAACAGTAATTTGTAAGTCGGTGGGCACGAATGAAAAGGGAGAAGTAGTGGCCGAGTTTAATTTTACATGGAGTTTTAAAGCAAAAAAATAATTCAATTTTATAAAAACGCAAATATGAAAAAAATTAAAACAAATATGCTAGTATTTATTATTAGCTTTTTTCTTATAGTAATTATGAGCGGTTCTTTACTAGCTCAAAATGCAAACCCACCAGGTTTGAAATATATTAAAGAGAGCGAATTAAAGAAAGATTTATACACTTTAGCTGATGCGCATTTTAATGGTAGGTCGGCTGGTACTTTAGATGAATTAAAAGCCTCAATGTGGTTAGCTGAAAAATATAGAAGTATTGGTTTGTTGCCTGCTGGAGATGATGGAACCTATTTACAATTTTTTAATTTATGGCGTAATCATATTTCAGATAAGTCGGTGATAAAAATTAATAATAAAACTGCAAAGTTATGGAATGAGGTAGCCGTAGCTCAAATGGCCAATGCTACCATAGTGGCTCCTATTACGTATTTAGGTAATGCTGCAGATATAGATACTACAAAATTGGATATTAAAAATAAAGTAGTGGCTATTGAAGCTTCTTCTAATGGTATCAATACCAATGTTTCTTTACCCACATGGCGCTATAGCAGAAGCGTGCAAACAAAATATGCAATGCCCTTAATTAGAAAAGGTGCTTCTGCGGTTATTATTATAGCAGATGATTTTGCAGAAAAAGCATGGGACGATGCTGCAGAAAATTTTAAAAGAGGCAATTATGATATTGATGGTGGCCCCAATGTAACGTTAACTACTACCATTCCTATTTTATGGATGCATGCAAATGCAAAAGCGGATTTACAAAACAATACTGCCTTTATGAATGCCAATATAATTGTTGATAAATACAGTTACCCTTCTGTAAATATTATTGGAAAAATAAATGGTACCGACCCTAAGTTAAAAGAGGAGTACCTCTTATACAGTGGCCATCAGGATGCACATGGTATTAGAAATGTACATAACAATGATTCTACTTATTATGGCGCAGATGACAATGCAAGTGTGGATGTGGCTATGCTAGCTAATGCAAGAGCCTTTATTAAAAACCCAGCGAAGCGTTCTATTTTATTTGTGATTCATGGCGCTGAAGAAAGAGGTTTATTAGGTTCAAGATATTATGTGCAGCATCCTACTGTACCTATTAAAAATATTGTCACTTGTCTAAATGGAGACATGATCGGTCGTAATAATATTGACAGCGCTGCTTTTTTAGGCATGCAATCGCCGCATAAAAATTCAACAGAATTAGTGAACCTAATTTTAGCTGCCAATAATGAAGGACCTAAATTTAAATTAGATACTGCCTACGATAAAGTAACCCATGTTGAAGGCTGGTATTTTAGAAGCGACCATGTACCTTATGCAAAACTAGGTATTCCTGCTGTGATGTATACTACTTTATTGCATGAAGACTATCATACACCTCTTGATAATGCAGAAAATATTAACTACCCTAAGCTTAAAAAAATGGCCGACTGGATGTACCGCAGTGGTTGGAAAGTAGCCAACTTAGCAAAGCGTCCAGCTACCGATGTTAATTTTAAATTAGAACGATAGGTATTAAAGCTAGCAAAAAAAATACTCCCCACAGTCTAAAAATAGACTGCTAATGGGGAGCACTTGGGGGAAAGAAAATTTTATCTACTAATTATAATTTAGTTTAAAATACTTTAGAACCATTCGACTGATAAGTATATCTAAAATTATAATAGCGTTGCTTGGTTAATTTTTCAACATCAGAAGCTGAAACAGGTAAGGTAACCCCTCCTTTATAATAAGAAGTTATTTCTAGTTTCGCAAATTTACCAGAAGCAGTTCTTATAACGAGTACTCTTCCTGCTAATGGAGTAATTAAACTTGTTAATTGATCATAAGTATACCATCCCTTACCACTTCCCGTTGTAATGGCATAGGTAGGAGCGTTGTCTGTTTTAAAAATTGAATCGGCGGAAATGGTTTTTAAATCATCGAATAATCCTGAATAAATAAAGGCGCCTCCTAATGCAGTACCACTAGTTCCGCCATTGGTTAAAATTCTAGTGGACATAAAGGCTAAATCCCATTTGGCACTAGCACTATCGGTACTAGGAACAATTGCATTATTCTCTAAACTGTAAAAAGTATATTTTCCTGCACTATAGGGCATTCCGCTAGAGGTAAGGCCCAAAACAGTATCTGCAATTAAATCCTTTACGACTTTGGTACTGACTGTAACTACAGGTATAGTCATAGTTTCTGATTTAGTACAAGCTACTATTTGTAGCGAGCTGAATACTACAAAACTGATTTTTAATAATTGTTTTTTCATAGGTAATTTATTTTAGTGTTTATATTTAATTTGATATTTAAGGTTAATGAAATAAGTTCTGCCTGCTAGGTTGGGTAAATGAATGGCGTCAATATAATTATTGATATTATCAGCACCTATTTGAACTGCAATACCATTGGTGAATTCTTTCCCCATTGAGCTATGCAATGAATAATAGCTTTTTGCAAAATCATCTCCATTGTCATACACTTGGTTACCATTGGTATTATTCACAGCCCATTTACTTCTATACATAATTCTAAAATTTGCAAACAGGCCCTTATCGTTCGAATAATTTATTTTTAACTGCGCTTTATGTTTACTTACATTGGGTAGGCCTATATAATCGGACATCGTTAGTCTTGTGCTTATATTACTTGCATTTCTTGTATATACTGTGCCGGCTTTAATTTCAGCTATCTGGTCTTTGTCGCCAGTTATTAAATATTGATAGCCACCACTAAGTACTAATTGATTATTTATGTTTTGTTTAAACTCCCATTCAGCTCCTTGGGTAAAAGCTCTTCCTATATTTAAGTAACTAAATATTTGTGCGCCACTTATATAAGTACCCACTTGTTGTACTTCAATTAAATTAGTTATATCATTTCTAAACAGTTGCGTGCTTATAAATGTCTTGTTGGTAGGTGTCCATTCCCATGAAAGATGTATACCAGTCGAGGATTCTGGTTGTAATGCTTTTAATAAATAATAATTGTTGTATAAACCACCTATTTGTCCTAAACTATTTAATTGGCCAATTACTTTTTGTGCTTGCGCCGAACCAAATACGCTATAATTACCAGCTGCTGCATTGGTAAAGTCTAAATAGAGTTGTCTGAAATCGGGTGCCTTGAATCCTTGCCCAATACTTAATCTAATTTTATGAGAAGCATTCAATTTATAAAGCATTGACAATTTAGGACTCCACGCAGAAGCATAGCTTGCATTTTTATCAAATCTTATGCCACCAATTATAATTAGTTTATTGGTAGGTATCCATTCCCACTGTGTAAAGCCATACTGAATGGTATTTTCCTTTCTTAGTTTATCACTATCGTATCTGCTACTCTTAACCCCTTCCCAAACAGCCCCTATCCCAAAAATTCCATTTAGATTTTTACGAAGGGTCCAATCGGTTTGATTTTCTATTCTTTTAAATAAATGATTTAGTAAATCATTATAAGGCGCTCCTGAAATAGTTAGTAAATCTTGTTTAGAAATATAATTAGTTAAATAACTACGAAAACTTGTTTTTAAATTAGGCGTAAAATGGTAATTCAAAGTGGCGTTTAAATTCGCATCGGTATTATGCTCATTCCCATTGGAATTGATGGTAACCCCTCCATTTGAAACGGTAATATTACTTTTTATTGTTTCGTCGGTAAGTCTTGCATTTAATAAAATACTAGTACGGTCGTTAATATTGAACTTAATTTGTTGACTAGTACTTAGCCTATTAATAGGTGTGGTTATTCTATTATTACTATTGGGCCTAATGCTATAGCCGTCGGTGGCATAGTAATTATAAAAGCCTTGGTAAAAAACAGACTTTGAACGAAGCCCATTATTTAAAATAATATCCTTGGTATTATAAGTTCCCATTCTTAGCGAGGCCTCTAAGGGTATCTTGCTTGTAGCATCTGTAATAATATTAATAACACCTGCCATGGCTTCGCTGCCATATAAACTTGAAGAAGGTCCTTTTACAATTTCAATTTTTTTAATATTACCTAGTGCAATTCTATTTAAATCAAGTACACCAGCAGTTCTTCCTACTAGAGGTTCTCCATTAATTAAAATAATAGTATAATCGGGATTGAGCCCTTGCAATTGAACGCCGGCACCAAAACCACTTGTCATGGTTATGCCGGTTTGTTCTTTGAGTATATCGGTTAACCTAATAGAGCCTGTTTGTTGAATGGTTTGAGCATTAATGAGCGTAACAGGAACTGTGCTATTACTCAATTTACGCTCCGATCTTGTAGCCGAAACCACCACACTGTCGCCATTTGTAAATAAAGTATCTTTTACAAACTGGGCTTGGCTAAATAAGCATTGAGGAATGATAAAAAATAGTAATATTAATAGCTTCTTAAACATGAAGCCGCAAAGCTCGAACTTTGATTACATCTATACCTATATTCAAGCATAAACTTGGTCTGAAAACAATATAATTTTACAATTTTATGACAAATCAATTTTGCTCTAAAATACGTTCTATAGATTTTATTTCAGTAGCCGTTATAAAGTATTCATAAAATCTTTTATCATCTTCTTTTCGTACACTACTTATTAGCGGTAATTCGGTTTGTGTAACAAATTGGTATTTTTCATTAATAGCGTTAATTATATCACTTCTCACTTTTTTCTGTAGCCCTATATTTTTGTCCTTGATACCCAACACATGATTGATTTCATTTATTTCAATATTCATGCCTTTTTTAGAGCTTCTTAGTAATAAAGAAATAAGGGCTACTTCCGTCCCCACAAAGGCCTGATTGGTTGATTTTGATTTTAAAATTTTAAGCTGCGACTGCTCTAGTTTTTTATCAACACTTCTATTAAATACCCAAATAGAAAAACTAAATACTGTCAATATAAAAACAACGAAGGCAATGACATAAAAATAATTATCGTCAAGCCCCCAAATAGGGAAGCTTAAAACCTCGAAATAATAATTTAAAGATAATTTTTTAGTAGAGAAGGTCTGTGATTCTGGACTAAAATTAAAAATGCTGTCTTTATAAAAAAAGATATCATGACTATTAGCCCTTCTTAAAAAAAACTGATTCAGTTCTGAATTTTTAGACTTATATATTTTATTAGCTATGAAATTAAAATAATAAGCTACGTCTTGATTTATATATATGTAGCCGCTGTCTAACGTAAAGAGATTATTATTAATATTATCGATGATAAGTTTTCTGGTATTGTTATTGAGGGATCCTAATTTGATCCACTTTTTAGAAGCTAGGTCTAAATAATAGCTATCATAATTTTTTTTACCACTAATACTTTCAGGACCTGCAATGCCCGCATTGACTATAGATTGATAGGGGACATAGACTCTACCTTCTTTATTAGAATACCAATTATACCCATTAGAAATAATTTCATTATCAGCTGGGGCTATATCCCATTCCTTGTCTAAAAAATTAAATTCCCTTAAATGCCCGTTTAATTTCCAAAAACCATAGCCTCCATAACTATAAATATGTTTATCCCAAACAAAATTGTTACTCGCTATATTGTAATTAATATTAACTGTGGCGTCAATTCTATGAAAAGAATAGCTAGAATTGAGCTTACCTTCTAATTGGTAAATGACCCCTGACTGTGATATTAAAATGTATAAAGTCTCATTCGTCCTAATCAGCTCCTGGCCATTCATTTTTAAGATGGTTCCCTCCAATGGTATAATTTCATTCTTCTTTGATAAGTAAATTCTAGTTTCTAGTCCGGGAAGAGACATTATCTTATCTAAAAATGGACTGCTAGTAATTGTAAAATGCTCTGGGAGCTGAATGATAGCTGCATTTGTCCTAATATTAAATACTAAAGAGATAATAATAGTGAATAGTATAGATTTTGCGTAATTCATTGATTATCAATTATAAATTAGGTAAATAACTTATTAATTTAAACTGTTTAATACCCTAAATATAGGAAATAACCTATTACGAAACTTAATAGGTAACTGAAATGCATATTAAATTTCTTCAAATGATGTTCTTTTATATAGCTTTTGGGGGAAAGCTATGGATTTTATAAGGGAGCAGTGAAAACAGCTCCCTTTTTTTATGCTTTAACACCTAATCTTCAGCAGTTGGGTTAATATATATTTCCCTAAACCCCAATGTGAAAAGTTCCCTTCAAATGGATTTGGTAACAATTTGGTAATATTAGGCCGAAGTCCTTTTGGGCTCAAAATGGGACTTTTGTCATGCATTATTCAAACCTATAAAAAGCTTAATTATGGACTTTAATTCAATCATGAAAATTTTCTTACCAAAGGATAGAGTTTTCTTTCAATTATTCGAAGAAGTGGCCGAACATGTTTATGAAATGGGCATCAAATTAAAAGAAATGGTAAACGAGCCAGATGCAGATGTGAGAGCCAATATATTAGCGCAAATTGAAAACCTAGAACATAAGAACGACGATTTAACGCATTCTATATTTACCGAATTAGGTAGAAATTTTATTACACCATTTGATAGAGAAGACATTCACTATTTAGCCTCTTCTTTAGATGATATTGCAGATTATATTTATGCTTCTGCAAAAAAGATTAACTTTTATAAAGTAAACCCTAACGATACAGGTATACACAAATTAGCAGAATTAATTTTACAGGGTACACTAGAAACTAAAAAAGTAGTTTTGGGACTTCGTAATATGAAGAACATTAAGGAAATGACAGAAGCCATGATTAAGGTGAATAGTATTGAAAATCAGGCTGATGATATTTTTGATATGAGCATTGAAAGACTATTTGAACAAGAGAACGATTTTAAAGAAGTAATTAAGAAAAGAGAAATATATCAAGTACTTGAAATTGCCACCGATAAAATTGAAGATGTGTCTAATGTAGTTGAATCTATTATTATCAAGTACGCTTAATTTATTCCTTAATTTATTCAAGATGACTTTATTAATTATCATTATAGCACTTGCGCTAATATTTGACTATATCAATGGATTTCATGACGCAGCCAATTCTATTGCTACCGTGGTATCTACCAAGGTATTGACACCGTTTCAAGCAGTATTATGGGCAGCCTTATTTAATTCTGTTGCCTTCTGGATATTCAAGGACCATGCGGTAGCCAACTCTATTAGCAAAACAGTCTACAAAGACTTTATAACACTACCTGTAATTTTTTCAGGTTTACTAGCAGCCATATTCTGGAACCTACTTACATGGTGGTATGGTATTCCTTCTTCTTCCTCGCATACCCTAATAGGAGGCTTTGCAGGAGCGGCTATTGCCCACGCCTTAATGATTAAAGGAATCGATTATTCTTGGGCTAAGATAGTAGACAGCGACACGATCATAAAAACAATTTTATTTATATTCTTGGCGCCCATTATTGGTATCATTATATCTATTTTTATATCCGTAGTTACCATTATGCGTAATTTATGGTGGAGGTTTGCCATCATAATTATTGCCACTGCTGGCACCGCACTAATGTTTGATAAGTTCGAGGATACTAAAATTAAAGAAAACGTTCAAAAGTTTTATAGCATTGATAAATACCAAAAAGAAATTGCTACTATTAAAGGCGATCTTAAAAGTAAACAAGGCGATGCTAGCTTATTAGCTGCCCTTCAATTAAATGAAGGAAAATTAGAAAAGGCAAATATATCTTACAATAATTTAGTGCCTTATTTATCTGATTTTGATAATTCTTCAGCTGCTAAAATTGCCGCTATTGCCAAAGATAGTGGCTGGTTAAAAAATGTGGCTATTAGTAAATTAAAAGATGAAGTTAGAAATGCAAACGATTTTTTAGTAACAGAAGCAAAATCGGCAGAAGATAAAGAAGCAAAAGCAATTTATGTTATTGCAAAAGATAAAACTGAAGAATATAAAGCTCCTTTAAAATTATATTTAGAAGGTAATATTAGCCTAGACTCGGCTTTAACAATTGTAAATAGTATTTATCCTATTTCCGATAAAAATATTGAAAAGGTAAAAGCAAAAATGACCAAATTCGATATTGAAAAAACATTTACTAGTGAAATTGATAAAGCAGATAATTCGGTAATTGTATACGGTATCATTGGAGCTTCCATTTTATTTATGATCATTTATTTTTATGTAGAGAAAATAAAAACGCCTACAGCTCGTACAGTGGCCTACATGTTTAAAAAATTACAGTTGTTTAGTTCTGCTGCCTTTAGTATTGGACATGGTGGTAATGATGCGCAAAAAGTAATGGGTATTATTGGCGCCGCTTTAATTGCCAATGGAAGTATGCAAGACTTTAGTCAACTGCCAGATTGGGTTCCAGTAGCTTGTTATTTAGCTATTGGTTTAGGTACTATGAGTGGTGGTTGGAAAATTATAAAAACAATGGGATCTAAAATTACCAAGGTAACTCCACTTGAAGGTGTAGCTGCGGAAACAGCAGGTGCATTTACTTTATTTTTTACAGGTCAAATGGGTATTCCGGTTTCCACTACACATACCATTACAGGATCTATTATAGGCGTTGGAGCTACTAAACGTTTAAGTGCCGTAAGATGGGGTGTAACTACCAACTTATTATGGGCATGGGTTTTAACCATTCCGGTAAGCGGCTTACTAGCAGCTGTTACCTATTTTATTGTGCATTATTTTACTAAATAAATTTTGATAATAATTAGAATGAGTAATTATTCTTTTTAAAAATATTACTACAAAAAAGCCCCGATAAATTGGGGCTTTTTTTATAATTAGAATAAGTAGTAATTATTTTATTTTAAAATTATTATTAGAAAAACTATTTCGATTGTATCGCATGAATTTTAGTTTGTCTTCCATCGATATAGTCAAATCGCATTCCATTAAAATAGCCATTCTGTTCTAGTGCTACTTTTACTGGCTTGTTCCAGCCTTCCAATGTATGCGTTGCATTTAATTCAATGGAATAACAGGTATTGGCTTTCATGGTGTAATCGCCAGAGCCAGGAACGCCATTTTGGAAATCCCACATGCCAATGGTAGTGCCTGCTGCGTGGCCATGAAATCCAATAGGATGTGTATATATACTTGGATTAATACCTGCAGCCTTCGCATTGGTTAAGGCTTGCTTTAAAATTTCATTACCCGATTTGCCCACTGCGAATTCATTGGTTAGAAAATCTTGTAATTGATTGGTCTTTGTAAAGGCTGCTTGCAAGGCAGCAGGTACTTCTTTTTCTGTAGGAAGTAAAACATAGGCCTGCTCTTGGACATCTGAATTTAATCTTAAATAAGTAATACCAAAATCGACGTGTAAAAAATCGCCTGGTCTTATAACTTCATCTTTTTCATTACTTACTCTTCTTTGAATTTCAATGGATGGATGAAACCATGTAATTAGCCCATTATCGCTTAGTTTCTGTCTAAACCACCAAACTAAGTCCTGCGTAGTAGTAACATTAGGCTTAATGACTTTATTACTAAAACCTTCCTTAATAATAGCATGCGTAATTTTTAATAAGCTTGGATACAATTGCATTTCTTTTGCTGTTCTAGTTTCTAACCAACTTACGGCTAAAGGTTCTGCTGAAACTACTTTTGCTTGCTCACCTGCACTTAAGCTTTGCATGAATTCTAGATACTCTGTATGATCTAAGCCATCGGCATGTCCATAATCGGCAGAAGTATTAATAGCAATTTTATTTGGGTTTAGCTTTCTCAATAAAGCAGCCAAGGCATCCCATTGATTAGGGAAAGCCGCAACATCCCAGGCAGCAGCAATTTCAGTGCCCACTGCATACCTAGCCACTGCATACTTTTCAACCGTATTTTTTTCTTTGTTTCTATAAAACACGAGCATAGTTCTACGACGCGCTGCTATCCACTCCGCTGGCAGCATGGTTCTTAGTATAGGATCTTCGTTATACTCTCTTGTTATGAGTACCCAGCAATCCATTTGGGCACGATCCATTAAAGAGGGTAGTAAATTATTAAAACGATCTGCTAATAATTCATTGACAATACTTGCTTGCGCGCGCACAGTTTTCACTTGGGCGCTGGCCTCTATAAACTTGGCTCCTACCAATAAATATAATGTAAGTAGGATTAAAATTTTACGCATCGGATAAATTTGAATTATGATAAAATAGGTTCAACGAAAAACTGAATAACTAAATTAACTACTAAATTTGCAAATATGGTTTTTTTAAGAAAATTTATACCGGGAATTTTAGTTTTTGCTATGGCCACAGCATCTGGACAAGATACAAGCTATACCCAATTGACCACTATTGTGGTGTCTGCTAATAAATTGAAAGAAAAAAGAATAGAATCGCCTGTGGCCATTTCCATTCTATCTCCCAAAACCATTGATGAAGCGAAAGCACAAAGAATTGATTTTTTATTGAATAAAGTAAGTGGTGTGTATATGCCCAGCATTGGTAATGAACAGCATATGATGTCCATTAGACAACCTATTTCCTTAAAAGGACTTTATTTATATTTAGAAGATGGCATGCCCATTAGAACTAGCGGCTTATTTAGCAGCAACGCCCTTATTGAAATGAATAGCAGCAATATTCATAGCATTGAAATTATTAAAGGCCCCGCCTCCGCTCTTTATGGCGCGGAAGCCATAGGAGGCGTGGTGAATATATTAACTACCCCCGTACCTAGTAAAGCCAATGCTTTTATAAGTACACAAATAAATAATACAGGTTATAAAAAATTAGATTTGAGCTGGGGCGCTCCCACCAAAACAGGTGGCTGGAGTATTATGGGTGCTTGGACGGATCAAAAAAAGGGCATTACCGAATACAGCGATTTTAATAAAAAAGCATTGAGTGTTAAAAGAAGTTTTCGAGTAAACGAGAAATTAAAGGGATATCAAAACCTTCAATATATTAATTACTATACTCAAATGACAGGCTCCTTAGATAGTATTAAGTTTTTTCAGAAAAATTTTGGCACACAACAAAGCTTCACTTTTAGAAAAATTGATGCGTTTCGTTTTAGACAAAACCTAGACTACAACTGGAATGCGCATTCTAATACTACCCTTAATTTCTTGTATCGGAATAATACCATGGACCAAAATCCTACTTATTCAATTGCGTCTACATCCAACCCCACAAAATTTAAAGGCCAAGTCAATAGCAATCATTTTGATGCCTATGTACTAGATCTGCAACATGTATGGAGCATTCCATTTTTAAATAGTAAAATAATGTTGGGTGGTTATTGGGATATTACCCATCAAAATTTAATAGCCCACTATGTTGATATTATAAAAGATACCAGCATTGGTAAATACATAAAATATACTTATCCAACTAGGGATTCACTTATTACCAATTATAATACTCAAATTAGTAACAAAGCCATTTACTTTAATTATATCGCCAATTTGAATAAAGCTATTCGTTTAAACATGACCATACGATATGATAATTTTGAATACCTTTTCAACAACTTGCTTTCCCTTGGAACGCCTTCTGCAAAAAATAATTTTACACAGTTCACACCTAAATTAGGACTTACTTACAACCTCAAAAATGGGGGTAGTTATTTTAATTATAGCAAAGGTTTTGTTCCTCCTCAAATAACCGAAATATACAATGCCATTAGAGTGCCTTATTTATTACCTCAAAGTTTTTCTAATATAGAAATAGGCTCTTGGTATCAACATAAAAAACTAAGTGCTGAAATTTCCATTTACTCTTTACAAGGTAATAACGAAATTATTTCAGTAAGACAAACAGACGGTGTAAACTTAAATCAAAACTCGGGCGCTACAAGCCATATGGGTATTGAATATCAGCTTCGCTATCAATTAATA
Organism: Sediminibacterium sp.; assembly: GCA_040403885.1. Classification (GTDB taxonomy): domain Bacteria; phylum Bacteroidota; class Bacteroidia; order Chitinophagales; family Chitinophagaceae; genus Sediminibacterium. The sequence continues at coordinate 18,363 of JBBAJX010000012.1, read as the reverse complement.
CCCAATATGGAAATTAGCCTTAATGGCTCTAACACAGTTCATAAATATTTAAATACCAATATTAAAGGCGTGGATGTAAGTGGGAAAGAAATGAACGCAGCCCCACATGTATTAAATAACCTAGGTATTACTTGGAAGCCTAGTAAACTATTGCGCAGTTCGCTTGAATGGATACATCAATCGGGTTATTATATGGATGAAACCAATGCCACTCGTTATCCTGGATTTGATTTAGTCAATGCAAGGTTCGGACTTCAATTAGGGAAATCAGAAATTTGGTTGAATGTATTAAACCTTACCAATACTTATTATTCCACTATGGCTACCAAAAACTTCAGTGTAAAAGGAAGCAGCGCCTACTCTTATTATTTAGGAGAACCCAGGGCCATTACCATTGGCTGGAAATGGTATATAATAAAATAAGAAGCTTATTGGGCTTCTTATTTTATTCGAATAATATATAGTGATATTATAATCTTCTAGATAAATTTTATACTAGATAAAAATTACTGATTAAATCTAACTCTCATACCTCCGCCTTTTTGCATGTCTTCCATAATTTTTTTCATGCTCTCTGCAAACTGCGCACGGTTCATTTTATCTCCTTTAGTAGGTTGCTTTAATTCTTTAGCAGCATATTTAGCTGTAAACTCAGAAGCCGTAATCACATTACCCCCATTACTACTATTGACTTCTAAAATAGCACCAGGTAAACCAGCATAAGCATCAGGCCCAACAGATACAGGAATAGATTCTGTATACCAAACCACTAATTCTTCTTCTTTTGGTTTTGCAGGTGCTGCAGTATCTGTAGTATTTCTATTTCTTCCGCCGCCGCCGCCAAAACGCATATTCATTTGTTGTGGTGTAATCATGGTAGTTGCTTTTTTACAAACGAACTTAGCAATGGTTTTAGTTTCTTCCGATAATTTCCAGTTAATAGGTTTTAAAGAATCTACAATTAAAAAATCTTTTTCAAATAAAGAACGAGCTTCATATTGCATTTGATTAGGAATATCGGTATAGGTAGCTGTTTCTGGCATTCTAAAGTTAAAACGCATGCCACCTCTTTCTCCACCACCTCCACCGCTATTAGCGAAAGGATCTGGAGCATCTTCATCTGGAATAGTTTTAAACATACTTGCCTGCTCATTAAATAAGAGTTCAAATTTTTCCGTTCTGAACTCAGGAATACGAGCCCTCATTTCAGGATCGGTAATCATTCTATACATATTAATTTTTCTTTCAAAAATTAACTTGCCTTCTTTTACTTGTGCAAAAGAGCTTGTAATGGCTACTAGTAATACTGTAAGCACTAAGAATATTTTACGCATATTGTTTATTTTAAAATTTGTATTTTAATAAAGAGTTACTAAAGATAATTAATTCATACGAATCATCACATTTCTAGGACCGCCGCCGCCTAAACCCGATTTCTGTAAGCTATATATAAAGCTTACTAGGAAGTACTGGTTAATTACGTTGTATTGTTGGTCCACAATTTGGTTCTGCGATACGTTTCTGCTAATACCCGCATTTTTATTTAATAAGTCAAAGGCACTCACTCTTAATTCCGCCTTTTTATTTTTCATGAAAAACTTAGAGAAGCTCGCATTCCAAATGGGGATAGAAGTATTATAGCCAGCAGCTCTTCCAGAGTTAATGGTATAAGTAAAGCTTTGATTGAGTAAAAAGTTTTTAGGCAGGTAATTATTCATCTCTGCACTAAATACTTTGGTTAAATAGTTAGTATTCAAAGCTGCGTTAATAGCGTTATTGGTTTTGCTATAAGAATATCTAGTAGAAAAATCTATATCAATCACTTCATCTAATTGAAAGTTATAAGATACAGAGGGTCCTACTGTTTTAGTGATAATGGTATTTAACAAGGCATTAGAATAAGATATATTATTACTCATGCCGCCATTTAAACCGAAATTAACTCTTGAATATATTTTCTTTAAGCCAAAACCATAGTTTACACTACCATTCACACGGTAAGCACCATTCACGTTCACAGGCCTTGACAAAGTAACCCTGCTAGGTAAAATACTATCATAATTCACAATTGAATTATTGGTAGCAGCCGCATTTAAGTTTGCAAAGAAATTACGTCCTGAAATTATTTTAGAGGAGAAGAAACGCATATTTAAATTGTGTACATAACTTCTTTTCAAATCGGGGTTACCAATAGTTTGTCTATTGATATTACTTTGATCTAGTACGGGTTGCAACTGCGTTAAAGAAGGTTGATTGGTGGAAGTACGGTAATTAATATTCAAGTTCTTTGTTTGAGAGAAATTATACTGGTACATGGCTGAAGGCAAGATGTCCTGAAAGCCTTGATTTAATTTTGAATTCGCACTCACATTCTCCCCTATTAACTTGGCACTTTGTAAAGAAAAGCCAGTTGAAAAATTATACTTTTTTTGATTCGTTCTATAATTCATACCGCCTCCAGTGTAGGTATACTCGCTATTGTATTCGTTGGTAAGCCTTGTATTTAATTGATCATAGCTTGAACTACCCGTATTCTTATCATATACTTTCTTACTTGTTTTACCAATGCTTTGGCTTAAATAAGCATTGAATTCAAGTAATGATTTTTTACCCAAGGGCTCGGTATATACTACATTGGCTGAATAAGTAATAGTATTCCCTTTTCTAATATTACGTTGGTCTAAAACCGAGTCTTTTAGCAAAGCCCCTCCATTTCCATAGGTAAATTGATCTGTGTATTGGCTACCCGTTGAATTAGATTCATTATAACTACTGGTAATAGTAGAAGAAATAGTTCTTCCTTTTTTAGCAAACTTTTTTCTTAATAATAAATTACTCGCTGCATTGCTTGCATCGGTCACACTTGTTGATGCAGAACGAGTCGCATTGGTTTTAGTTTTAAAAGCGTCGGGTAAAAAAGTTTCGGTGGTATCATAAGATTCTGAACTACCATGTTGCTTCCCAATACTTGGTGTAAATTTATAAGAAAAAGTTTCTGATACCTTTTGGTCAATAGTGCTACCATAGCTTTGTTGTTGATTTCTAGTAACGCTTCTTGAACTTGAACTTCTATTGAATAAATTACCGGGCGTTAAATTTTGTGTGTAAGAATTACTATTATTATTACGCTCTACGTCATTCAATGAAAAATTAGCATTAAAATTTGTTTTCTTATTATTAAATAAATTAGAATAATTGCCACCGCCTGAAAGCGTGGTGGCTACTCCTTGTGCGTTATTATCGGTGCCACCGCCGCCGCCAAAATTAAGTGTTATTCCACCACCACCACCGGGTCTTCCGCCACCACCGCCAGAAAAATTAGTAATGTCTCTACTCGAAAAACCTTGCCTATTGGTATTATTGGCAGTTCCTATTAATGAGTATTGTTCGTCATTATTTAATCTATTCCAATTGCCTTGTGCATCAAACCTACTAGGTGTTCCTGCACCACCAGTTAACTTTCCAAAATTGGATTGGTTTCTATCTTTTTTTACTTTTAAATTTATAGCTGTCTCTTCTGTTCCATCATCAATGCCTGTAAACATGGCTTGATCCGATTTACGATCATAAACTTGTATTTTATCAATCGCATCTGCAGGTAAATTTTTTGTAGCCATTTTAGGATCTCCTGTAAAAAATTCTTTCCCATTCACAAATACCTTGGTCACCGTTTTTCCATTCACTGTAATACCACCCGATTTATCTACTTCAATGCCTGGCATTTTTTTCAATAAATCTTCCACCACTGCATTGGGTGGTGTTTTGAAATTTTCTGCATTGAACTCAATAGAGTCGCCATTAATAACTACGGGAGGCCTTCGCGCTGTAACGGTAACAGATGTCATTTTACTAGCATCTTCTAAATAAATATTATTAAGATTTAATACAGGAGTAGCGCCTGTTTTAAAAGCAAACCATTGTTGTTGATAGCCTACATATGAAATAGACAATAAATATTTTCCTGGGGGTACATTTTTAATAGTAAAAAAACCATCCTCACTACTTCTGGCAAAACTCACTAAAGAAGAATCCTTTGAACGTACTAAAGAAACCGTTGCATAAGGCAGGGCTCTTTTAGCCACACTATCCATAATCGTTCCTTCTATTTGAACATTCTGCGCCATGGATACATAACTCATTAGTAATAAGCTATTTAAAATAAGAAGACTTAGTATACTGGGTTTTTTCATATTGGCGAAATTACGATTCCATTCGTAAATAGGCCTATTCTGGTTGGTTTTTATATAAAGAACGCCATTTATTGATAAACGGCAATTCAAAGGCAATTTTGAAGTTTGTTTTTTCATCTATTTAGCTAACTTTCAAAAAAATTACCCATGAGAAAATATATAATTACCTGCGTTTTGAGTTGGACGCTATTATTGATGTTTGGTTTAACCAGCAGCTATGCACAACTAAAAACAAATGCTGTAAAAGACAGCATGCAATTTACAAGCTTTAAAGGCATGCCACTTAAAGCAACACGTGCCATACCTATGAAAACCAGCGAAGGCACATGGACCTCTTTAGCGATTAGCCCCGATGGTAAAACTATATTGTTTGATTTAATGGGAGATATTTATAGCATGCCCATAGATGGTGGTAAAGCAACAGCTATCACAAAGGGTTTGGCTTATGATAATCATCCTAGCTATAGCCCAGATGGTAAAAGAATTTTATTTATTTCAGATAGAGGCGGTGCAGAAAATTTATGGTATATCGATATTGCTAAAAAAGATACGGTTGCTTTAACAGATGATCAAAATCAAAATTTTCCGGGCGCTGTCTATACACCCGATGGTAATTATATAGTGTATACCAAAGGAAGAAGAAATACAAAATTATATTTAATGCATAAAAATGGAGGTGCGGGTACAAATTTAATTTCTTTACCTGCTGCCTTAAAAACAATTGATCCTGCAGTAAGTGCAGATGGAAGATATATTTATTATTCTTCAAGAACAAGTGCTTGGAACTATAATGCTATGTTGCCTCAATATAGTATTGGTGTGTATGACAGAGAAAAAGGAACCACGCGTACCATTGCTTCAAGATATGGTTCTGCATTTACACCTGTCCTTTCTAAAGATGGCAAGTGGATGGTGTATGGGACAAGATTTGAAGATAAAACAGGACTAGTGAAACGTAATTTAAATACAGGTAAAGAAACATGGTTGGCCTACCCTGTACAAAGAGATGATCAAGAATCGATTGCTGTATTAGGGGTATTACCTACGATGACATTCACACCTGATAGTAAAAATTTATTAGCTTCTTATGGCGGAAAAATTCATAGCATTGATATTGAAACCGCTGCTCAAAAAGAAATTAATTATACAGTGGAGGCAACTATTGAAATGGGACCAGAAGTACTTTTCAAATATCCTATCAAGGATACCAGTGCAGCACAAGCCACTCAAATTAGAGATGCAGTTCCTTCAGCGGATGGAAAAAAATTAGCCTTCACCGTATTAAATAAATTATACGTAATGGACTATCCAAATGGGACGCCTAAAAAATTAACTACTAATAATTTTACAGAAGCGCAACCTATTTGGAATGCGAATGGCAAGATCATTTATTTTGCAACCTGGTCTGAAAATGGGGGTAGTATTAGAAGTATTGATATTGCTTCAGGTAAAGAGACATTACTTACTAAAGAAAACGCTTTATACCAAGGCCTAGCCATTAACGAAGTAAAAAATAGAATTGTATTTAATAGAACCACTGTTCAAAAATTTAAAGATTCAAAAGACCCTACCTATAATGATGACGAAGATGAACTTTGTTGGTTAGATTTAAAGGATGGCAGTATTCATGTGATTGATAAAGCCAATGGGCGCAGCAATGCTCATTTTGTGAATGGAGAAGACCGTATTTATTTAAATAATAATGGAAAATTAGTTTCTATTCAATGGGATGGAGGAGATGAAAAAGAAATTGTAAAAATTACAGGCATTACTACTTTTGGGAGTATCGCTCAACATAAAGGAAAACCGGTAGCAGATGTTTTAGACATGGTAGAGGACGAGGAAGATGCCGCAAAAGAAAATAATCCTGCTTCTAGTGCTAATACTATTTTAATGTCTCCATTAGGAAAAGCAGCTATTGCACAAGTGAATAATAACATTTATTATATCACTATTCCACAAGCGGGTAAATTAATAGATATTTCTGTAGCAGATGCTAAAAGTGCAGCCTTCCCTAGTAAACTCTTAACCGACATGGGTGGCGAGTTTCCAAGTTGGGAAGCCAATGGTAAAATTATCCACTATAGTTTAGGTGCTGCACATTTTACTTATGATATAGACGCTTCTTATGCATTTGATGATAGCTTAGCCATGGCTAAAAAAGCAGAAGAAGCTATCAAAAGAGATACGACAACTAAAGACAGTACTAAAAAAGAAACAGCAAAGAAAGCTGAAAAGAAAGAAGATCCTAAATACAAGGCTACTGAAAATTGGGTGAAAGTATTTTATGAAAAAGATATGCCTAACACACATATGCTGTTAACCAATGCAAGAATCATTACCATGAAAGGGGATGAAGTCATTAGCAGAGGAGATATTTATATTGTCAATAATAGAATCAAAGCCATTGGAAAAACGGGAAGTTTAAAAGTGGAAACTGGCACAGAGAGAGTGAATGTAACAGGCAAAACAATTGTGCCTGGTTTTGTAGATACACATTCTCATATGTGGCCAAGCTGGGGTATTCATAAAACACAGGCTTGGGTATATGCAGCCAACTTAGCGTATGGTGTCACTACAACACGTGATCCACAAACGGCTACTACCGATGTATTAACTTATAGCGATATGGTAGATGCTGGTATGATGATGGGACCAAGAGTGTATTCAACCGGACCTGGTGTAGGTTATTGGGCATACAATTTAAAAGATTCAGCACAAGCAGAATCGGTATTGAGTCAGTACAGTAAATACTATAATACAAAGTATATTAAAATGTATTTAGTAGGTAATCGTAAACACAGACAATGGGTAATACAAGCTGCGAAAAATCAAAAATTAATGCCGACTACTGAAGGAGGCCTTGATTTTAAATTAAATATGACTAATTTATTAGATGGTTATCCAGGACATGAGCACTCCATTCCTATTTATCCTCTATACGATGATGTCGTAAAAACAATTGCTGCTTCTAAAATGACTGTAACGCCTACTTTACTCGTTTCTTATGGTGGACCATGGGCAGAGAACTATTATTATGAAAATGAAAATCCTTATAGCAATGAGAAGATGCAATACTTTACACCTTATGAAGAATTAGCTGCTAAATCGCGTCGTCGTGCTACATGGTTCTTACCAGAAGAACATGTTTTCCAAAAACATGCAAAGAGTATGAAAAAAATTGTGGAAGAAGGTGGACTAGCAGGTATTGGAAGTCATGGTCAATTACAAGGACTAGGTTACCATTGGGAGCTTTGGTCTATGCAATCTGGTGGAATGCGAACTATAGATGCCTTGAAAACCGCCACTATTTTAGGTGCTACTGGACTTGGTTTAGACAAAGACTTAGGAAGCTTAGAAGTAGGTAAATTGGCGGACTTACTTATTTTGGATAAAAACCCATTGGATAATATACGCAATACCAATACGATAGAATTTGTAATGAAAAATGGTCGCTTATATAATGGTAACACCTTAGATGAAGTAAAGACGGGTAAACATAAATTAGACCGTTCTGAATGGTTAGATAAAAAACCTATTAAAAACACAAAGGTAGAAGATTAGTCAAAAAATTATGGTAAGTTTAAATACTAAAAAACAATTCTTATGAAAAACTCAAGAAGAAAATTTATACAAAACGCAACGCTTGCAATAGTGGGTGCCAGTTTAAAACCAAGTGCTTTATGGTCTAGTACTAAAATGGTAGCTAGTAAAAATTTAATTGGTGTTCAATTATATTCAGTGCGTGAAGACATGTCCAAAAAACCAATGGAAACCTTAACAGCATTATCTAAAATGGGATTTGAATATGTTGAGCATGCCAATTATGTAAATAGAAAATTCTACGGATGGGCAGCTCCCGAATTTAAAAAAGTATTGGATGGCTTAGGCTTGAAAATGCCTAGTGGCCATACTGTAATGAATGCTACCCATTGGGATAAGTCCAAGAAAGATTTCACCGACGTATGGAAGCGTACCGTAGAAGATGCAGCAGTAATGGGTCAATCTTATGTTATCAGTCCTTCCATAGATGATAAATTAAGAAGTACTTATGATGGATTAATGCAACAACTAGAGGTATTTAATAAATCGGGTGAATTATGTAAAGCAAGTGGCATGAAATTTGGATACCATAATCACGATTTTGAATTTAAAGAAAAATTAAATGGTACTTTAATGTATGATTTAATCTTACAACATACCGATCCTAACTTAGTAGTGCACCAATTAGATTTTGGAAATATGTATGGCGCAGGTGGAAGAGCAGCTGAGTGGGTTAATAAGTATCCGGGCCGTTTCCAATCATTGCACGTTAAAGATGAAATTAAAGCAGAAAAAGGCGAGATGAATGATGGTTATGAAAGCACTATTTTAGGGCAGGGCGTAGTAAATCCTAAATCTATTGCCTTACTTGCTAAAAAAATTGGAGGCGCTCACCATTATATCATTGAACAAGAGTCTTACCAAGGCTTAGCACCTTTAGATTGTGTGAAAAAAGATTTAGCTATAATGAAAACTTGGGGTATCTAATTAAACCCATTTTGTCAAAAAGCACAAACCCGAAAAGTTTGTGCTTTTTTTTGCTTAAATTGAATTCAATATATCAATTAGATTTTATGAAAAAAACGCATTATAGAAAAAGTACACAGCATACAAAAAATACCAACAGTAGAATGAGTCTCCTCCCTTACATGTGTTGTATAGTCATATTATTGACTAGCTCTTTTATGAGTAAGGCGCAAAAAATAACTGCTAGCGAAATAGCAAGGTGGGAGCAACATGCAAAACAAGTAAATATTATAAGAGACGAATGGGGCATTGCCCATGTATATGGCAAGACCGATGCCGATGCTGTTTTTGGATTAATGTATGCCCAAAGTGAAGAGAATGTAGGACAAATAGAATTGAACTATTTAGAAATGTTAGGCCGTACTGCTGAAGTAAAAGGACCTTCTGCCATTTATGAAGACTTAATGATGCGCCTTATTCAAGATAGTCTAGCTGCCATCAATGATTATAATAAAAGCCCCGTTTGGTTTAAGGCATTACTACAAGCTCATGCGGATGGACTAAATTATTATTTATACAAACATCCAGAAGTACACCCTAAAGCCATTCAATATTATAAACCCTGGTATCATCTAATGTGGACAGACGGAAGCGTATCGCCCACAAGAACTGGAGGGATTAAAGTTAATCAGGTAGCTTCTTTTTACGGACAAACTCCAAATGCCCAAAAATTAGTGGTGCAGAATATGGAAGAGCCTTATGCTTTAGAAGAAAAAATACAGAAAGGTTCTAATGGTTTTGCGATAGCACCTCAGCATAGTAAAAATGGAAATGCATTATTATATATTAACCCCCATGTGCCTTTTTATTTTAGATCAGAAATTCATATGGTGAGTGAGCAAGGCTTGAATGTATACGGAGCAGTTACTTGGGGGCAAATGTTTATTTATCAAGGCTTCAACGAACATTTAGGTTTTATGCATACCAGTAGCTATGCCGATGTAGCCGATGTATATGAAGAACAAGTAGCTAAAAATAAAACAGGCTGGGTATCGCATTATGAACAAAGTCTTCTGCCCATTAAAGAAAGAACTATTCCTATTCAATATTTGGAAGAAGGACAAATAAAAACAAAATCATTCCTTACTTATAAAACAATTCATGGCCCTGTGATGGGAGCGAAGAATGAAAAGTGGTTAAGTTTGCAAGAAAATAATCGTTCTTTAAATGCCTTAATAGAATGTTGGACTAGGACCAAGGCTACTAATTTAAAAGAGTATCAAAAAGCTTTATTATTATTAGGTAATAATAGCAATAACACTGTGTATGCCGATGCAGATGGCTCTATTGCGTATTGGCATGGTAATTTCATGCCCAAGAGAAATAAAAATTATGATTTTAGTTTACCCGTTGATGGTTCTATTAAAGCCACGAATTGGTTAGGTGTGCACCCACTAAATGAAATTGTACAAAGTATTAACCCTGTAAATGGATGGTTGCAAAACTGTAATGCTACCCCTTTCACAGTGGCTGGAATAAATAGCCCTAAAGAAAAAGACTATCCACATTATATGGCACCAGATGGTGAAAATGGACGCGGTATTAATGCAGTTAATTTACTGAGTAAAATAGATAAAATTTCCTTAGAGGATTTAATTCAATTGGGTTACAATAAACATTTAAGCGCTTTTGATATTTTACTTCCTTCTTTTTTGGCGTATACAAAAACCATTCCTTTAAATGAAAGAGAAAAAAAGGCAGTGAACTATTTAGCTAGTTGGAATGGGGATGCTGGTATAAATTCAATTGCAACCACTATTGCTCTTGAATGGGCAAACAATTGGTCAAAAGAAATTCCTCCTGCCACTACAGAAGAAGCCACTACTCAAATCATAAAAAAATATGAGCAGATGGTTCAAGCTGTTTCGAATGAAAAAAAATTAGCCCTCTTAAATGAGACATTGAATCAACTAGAAAAAACTTATGGTAAATGGGAAATAATCTGGGGCGATATTAATAGATACCAAAGAGTAAACCCAGGGGAGAAGTTTAATGACAATGCACCCAGTATAGCGGTAGGACAAACATCTTCTAAATGGGGCTCCCTGCCTGCTTTTGAGAGTAGAAAGTATGATAATACTTTAAGGCGTTATGGTTATTCTGGAAGTAGTTTTATTGCAGCTGTTAGTTTTGGAAAAAAATTAGAAGCAAAAACAATTATTACGGGTGGGCAAAGTCGCTTTGCCAGTTCAAATCATTTTACAGACCAGGCGCAAAAATATATTGATGGTGATTTTAAAACTATTCATTTTTATAAAGAAGATGTTTTAGCACATGAAGTCACATCATATAAACCAGGGTTCTCTAAATAATGATCATATAGCTTTGACATAAAGGCCATCTTCACTAAGCCTGCTAAATTTTTAACTTCTAATTGCTGCATCATTTTTGTACGGTGCCCTTCAATAGTGCGCTTACTATGACCCACTTCATAAGCTATTTGTTTACTAGAAGCCTCCTCACATATGCGTACTAAAATATATTTATCATAAGTATGCAACTGGTGTACTTTCTCTGTTAGCTTAATTTTATCTATACAATTCACCATATTAAATACCTTATCGGCAATACGATTACAGAAATATATTTTTTGTAACCTGGCCATTTCAAGTGCTTTAGACCATTCTTGTTTGGAAACATTACGTGCTACTATGACCGATATACCATTATCAATTAATTGATACAAATGAGCTTCATCTTGTTCATTAAAGATCACCATCACGCCCATTCTGGTTTTAATCTCTTTGATTTGACGCATAGTAGATGGATTTCCAAAATGAAACATGGCACTATCAACCACTAAGACCATAGGTAGAACCTGTTTAGTTTTATCATAGGCGATATAACCATTCAATTCCTCTATACTTTTGATGATATGATAGCCCATTAATTGTGGATTGTCTTTGATAAGTAAGCTAGATCCCATTGCATACACAATTTGTTTATCACAAATGACTACTTGGCTTTGCATCTTTTATAAAATTTTAATGTATTGGCAATTAAATTAATTTTTCATAACATATTGATATACAAGCATCTATAATATATAAATGGCTTTTAAATGCATTGTAATTTATCCCATTGAAGTATTTTCTAAATGAGTATGAAGCAGTATAAATTTATAGGCTTTAGTAGTTATTAAATTAATGGCTATAATAATTTGTTAGTATTATATATTTTATAACTTCAATGAATATTATACTAACATATACTAACCATTTAAAACTGCGTTGACAACCTTTCGTAACTTATTTTACCCTTTTGTTCCAGTAGGACATTTGAAAGTGTGGGTCTTAGCCCCAGCCTTGGATAATCCAGATCCGAACTTAGCCTACTATTATGATTTTAGTCAAAGTATCGAAGAGTATACGCGCGTATTTGAACAACTAGATCTTCCTTGGAAATGGCAACCTGTTACTTTAGAAAATTATAAAATGATTGTGCAAGAAATTGCACATGAAAGAGAAAAAGGAATTCATTTTCCAGTAGTACTTAATTTATGTGATGGAGATGAAATTAATGGTGCCCCTGGCGTTTCTGTTATTAAAGCCTTAGACGCAAAACAATTAGTATATACAGGTGCCAATGATTACTTCTACGATATCACTACATCTAAAATTCCCATGAAAAAAGCTTTTGATGAAGCAGGTGTAGCCACGCCGAAATGGGAAGCCATTAGAGATAATAATATTAATGCGAAAGAGATTATTGAAAAATTAGGAAGCCCTTTAATTGTAAAGCCTGCGGTGTCTGGTGGAAGTTTAGGAGTAGGTGTGAAAAATGTAGTAGAAACAGAATTAGAATTAAAAACACAATTAGCTAAAATGTTTGAAGGATACAGAGGATGGAATTTATCTTCTGATGGTATTGTGGCAGAGTCCTTTGTAGAAGGCCCTGAATACACAGTGATGATAGTGGGAAGCCATACCCATCCTGAGTATGCAAAGATATACCCTCCGGTAGAAAGAGTCTTTCACGCTTCTCTTCCAGAAAAAGAAAAGTTTTTATCCTTTGATAGATTATGGGAAATTTATGAAGAAGAAAGCCCTATGCCAGAAGATGAAAATTTTTATCAATACCAATTAGGAGACGAGGCAGTTCAACTCGCTGTTCAAAAAGTTTCTTGGGATGCCTATGTGGCTTGTAATGGAACGGGTTATACAAGAGTAGATGTGCGCATAGATAACAAAACAGGCGAAGCCTATGCATTAGAAGTGAATGCGCAGTGTGGTATTAGCGAAGATGAAAATTATACCTCTATTGGTGCTATTTTGCGTTATGCCAATCAAAGTTTTACTGAATTAGTGGTGCATATTATTAATGACGCATTTGTTAGAAGAAAAAAATAAAATTATGCGCCCCCTTCCTACCCTAAATAATCCATCAAGTTTTACAAATTTAAAAATTTGTGTACTTCAACCCGACTATTCAACCTCTGAAGTAGATTATCAATACTACGATCCTAAAAGAGATCTTTCTTCTATTATGCCCGAAGCGCATATCGATCATGTTTTTTTAAATAAGCTTACTACCTATCAACAATTAAAAGAACTCAAAGAAAAAAATTACGATATCTATATTAATTTATGTGAAGGTTATTTAGAATGGAAAGTGCCTTCTATAGATGTCATTATGAGTTTGGATTTATTGGAACTACCCTATACAGGACCTAGCACCAATTTATATGATCCGCCTAAAACCATTATGAAGTATTTGGCTTTCTGCGAAGAGGTGAAAACACCGGCCCATATTCATATAGAGTCTGAAGCGGATATATCCCAACTTCCAGGAAATTTACAATTCCCTTTATTCGTTAAACCTGCCAAGGCGGGCGATAGCCTTGGCGTGGACAATGCTTCCAAAGCCAATAATACCGCCGATTTAGTGACCAAGGTGAAAAGCATATTAGCAGAATTTGGTGCTGCCTTGGTAGAAGAATATATTGATGGCCGTGAATTCACAGTATTAGTGTCAGCTAATGCAGATGGAAAAACTTGTACCAGCTTTGTACCCGTTGAATATATTTTTCCTGAAGGATTTAGTTTTAAAACCTACACTTTAAAAACTTCTGAACTGCATCCCAATGCGAATATTCCAGTAAGCGATGCTAGTTTAGCTAGTAGATTAAAAAGTATTGCTGAGCAAGTTTTCATGTCTTTTAATGGTGTGGGTTATGGAAGAATGGATTTTAGAATGAATGATAAAGGTGAAATATTTTTCCTTGAAATAAATTTTACTTGTTCTGTTTTTTATGCGCAAGGCTATGAAGGCTCTGCGGATTATATTTTACTACACGATGGAGCAGGCCAGCGTGGCTTCTTAGAAAGAATTATTATTGAAGGCATGGCGCGTTATAGAAGAAAAGAAAAAGTGTATAAAATTAAAGGCAATGCTATTGCTGGATATGGAATGTACGCTAAATGGGATTTACCAAAAGACACTATTTTATTTCAAGGGGAAGAAAAAGCGCAACGCATTGTCACCAAAAAATTTGTAGATGAAAATTGGGACGAAAGAGAAAAATTAAATTTCAGAAGATACGCCTATCCTATAAGTAAGGATGTATATATATTATGGGACTTACAACCCGAAGAATGGTCTCCTCAAAACCACCACTGCGACGCCAATTGCGTTTATATTGGCTTAAATGTAGTTATTAATAGAGCCGTTCAAAAGGGCGAAGAGCTTACCTTAGATTATGGAGCCTTCTTAGATGAAACCATGGAACCTTTTAACTGTAATTGTGGTGCTGCTAATTGTCGCGGCATTATTAAAGGAACTACAGGTAATAAAATTTAACATTTGCCTAGTATTGTATAGGATAGCATGATTTCACCTAGAATTTCTAGTCATTTCATACCATTTGTTCCCCCTAAGAATGTTTTTTTTATTATATTCATAGTAACGATTGCTTACTTTAAAACTATTTTATGAAAAAACAATTACTTCTGCTAGCCTGCCTATTAGCATGTACCCAATTTACAATAGCACAAAAAAAATTAAATATTGATAGCCTTGCTGGCTTATTGGAAGTATGGGTAAATGTACCCTTAGTGACACCAGGTGTAAGCAATACAGACGCGCCTTCTGACGCCACTATTCTATATAATAGTAATGGCCTAGGCGCTTTTCAAAAAAAAGATGGTAGTCCTGCAGGATGGAAAATTGATGCAGATGGTTCTGTCACTGATATTAAAGGAGCAGGCGACTTAATTACCAAAGAAGCTTTTGGAAGCTGCCAATTACATATTGAATTTAGAGAACCTGCTGAAGTAAAAGGCAGTGGACAAGCAAGAGGCAATAGCGGTGTGTATATAATGGGTAAATATGAAATTCAAGTATTAGATTCTTATAATAATCCTACTTATTCCAATGGTCAAGCAGGAGCTGTGTATAAGCAACATGTTCCATTAGTGAATGCAAGTCGTAAACCAGGTGAGTGGCAGGCTTATGATATCGTTTTTACAGCGCCTCAATTTAAAGAGAATGGCGATCTAGAAAGCCCAGCCCGTATAACTGTTATGCATAATGGAGTACTTATACAAAACAATGTAACTATTTTAGGGCCTACCGACTGGGTAATGAAACCAGTGTATAAAAAACATGCTGCTAAATTACCATTAATGTTGCAAGACCATGGTGATGATGGTAATCCTATTAGTTATAGAAATATTTGGATTCGCAACTTATAATTTTATAATGAGTATAATTGGGAAAATTCATCCTGTTGCTTTTATTGAAACCTTCTCCCTTTTTTGGTGGCAATGCATTATTATAGTTATTCTTATCATCACTATTATAGTAAGAATACCCTTGTATTTTAAAAAAATTCAACCTAAAACCTACGCTAATTTTATTGCCTTATTCTTTGCTATTAGTTATATCATAGAAAATTATTACGTTTATTCAACAGGCTACTGGAACTTAGAACAAAGCTTACCTTTTCATTTATGTAGTATTAGTTATTTTTTATGCATAGTCACACTCATTAATTATAGGCAGTGGTTGGCCGAATGCCTCTACTACTGGGGTTTAGCCGGTGGCATACATGCTTTACTCACCCCAGAATTTACAGTAGGTATGGAAGGTTATAATTTTTATGCCTACTTTATTGACCACGGTGGTTTGTTATTAGTTATTATATATATGATTGTTCATTTCAACTTTGTACCCCGACCAAAATCTTGGTTATGGGTTTTAGGCTACACGCAATTAGTAGCTATTGGTGTAGGTATTATAAATTATACAGTGGGTGCTAACTATATGTATTTATCGGCCAAGCCAGCAGTAAACAATCCTTTTGTAATAGGAGAATGGCCTTATTATATTTTAGTATTAGAAGCTGTTGCCTTAGTACATTTCTGGGTTTTCTATTTACCCTTTGCTAAAAAAAATAAGCAAGCTATTAAAGCTCCTCTATCCTCTTAGCCTTATCGTCTATCACTAAATCGAAGTTAGGTTTAG
Source organism: Sediminibacterium sp. (assembly GCA_040403885.1). Classification (GTDB taxonomy): domain Bacteria; phylum Bacteroidota; class Bacteroidia; order Chitinophagales; family Chitinophagaceae; genus Sediminibacterium. The sequence goes on along the minus strand of JBBAJX010000012.1, from coordinate 2,140 downwards.
TAGGGCCTCCATTAGGGTCGTAGCCCGTAATTAAGTCATGAAACTTGCAGCCCCATTTATTCAATTGTTCTAATGTAAGGCCTCTTAAATCGCGTTTAGAACTTTCGCCCCTGCCTGTCCAATAAGTAATATGCCAGCCTTCATCGTATAGTTTATTAATCTTAGCCACATTTTCAAAATTAGGCTCGGCTAGCTCATACACTCTTTTATCTGTATAAAAGCAGATGGTTTCATCTATATCTATTAGTGCTTTCTTAGAACCAAACCTTTTAGATTCAATCATTGTTATCTATTTTAATTATTAACTACTGTAAATTTAGATAGTTTCTATAAATTACACCGTTGAAATTATAATTAAGCCTAAACAACTCTACATGCGTCTTCTCCTTTTATCTATTTGTATTTTATTACAACAATTTGCTATTGCTCAATCAAGTAATGAACCCCTTATTCGTAGGGATAAAATTACCATTGCTAGAGATACTTACGGCGTACCACATATATTTGCACCTACCGACCCTGAAGTAGCCTATGGCTTAGCTTGGGCGCATGCCGAAGACGATTTCACCACTATTCAAACCCTTATTTTAACGGGTAAAGGAAAGCTAGCTACTTATTTAGGTAAAAAAGGAGCTCCAGTTGATTATGTATTTGGATTATTAAATACCAAGGCTGTTGTGCTAGAACAAATTAATAGTTTAGACCCCAAATTTATTTTACTAGTAAAAGGTTATTTAGCAGGCTTAGAAGCTTTTGCTAAAGCACATCCTGATAAAGTTTTAAATAAAAATGTATTTCCTATAAGTGTTGAAGACTATTTAGCGTCAACTGTTTTTTCTGTAGCTGTTTTTTGTGGAGTAGATAAATCCTTACCTAAGATACTCAATGGTTCTATTGCTCATTTAGCAGGTATGACAGGAGAAGGCTCTAATACAATTGCAGTGCATTCAAGTAAGTCTACCACAGGTGAAAATATGTTGGTGATTAACGCGCATCAACCCATTGAAGGCGCTACTGCTTTTTATGAAGCACATTTACAAAGTGAAGAAGGTTGGAATATTTTAGGAGGTTTATTTCCAGGCGCTCCCTTAATTTTTCATGGTACCACCCCCAATTTAGCATGGGCACATACCGTTAACTTTCAAGATAAAATAGATATCTATCAATTAGAAACCAACAAAGCACATAAAGGACAATATAAAGTAGATGGCGAATGGCTTGCTCTTGAAAAAAGAAAAATTAAAATAAGTATCAAGGGCATCCCTTTCCCTATTTCTAAAATGGCTTATACTTCAATATACGGTCCTACTGCTGTGAGTCCAGAAGGTAAATATTTTTCAATGCGTTTGCCTGCCCTCATGGATGCGGGTGCTTTGCAACAATGGTATGCAATGAATAGGGCTACTAATTTTACTGAATTTAAAACAGCAGTGGCGCAGAACCATTTAGCTATGTTTAATATTATGTATGCTGATAAGTTTGATACAATATTTTATATTTCTAGTGGAAAAATGCCTTATCGTAATGCCGATACTAGTTATCATTGGAATTCAACAGTGCCAGGTAATACAAGGGCAACACTATGGACAAAGTTTAAACCTTTAAACGAGTTTCCTCAGTATACCAACCCTAAAAGTGGTTACTTAATTAATATGAATCACTCTCCTTTTTTAGCCACTGCAGAGAATGAAAATTTAGATCCTAAGAATTTTGATCCTAAAGATGGTTATGAATTATACCACGACAATAGAAGTCGCCGTGCTAAAGATTTGATTGACCCATTAGATAAAATTTCTTACGCCGATTTAAAGCGAATAAAATTTGATCGTCAATTACCTTCTACTATTTTATTTCCTTATGGCTTTACGGCAGATACTATGTTTTTAGTAGATGAAAGTAAATATCCTACATTGGCACCCATTATAAAAGCTTTAAAGACTTGGGACCACAATACCAATCCTGAAAGTAAGGGTGCACTTATTTATAATTTAGCTTATTATGAAATACCTAAATTAATGGAGGGAAGAAAGGATGATAAATTAACTATGCAAGAAGCCATTGCTACCTACCAATATATTTATGATTTTTTAATGAAAAATTATAATAGACTGGACGTAAGTTTAGGTGAAATGCAAAGACT